>DASVVV010000113.1:0-10614 GCA_036386375.1 Allosphingosinicella sp. | reverse complement strand
GCGCTCCCCCGGCGCGCGACAGATCGAGGAGGATGCGCCCGAACGCCGCCTGGGTTGACTGCTCCTCCCCGGTGGGCGGGACGATCACCGCCACTTCGGCCTGGTTCCAGGCCCGTTCGCGCTTCGCCCGCGCGATGCGGCTGGCGGCGACCGCCGCCTGCGCGGCCGCCGCCGCATTGCCGCCGAGGCCCGCCCAGGGCTCCCATTCCTGGCCCTCCTCGATGCCCATCCGCTCGCGCAGGGCGGCGAGCTGGCCGGGATTCATCAGTCCGGCATGATTGTCTTTGTGCCCCGCGAAAGGGAGGCCGAAGCCCTTGACGGTGAAGGCGATGAACAGGGTCGGCACGTCGTCTCGCGCCTGGTCGAACGCCTCGACCAGCGCGTCCATGTCGTGACCGCCGAGATTGGTCATCAGCGCGTGCAGCGCCTCGTCGTCACGAGACTCGAGGATCGGCTTCGTCTCGGGCGCCTCCTTCAGCAGCCGCTCGCGCCAGGCCGCGCCGCCCAGATAGGTGAGCGCCGAATAATCGGCGTTGCTTACCGCATCGAGCCAGGCCTTCAGCCGCTCGCCGCCGCGCTCGCGGAACGCCGCGTCGAGCTGGCGGCCGTAGCGCAGAGTGATCACCCGCCAGCCGCAGCTCGCGAAAATCTCGTCGAAGCGGCTGAACATCCGGTCGGCCGAGGTCGCGTCGAGCGACTGGCGGTTATAGTCGACGATCCACCAGCAATTGCGGATGCCGTGCTTATAGGCCTCGATCAGGCATTCGTAGATATTGCCCTCGTCGAGCTCGGCGTCGCCCATCAGCGCGACCATCCGGCCCGCCTCCTCCGGCGCCAGCAGCCGGTGGGCGACCAGATAGTCCTGGACGAGGCTGGCAAAGGCGGTGATCGCCACGCCGAGGCCGACCGAACCGGTCGAGAAGTCGACCGGGATCCTGTCCTTGGTCCGGCTCGGATAGCTCTGCGCGCCGCCGAAGCCCCGAAAGGCCTCGAGCTGCTGGCGGCTCTGCGTCCCGAGCAGATAATGGATGGCGTGAAGCACCGGCCCGGCGTGCGGCTTGACCGCCACCCGGTCGTTCGGGCCGAGCGCATGGAAATAGAGCGCTGCCATGATCGACGTCATCGACGCGCACGAGGCCTGGTGGCCGCCGACCTTGAGCCCGTCCTCGCTCTCACGAAGATGGTTGGCGTGGTGGATCGTCCAGGACGAAAGCCAGCGCAGCCGCTCGTCGATAAGCCGCAGCGCGTCGAGCTCCGGCCCCTCTGTCTTCTTCAGCATCCGCGCGCCTTAACGGCTAGGACCACCCCCCACAATTCACCCGGCGGAGTGAAGCGCGAATCGGAACGCCTCGCTGTTCCTGACGCGGCGAAGCTGCTACCATCGCGAGGTGTCGGATCCCGTTCGGATGCGGCGCACCCTCGCGGCCAACGGCTCAGGAGCGCAGACGATGAGCGACAGCAAGAAAACCGATACGGAAAAGAAACCGCAACCGACCAAGACCGAGGACGAATCGTCGCTCGGAAAGACCGCGGCCAACATCAACGACAAGAGCACGTCCAGCGGCACCACGACCCCAGAGCAATAGCCGGCTCGCTCCCGCTCCCCTCGGCGCGGCGGACCCGGTCGAGCCGCGTCTGCCTTTCGGGCAGGCCCGGCGCGTGGCCCGGGCCCGCGGCGTGACCCGGCTTGCCGACGTCACCGGGCTGGACCGGCTCGCCCTTCCCGTCTGGCAGGCGGTGAGGCCGGCCGGCCGCTCGCTCAGCGTCCACCAAGGCAAGGGCGCCTCCCACCTCGACGCGGCGCTCGGGGCGTTGTGCGAAGCGATCGAGTGCGACTGCGCGGAGACGGCGCAGCCGGACGGGCCGCTTTGCGGCTTGGCCGCCCTGCCCGAAGCAGAGCGGGCGCCGCGGCTCGGCGACTATGCCCATGACCGCGAACTCCCGCCGCCGGAGCTGGTGCAATGGTGCATCGCCACCGACCTGCTCGGCGGGAGGACCCATTATCTTCCGTTCGAGCTGATCGCGCTCGACTTCACCCGAATCGAGGCGCCGTGGTTCGCGCGCTCGAGCACGGGCCTTGCCGTGGCGGCAAGCGAAGACGGCGCCGTGCGGACCGCGCTGTGGGAGGTCATCGAGCGCGATGCCGTGGGCGAATGGGACCGGTCGAGCCGGGATGAACGGCTGGGGACGGTGCTCGACGTCGACACCATCCCTTTCGCCTGGTTCGCCGAATGGCGCGAGCGTTTCCGGGAGCTGGGGGTGGGCCTTCGCGTCTTCGCGCCCGCGTCCCCGACCGGGTTGCCAACGCTGGTCGTCTCGATCGGCGCGCCGGGCGAGTTCGGAACGTGCTATCGCCGCTTCTCCGGAACCGCTGCCCACGGCGACCCGGAAATCTCGCTGTTCAAGGCGCTCGCCGAGGCGGTCCAGTCGCGGCTGACCTTCATCGCCGGCGTTCGCGACGACTTCCTCCCGTCCCATTATTCGGCCGGTCCCGACACGAGTGCCGAAGCTCCGGCGCTCGATGGAGTGCGCCTGCGCGACTGGGGCGAAATCGAACCAGGCCCGGGGGAATGGGAGCGGACGGCCGAGCAGCTTGCACGGCTCGGCTACAGGCAAGTCGTCATGAAGCGCCTCGACCGGCCGGAGGACGGCCTCGCCGCGGTCAAGCTGTTCGTGCCGGGCCTCGGCTCGCTCCGGCGAAGGCGCCGCAGGCCCGCATGAGAGTCATCGCCTTCGCCGGGCCGTCGCTTTCGCCCGCCGACCGCGCCGCCTTCCCGGGCGTCGTGTGGCGCCCGCCTGCCGAAGCGGGCGATCTGCTCGACCTGACCGGCGAGCCGGATCCGACGATCTGCCTGATCGACGGTTATTTCGACCACCGGCCCGCCGTCCGCCACAAGGAGATCCTGCTGCTCCTTTCCGCGGGGATCACAATGTTCGGCGCGTCGAGCATCGGCGCGCTTCGCGCCGCCGAGATGAACGGCTTCGGCTTGCACGGCGTCGGGGCCGTCTATCGCGCTTACGCCCGCGGCAGCATCGTCGGCGACGACGAGGTGGCACTGGTGCACGGCCCGGCCGAAGCCGGCTGGCGGCCGATGTCGATCCCACTCGTCGACGTCCGCGCGACGCTCTGCTCTGGCCTGCGCGGCAAGGCGCTGGAGCCCGCGGAGGCGCGCGCGCTCATGGAAGCGGCAAGGGCTGCACATTATGTCGACCGAATCTGGGAAGACATCCTTCGCTCGGCGTTGCCGGCGACTTCCATCGCACGCCTCAAGGCGTGGCTCGCGACCGGCCAGGTCGCTCAGAAGAATCTCGACGCCCGCGCCTGCCTCACCGCGGCACTGACGGGCAGGCCGGCCGCCCAGCCACGCCCGGCGATGGTGCGGACTGCGTTCCTCGACGCCCTGGCGCGGGAGCGAGGGGTGCAGCTGCCAGCGCGCGATCCAGCAGCCCGCTGAGCCAGGCCCGCCGCCCCGCTTCCTGGAACGGGCTGTGATAGAGCACCCATTGCTTGAGCCGCTCCTCGTCGGGACGCTCCGTCGTCCACCACCGTTCGATAACGGCGGCGCGCCAGCGGCCCGCCCGCTCGGCGAGATCCACCGAGCCGCGTCCGGCGGCGGCCAGCAGCGCGTATAATTCTCCCTGCACGGTCGGGCGGGTCCCGGCCGGATCGTCGGGATGATGGCGCCTCACCAGTGTCAGCTCCTGGGCCGCCGCGTCGAACTCGCCGCGAAGGAGATGGAGCAGGCCCTGCTCCTCATGCGGCGCTTCGGTCGCGAAGGGGGTGAGCGCTCGGCACCGCTCCAGCAGGTCGGCGGCCCGGTCCAGATCGTCGAGATACATGAAGGCCGTCGCGACCTCGACCAGCCGGCTTTGGTGATAGGGGTTGAGCTGCAGCGCCTCCTGAAGATGCTCGCGCGCGAGCGCCGCTTCGCCCGCCCACAGATGCGACCAGCCCTTGACCGTGTGCAGGTGCGATTCGGTCGGATCGAGCGCGAAGGCGCGATGGGCGAGGTCATAGGCGCGGCGACGCTCGGCCTCGCCGGTCGCGCCGAGGCCGGAGAAGCAATAATCGGTGTTGTAGAGCCGCGTCAGCGGCGGATAGGCCGCCGCGAAGCCGGGGTGCTGCTCGATGAACCGCTCCCACGCTTCGGCCACCTCGCGCCCCTCCGCGAAGGTGGTGAGGTTGCGCATCCTCACCTTCGTCAGGAAGTAAAGGTCGTACGCGTCCTGCGGCCGGTCGGGGACGTGCCGGAGCAGATCGTCGTGCAGGCGCGGCAAGGCCGCCGCGGCGATCCGCCGCACCAGCTTGTCGACATCGGGACCGAGGCTGCCCTCGCCGAGTTCGACGCCGTCGGCCCAGATGATCGCGCCGGTCGAAAGGTTGGTCAGGCGCGCGAAGGCGCGGACCGAGCCGCCCGCATCGACCAGCCGCACCGAAAGCTGATAGTCGCGCTCGCCATAGCCGCCCTGGTCCGCCGCGGCGGTGGCGGCGCTCGACACCAGCCGGATGTCGCGAAAGCGCGAGAGCGCGAACAGTATCTCCTCGCGAACGACGGCGGCGAAATGCTTCGGCGAATCGGCCGACGCCATTTCCTCGAAGGCCGGGATGTAAAGTAGCGGCGGTCGTCCCAAGCCGGCGGTACCGCGGGTACCTTCGTCCTGGCGGGCCTGCGCCGGAGGCAGCTGAGACGCCTCTCGGACGCGCTCGACCTGTGCCAGCCAGCGATAGCCGCGGCCGTAGACGCTCTCGATATAACGTGGCGTCCGCGATTCATCGCCAAGCGCGCGGCGCAGCTCCTTGATTACGGAGGTTAGCGCCGATTCACTGACGATGGTGCCGTCCCAGACCGACGCGAACAGCGCGTCCTTGGTGAGCAGCCGCCCGTCCTGCTCGATCAGCCGAATCAGCACTTGCCAGGCTTTGTGACCGAGCCGAACCGGCCCGGCCGGCCCGATCAGCCGCTCGTCGGTCCGGTCGATCCGAAAGTCGCCGAAGGCGAGGTCGCCGGCGTCGTTCGTCAACTCGTCCTACCTCCCACCGCCGCGGCGCGGCCGCGCGCATCCGCAGGACCGCAGGCTAGCACGGATTGAGCGGCGACTCGACTGCCTCTCCAACCGCGCCGCAGCCCGTGAATTCTGGAAAGATTCTGACTCATGATGATTCCAGCGCCTCGGCAGGATGGCGATCCGCCCTGTGGCTAACCCTGTTTCTGCCACGGCACCTTCGCCGCGGTTCGAAAGGGAGAAAGCCAATGATCCGCAGGAGCCTCTTCACGATGGCCGCATGCCTCGCCACTCTCGGCGCCTTCAGCGGCACGGTCGCGATCATGACCGTCGGCAGCACCGCTCCGGCCGAGGCGCGGGTCGCGTGAGCGGGACCGTTCCCGTCGCGATGCTGTTCGGGGTGCGTGGGCGGTCCCGGAGCCCGGGGTCGCCCACCGCCGCGCCGGCGCCCCGCCCCGCCTCCCGCGACGGGCATCAATCCGGCCAGCAGCAGATGCCGCACGCTATCGCCGGGCCGCCGCATAAGCGCCCCAAATGTGCCGACCTGTTCGGGTGGGGGGCGGGCGAAGTTTCGCGCGCCGCCAGTGCCCGGATGTCGCGGAACTGACCTCGTGGGACGCGGTACTCTTCTCGAGCGGCGACGCACCTTCCCGCCTGCTCAGGCGCGAATGGTTGAGGTCCTTCCGCGCGCCCGGGCCGAAACCGAGCGGCTGATCCTCCGCGCCTTTCGAAATGACGATTTCGAGGCCTATCGCGACCTGTTTGGGGACCCCTCGACCCTTCGCTATTCCGAGCGCGGGCCGTTGACGCCGGAAGAGGCCTGGACCCGGCTCCTGCGCCAGATCGGCCATTGGTCGACGCTCGGCTACGGCATGTTCGCGGTCGAGGAGAAAGCGAGCGGCCGTCTCGTCGGCGAGGTCGGGCTCGGGGACTTCCGCCGTCAGCTGGGCGCTCGGTTCGATCCCGCGCCCGAAGCCGCCTGGACGATCGCCGGCTGGGCTCGCTCGCGCGGCTATGCGGCCGAGGCTGCCCTCGGGGCCCTGTCATGGATCGAGTCGCGGCTCCGCACGGACCGCACCGTCTGCCTGATCCACACCGGCAATCGCGCTTCGCTGAAAGTCGCCGCCAAGCTCGGCTACGCCGCCTTCGGCAGGCTTCGCTACCGGGGCTATCCGGCCCTGCTGTTCGAGCGCATCGGGCCCGCTCATCCCGTCGCCGCCGGCTGAACGGAAAGCCCCAAAATCCTTCATGAGCGGTTCAAGTGACGGAGCGCTTTGTCGCGTCCACGGAGCGGCCGCGATCAGCCGTCCGCAACGAGCAGTTTCGAGCGTTCAGGAGTAGGTTCCATGGCGTACATCAAGGGCAACAGCTACAATAATGAAATCGACGGCACCTCCTACGCCGACCTCATTGAGGGTCTGGGCGGGGCGGATCTGATCTTCGGCTATGCCGGCAATGACGACATTTACGGCGGGTCGGGCGACGACGACCTTTACGGCGGCTCGGGCAACGACCGTCTCTTCGGCGGCACCGGCTGGGACTATATGGAAGGCGGCACCGGGAACGACACTTACAGCGTCGATTCGATCAACGACCAGGTCGTGGAGTTCGCCGGCGAGGGCATCGACAAGGTCTTCACGATCCTGTCCGCCTACACGCTTCCGGCCAATGTCGAGGATCTGGCCTATGACGGCTTCAGTCGGTTCCGCGGCACAGGCAACTCGCTGTCCAACTACATTTACGGCGGCGACTATGCCGATACGCTGCAGGGCCTGGCCGGCAACGACCGCCTCTACGGCTATGCCGGCGACGACACCTTGGTCGGCGGCAGCGGCGCGGACCTCGTCTCTGGCGGCGCTGGCTATGACTGGATCTTCGGCGGATCGGGCAACGACACGCTGACCGGCGGCAGCGGCCAGGACGATTTCCATTTCGACACCAAGCCGAATTCGACCAGCAACGTCGACAAGATCACGGACTTCGACATCGGCGAGGACGCGATCTTCCTCAACCGCGACGTTTTCACCGGCATCGGCGCGGACGGCGTGCTGAGCGGCGGCGCCTACCGCGAGGGGACTCGCGCCGGCGATTCCTCGGATCGAATCATCTACGACCAGGGCACCGGCCGGATTTTCTACGACGCCGACGGCACCGGCGCGGCGGCGCAGGTGCTGTTCGCCACGGTCACGCCGGGCACGGACCTCGCGGCCGTCGACTTCTACGGCTACTGATCAGCGCTCCCGCCGTTCAGCGCAGCTCCACGCGGATCGTGTCGCACAGGTTGATGCGCGGCCAGGACTGCCGGTGTCCGCCTTCATAGGTGACGCGCACGTCCCAGGAGCAAAGCTCGACGTCGCGGGTGTAGGCGGCGGCGGCGCGCTCGTCGGGCGGGACCTCGGGCGCGGCCAGGAGGTTGTCCGACCAGCTTTCCTCGCCGGCGGGCGAGATACTTAGTTCGCGGATCGTCTGGCCGGTGCGGTTGACGACGATGAAGTCGAGATTGGCCGCCCCTTCCGCCAGCTCGCGGCCATTGATGCCGTCGCCCTCTGCGGCGGGCTGGGCGAAGGCGGCGAGGGCAAGGATCGCAAGCAGCATCGGCGGCACTCCTTCAGCGCATCGACAGCAGTCGGAGCGGGTTTTCGAGCAGCTTCTTCAGATCCTGAATGAAGCTGGCCGCATCCCAGCCGTCGACGACGCGGTGGTCGCAGGAAAGCGACAGGTTCATCACCTTGCGAACCTCGAGCTCGCCGTCAACGACGACCGGCATCTCCTTGACCTTGTTGACGGCGATGATTGCGACCTCGGGCCGGTTGATCACCGGCGTCGAGACGATGCCGCCCATCGGCCCCAGGCTCGAAATGGTGATGGTCGACCCCGACAGTTCCTCGCGGCTGGCCTTCCCGGCGCGGGTCGCCTCGGCGAGGCGCAATATTTCCGCCGCCAGCTCCCAGACGTCCCGCCGCTCGGCGTTGCGGATGACCGGCACGGCCAGGCCGTTGTCGGTCTGGGTCGCCATGCCCATGTGGACGGCGCCCGAGCGGTGGACCACGCCGGCATCGTCGTCGAAGCGCGCGTTGATCTGCGGATAATCGGGAAGGACCCGGCACATCGCGCTGATCAGGAACGGCAAAAGCGTGAGCTTCGGATTTGGGCCGCGGTCGTCGTTCATCATCGCCCGGGTCTGTTCGAGCGCCGAGACGTCCACTTCGTCCACATAGGTGAAGTGCGGGATCCGGCGCTTGGCCTCCTGCATATTCTCGGCGATGCGGCGGCGAAGGCCCACCACCTTGATCGTCTCGTCCTGCCGCTGCTGGACGGGACCGCGCGCCAAGCCGGCGCCGCTGTAGAGCAAATAGGCGTCGAGGTCGGCGTGGCGAACGCGATCACCCGAATATTTTACCTGTGAAATATCTATGCCCAGGTCCCGCGCCCGAGCCCGGACTGCGGGCGAGGCCAGAGCTTTCGCGCCCGAATTCGCCGTCGGGCCCGGCGATTCCCGGTCGCGCCCGGACGCGCGCCAGTCGCCGGTCCGCCGGTCGGGCTCGCCGCGCGCCTCGGTCCGCCGGTCTTCCTCGGCCGCGCGCCGGTCGGCCGTCGAGCGCCGCTCATCGGGCTCGACGTCGGTGGTCGGCACCGCCGCCTCGAGCGGGGCGGGCGGATCGATCATGCCGTCGGCGAACGGCATGTCGTCGCTGCGCTCGCCCGGCGCAGCCGTGTGATCGCCTTCCTGCGATCGCTCCTTCCCCGATGCCTCGCCGTCGGTTTCGAGGACGATCAGGACGCTCCCGATCGGGATCATGTCGCCGACCCCGCCGGCCACTTCGAGCACTTTCCCCGCGACCGGCGATTCCATCTCGACCGTCGCCTTGTCCGTCATCAGGTCGGCGATCGCCTGGTCCTCGGCGACGTCATCGCCGGGCGCGACGTGCCAGGCGACGATCTCCGCCTCGGCAATGCCTTCGCCGATGTCGGGCAGCTTGAATTCGAAACGCGCCATCAGTCCTCCAGTGCGGCCTTCAGCGCCGGCCCAAGCCGCGCCGGCCCCGGAAAATAGGTCCATTCCATCGAGTGCGGATATGGCGTGTCGTAGCCGGCGACGCGCTGCACCGGCGCCTCGAGATGATAGAAGCAGCGTTCCTGCACCAGAGCCGACAATTCCGCGCCGAAGCCGTTGGTCCGCGTCGCCTCGTGGATGATCACGCACCGCCCCGTCTTCTTCACCGATTCCTCGATGGTGGCGATGTCGACCGGAACGATGGTTCGCAGGTCGATCACCTCGGCGTCGATTCCCTCCGCCTCGGCCGTCGCGAGCGCGACGTGGACCATCGTCCCATAAGCGAGGACTGTCACTTCTTCGCCCTCGCGCACCACCGCCGCCTTGCCGATCGGCACGGTATAATGCCCCTCCGGCACCTCGGCCGCGGGATGCTTGGCCCAGGGCGTGACCGGCCGGTCGTAAAAGCCGTCGAACGGGCCGTTGTAGATGCGCTTGGGCTCGAAGAAGATGACCGGGTCGGGATCCTCGATCGCGGCGATCAAGAGGCCCTTGGCGTCGTAGGGCGTGGACGGAATCACCGTCTTGATCCCCGGCATGTGCGCGAAAAAGGCTTCGGGCGACTGCGAGTGGGTCTGGCCGCCGAAGATGCCGCCGCCATAAGGCGATCGGATCACGATCGGCACCGTCCATTCCGCAGCGGTCCGATAGCGGATGCGGCCCGCCTCGGAGAAGATCTGGTCGAAGGCCGGGAAGATGTAGTCGGCGAACTGGATTTCGGCGACGGGCTTCAACCCATAGGTCGCCATGCCGATCGCGGTTGCGACGATGCCCGCTTCGGCGATCGGCGTATCGAAGACCCGGGTGCGGCCATATTTCTTCTGGAGGCCCGCTGTGACCCGGAAGACGCCGCCGAAATAGCCGATATCCTCGCCCATCACGACGACGTCCTCGTCGCGCGCCATCATCACGTCATGGGCGCTGCCCAGCGCCTCGATCATGTTCATCACGCTCATTTGCCGAGCGCCCCATCGAGCGCCGCCGCCTCGTCGCGCTGCTCGGCCAGATGCCACGGGAGCTCGGCGAACACGTCCTCGAACAGGGACGGCACATCGTCATAATGGCCGCTGCCGAGCGTCCCCAGCTTCTCGGCTTCCTTCTGCGCCTGCCGGACTTCCGCCGACAGCTGCTCCTCGAGCGCCTTGTGCCGGTCCTCGTCCCATTCGCCGAGGCCGATCAGGTGCGCTTTCAGCCGCTGGACCGGATCGCCGAGCGGCCATTTCGCCGCCGCGCCCTGCGGCCGGTAGGCGGTCGGATCGTCGGACGTGGAATGGCCTTCGACTCGATAGGTGAAATGCTCGATCAGCGTCGGCCCGAGGTTGGACCGCGCCCGGTCCGCCGCCCAGCGCGTCGCGGCATAGACGGCCAGCGGATCGTTGCCGTCGACCCTGAGGCCGGCAATGCCGTAGCCGACCGCGCGCGCCGCGAAGGTCGTCAGCTCTGCCCCGGCGATCCCCGAAAAGGTCGAAATCGCCCATTGATTGTTCACGACGTTGAGGATGACCGGCGCCCGGTAGACGCCCGCGAAGGTCACCGCATTGTGGAAATCCCCTTCG
>DASVVV010000112.1:0-17130 GCA_036386375.1 Allosphingosinicella sp. | reverse complement strand
CTTCGGCCAGCAGGGCGCGCACGGCCTGGCGCGAGGCGTTGAACGATACGTTGCTGTCGAGGCAGGCGGAAAGGTCCGCCTGGATCGCCCGGATCGCGGCGAGTTCCTGCGGGCTTAGCGGCGGGGCGTCGAGCACGGCCTTGACGCCCGCCGGCTGGCGGACGGTGACGCAACGCGCCATCGAATGAATCATCTCGGCCTGGGTCACCTCGTCGTCCGACCGGCGCGGCTGCGCCCATCCCGTCGCCGCTTCGGCCGGAGCGGGCGCGGTGGCGCCGTTCGGAAACTCCTGGCGGTAATAGGCTTCGGCGATCGCCCCGCGAAGCACCGGGGTCGGGAAGAACAGCGCCCGTCCGCCGACCCGATAGGCGTTGAAGCAAGTCTCCATCCGCGACTGGAAGCTGTACAGGATGTTCGCTTCGTCATGCGTCCCGGGAATGGTGTCGAGCAGGTTTCGGGTCCGGCCGGGCTGGTAGCGGATCACGCAGGCGATCAGGTCGCGGAACACCGCGTCGCTCTGCTGGATCTCGCTTCGGCCGGGCCCCGATGACGAGGGTATGATGTCTTCGGTGCTGGTCGGGACCTGGGCTCCGGCCGGCGCGGCGGTCGAGCCGGCGACGGCGAGCACCGCCAAAGCGTGAACCAGCTTCATCGATCGTCCCTTCGCTCGCAGACGCGGCAGCATAGTTTCAGGGCCTTGGCCGAGTCGAGCCTTGGCTTGCCGCGTCCTTGCCGCCGCTCTACCGAATGCGCGGTGGCGGAGGCTTGCGAACATCACGACGTGCTGCTGGTCGGCGCCGGCATTTCCGGCGTCGATGCGGCCTATCACCTGCAGAAGCGGGTGCCGCAGAAGTCGTTCGCGATCTTTGAGGCGCGGGACCGCATCGGCGGCACCTGGGACCTGTTCCGCTATCCCGGCGTGCGCTCCGATTCCGACATGTACACGTTGGGCTTCCCGTTCCGGCCGTGGCGCGGCGCCAAGTCGATCGTCGAGGGCGGCGAGATACGCGACTATGTCGAGGCGACGGCGCGCGCGTTCGGGATCGACCGGCGCATCCGCTTCAACCACCGCGTCGCCGCCGCGAGCTGGTCCTCGGGTCACGCGCTCTGGACGCTCGACGTGGAGACGCCGGACGGGCGCAGGCGCTTCAGCTGCCGGTTCCTGCACATGTGCAGCGGCTATTACGATTATGCCGGCGGCTACCGGCCGGGCTGGCCGGGCGAAGCGGAATTCGAGGGGCGCATCGTCCACCCGCAGCACTGGCCGGAGGCGCTCGATCATTCGGGCAAGCGTGTCGTCGTGATCGGCAGCGGGGCGACGGCGGTGACCCTTGTGCCGGCGATGGCCAAGCGAGCGGCCAAGGTCACGATGGTGCAGCGCTCGCCGAGCTACGTCGTCTCGCGGCCTTCGCTCGACAGGCTGGCGCCGAGGCTGGGGGCGCGGCTCACGCGCGCGAAGAATGTCGCGCTCGGCCTGTTCTTCTTCAACCTCGCCCGCCGCAAGCCCGAGCGCACGCGGGCGCGGCTGCTGGAGCTGGCGCGCAAGGACCTGCCGGAAGGGTTCGACCTCGAGAAGCATTTCGGCCCGAGCTACAACCCCTGGGAGCAGCGGCTGTGCCTGATCCCCGACGGCGACCTGTTCCGCGCGATCCGCGAGGGCAAGGTCGAGGTCGCGACCGGCGAGATCGAGAGCTTCACTAAAAGCGGCATTCGGTTGCGGTCCGGCGAGGAGATCGGGGCCGATATCGTCGTCACCGCCACCGGGCTGGTGCTGAAGCTGATCGGCGGCGTGGAACTCGCCATCGACGACGCGCCGGCCGACGTCGCCGGCCGCCTCGTCTACAAGGGTATGATGCTCGAGGGCGTGCCGAACCTCGCTTTCTCCTTCGGCTACATCAACGCTTCCTGGACGCTCAAATGCGACCTGACCGCTCGCTATCTGTGCCGGCTGCTGGGCTACATGGACCGCCACGGCCACAGCGTCTGCACGCCGCGGGTCCGGGACGACATTGAGCGCCGCCCCCTGCTCGATTTCAGCTCCGGCTACATCGCCCGCGCCGCCGACCAGCTGCCGCTGCAAGGAACGGAGGCGCCGTGGCGGGTGCCGCAAAATTACTTCGCCGACGTCGCGACCCTCGGCTTCGGCCGGGTCGCCGATCCGGCGCTTGAGTTTCGCTGAGATGGCCGCTCGAGCCGCCGATAGTCCGTCCGCGGGCGGCCGGACCCGACGCTCCCGGCGGCGCCGAATCGGCCTCGGCCTCGGCGGAACGCTGGTCGTCATCCTCCTCTACGTCGTGCTTGCCGGCTGGGTTTCGAAAGCCCTGAGCGCGGAGGACGTCCAGGCGATCGCAATGTTGCGCGTGGATGCCCCGTGCGGCGAGAGGTCCGGCTTCGCCGGCGAGGTGCGGTGCATCCGCGCCGTCCAGGCGGCGGTGCTGGCCATCGCTCCGGACCAGACCTGCGCCGAGCGGGGCGAGCCGATCGAGCCGATGCCGTTCATCCGGCGCGGTCACGGCTGCTGCTTCGACCGTGCGCGCTTCATCGAGAAGGCGCTCGAGCATTACGGCTACACGACCCGCCGCGTGGCGCTCTACGAGCGCGGGCGCGGCTATCTGGGGCTCCTGGTGGCGGGGATCGATTCCCATGCCGCGAGCGAAGTGCGGACGGCGCGCGGCTGGCTTGGCGTCGATTCCGAGCAGCCCTTCATTCTCATCACCCGCGCCGGTCGGCCGGTGCGCTACGACCAATATCATGCGCTGCCGCCGGGAGCGCTGGTGCAGCGGCCGACCCAGCGGCATTCGTTCGGCTTCGCCCGCCCTTTCTTCTCCATAGCCGGCCTCTATTCGCGCCACGGCAAGGCGCACGGACCCGATCTTCCAGCGCCCGAGATCAACTATCCCGATTTCTTCCGCTACGCCGTGCTCGGCCTCGATTGAACATGAGGTGGGGTGGCTTGACTCGGCCCGGAAGGCGCGGCAGCTGACGTTAACGTAAAGGAGCGCCGATGGCCGACCTCGATAGCTTCCGCCAGGAGACCCGCAACTGGCTCGAGGCGAATTGCCCGCCGGAGATGCGCGAGCCGATCCGCGAGGAGACCGACATGTGCTGGGGCGGGCGCAACCCCGTCTTCAAGAACGCGGCGCAGCGGCGCTGGATGGAAATAATGGCCGAGCGCGGCTGGACCGTGCCCGACTGGCCGAAGGACTATGGCGGCGGCGGCCTCTCGCCGGCCGAGGCGAAGGTGCTGAAGCAGGAGATGGCGCGGATCGGCGCCCGCAACCCGCTGATGAGCTTCGGCATCTCGATGCTCGGGCCGGCTCTGCTCAAATATGGCAGCGAGGAGCAGAAGCGCCGCTTTCTGCCTGAGATCGCGCGCGGAGAGATACGCTGGTGCCAGGGCTATTCGGAGCCCAATGCCGGCTCGGACCTGGCCTCGCTTCAGACCAGGTGCGAGGACAAGGGCGATCACTGGCTGGTCAACGGCCAGAAGGTCTGGACCAGCTATGCCGACAAGGCCGACTGGATCTTCTGCCTGGTGCGCACCGACTTCCAGGCGCCGAAGCATAAGGGCATCAGCTTCATCCTGTTCGACATGGCGAGCCCGGGCGTGTCGACCAGGCCGATCCTCCTCATCTCCGGCTACTCGCCTTTCTGCGAGACCTTCTTCGATGACGTGAAGGTGCCGAAGGACCAGTTGGTCGGCGAGCTCAACAAGGGCTGGGACGTCGCCAAATATCTGCTCGGCCACGAGCGGGAGATGATCAGCGGCATGGGCCTCGGCGGCTTGAGCGTCACCCTCGGCGAGGCCCTGAAGGAGGCCCTCTGCGACGACCCGATCCTCCGCACCAAGGTCGCCGAGTTCGACGTTGACGCGATGGCGTTCCGGGCGATGAGCGAGCGCTTCATCGACGAGCTCAAGGCCGGGCAGGCGCACCCGGCGCAGCCGTCGATGATGAAATATGCCGGCACCGAATTGAACAAGGCGCGCCACGAGCTGGTGATGGCGGCGGGCGGCTCCGACGCGCTCGAATGGGAGAGCGAGCGGTCGCGCAAGGGCAAGGCCGCGCGCGAATGGCTGCGCACCAAGGCCAATTCGATCGAGGGCGGGACGAGCGAAGTGCAGCTCAACATCGTCGCCAAGCACATCCTGCACCTGCCGGGGGCATGAGTTGGTCGAGTGAAGCGAACTCGAACCGGGCCGTCATGCCAGCGCAGGCTGGCATCCATGCGGCTGCGGTGACACGAAGGCAGTATGGACCCCGGCTTTCGCGGGGGTGACGTTGAAGGGAACCGGGTTTGCCCCTCTATCTCACTGAAGATCAGGTCATGTTGCGCGAGACCGCCCGCAGCTTCATGGCCGGGGAAGGGGCGGTTTCGAAGCAGCTTCGCCCGCTGCGCGACCGCGGCTGCAGCGACGGCTTCGGCCACGCCTTGTGGAAGCAGTTCGGCGAGATGGGCTTTACCGGCATCCTCATCGACGAGGCCGACGGGGGCCTCGGGCTCGGCCATGTCGAGGCGGGCATCGTGCTCGAGGAGATCGGGCGCAACCTGACGCCCTCGCCCTTCCTGACGAGCGCGGTTGCCTTCGTCGAGGCGCTGAAGGGGACGGCGCATCGCGAGCGCTGGTTCCCCGGCATACTCGCCGGCGAGACAGTGGCGGCGCTGGCGATCGACGAGGGTGCGAAGCACCGGCCCGAGAACATCGCGATGCGGGCGGAGCGCTCGGGGAACGGCTTCCGCCTGACGGGCCGCAAGCAGTTCGCCGTTCACGGCGCCTCGGCCGACGTGACTCTGGTGGCCGCCCGGAGCGATGAGGGCGTGACCCTGTTCGCCGTCGAAAAGGGTTCGGCGGGGCTGGAGGTCGAGGGCGTGCGGCTCGCCGATTCCAGCATCGGAGCGCGCATGACATTCGACAAGGTCGAGGTCGACTCCGACGCAGTGATCGGCGAGGTCGGCGGCGGTGAGGCGGTGCTGTCGCGCGTACTTCGCGCCGGGCGGGCGGGCGCGGCGGCCGAGCTGGTCGGCGTCGCCACCGCCGCGATGGACATGACGGTCGATTATCTCAAGCAAAGGAAGCAATTCGGGCGCCTGATCGGCGAATTCCAGGCGCTTCAGCACCGCGCAGCCCACCTTTACTCGGAGCTGGAGATCGCCCGGGCGGCCACCCTCAAGGCGCAGCAGCTGCTCGACGAGGCGGCGGACGAGGCGGAGCCGATGGCCTCGGTCGCCAAGGCCAAGGCCGGCCGCGCTTCGCAGCTCGCCGTCCAGGAAGGCGTACAGATGCACGGCGGCATCGGCATGACCGACGAATATGATATCGGCCTCTACATGAAGCGCGATCGGGTGCTGAACGAGCTGTTCGGGGATCCGGCTTATCATGCCGACAGGCTCGCCCGGCTGAAGGGGTATTAGCTACCGCGCCCTGGAGCGACGATCGCCCCTTGCGTGCCTCGCGGTTCCGCCTTCAGCGCGTCCACACAAAAAAAACTGGGCGGGCCGCGCGACCGGAAAAGTGCGCTGGCCCGCCCGGAGTGGAACTGAGTGGACGCGGATAAGGTTACACGCGCCGTGCCAACCGTCGCGAACGGCGGAAATCCGCGCTTTGCGATGGTCAAGAAATCCTTACTAGATTCCCGTCTGTAAAGGCTGCCGACACCCTCCCTTCAATTCCGACCGTGCCGGTGCCACATCGCGGGGATGGAGGAATGGCCGACCGGTCGCGTGGAACAGGTCCACCCGCTCGTCAGGCGGCTGCTCGCCGGCAATCCCTCGCCATTCACCTATACCGGCACCCAGACCTACATCGTCGGGCGCGGCGACGTCGCGGTGATCGATCCGGGACCCGACCTTGCCGAGCATGTCGAGGCGATCCTCGCCGCCACTCGCGGCGAGCGGATCGCCGCGATCCTGTGCACCCATACGCACCGCGACCACAGTCCCGCGAGCCGCCAGCTCGCTGCGGCGACCGGCGCCCCGATTGTCGGCTGCGCTCCGCTAGCCATCGACGATGAGGGGCCGCGTTCGGACGCCGCCTTCGACTTCGATTACCGACCGGATCGCGTGCTCGCCGACCGCGAAAGGATCGAAGGCCCTGAATGGGCGCTGGAGGCGGTGGCGACGCCGGGCCATACTTCGAACCATCTTTGCTTCGCTCTTGGCGGCACCGCCATCCTGTTCACCGGCGACCATGTGATGGGCTGGTCGACCACGGTCGTGTCGCCGCCGGACGGCGACATGAGCGACTATATGGCGAGCCTCGACCGGCTGCTCGAACGCGAGGATGAGACCTATCTCCCGGCGCACGGTCCCCCGGTGGACGATCCGCCCTCGCACCTTCGCGCGCTGATCGATCATCGCCGGATGCGCGAGCGGCAGATCCTGGCGCAGATCGAGGCGGGGGAAGGGCATATCGCGACCATGGTCGCGACGCTCTACCGCGACATCGACGCGCGGCTTCATCCCGCCGCTGGCCGGTCGGTGCTTGCCCATCTGATCGACCTCGAACGGCGCGGCTTCGTCGCGCCCAAAGAGGAGGGCTGGGGACTGGCGCGCGGCTGAGGGCGATGCCTCAGCCGAGGCGGGCGCTGTCGACGATCCGCTCGAACTCGCCGATCGCCGCGGGGTAGTAATGCATCCGCACGGCGTCGAACAAAGCGAGGTAGAGCCGGCCGCCGACGACGGCTCCGACGGCGCGGCCCTGGCGTTCGACCTCGTCGCCGCCGAGATGCGTGTAATCGAACTGGAAACCCGGCTGACCGAGAAAGGTGCGCGGCTGGAGCCCGGTCATTTCGAAATTCACCGAGCCGGCGCGGATTCGGTAGAAGGTCTCGATCATCGAGGCGAGCTCGGGCGGCGACATGTCGGCGCGGAAACGGGGCACCTGGCGCTCGGCGCGGCGGCGCTGTCGAACGATCGCCTTGCCGCTCTCGAGACCGGCGATGAAGGAGAGGTTGTCGAGCAGCGGTCCGTTCAGCGTCCAATTCTCTTCGCGCGACACGTCGAAGGGCGTCCGACGCGCGCGGTTCCAGGCGATGGTCGGCGTGACGACCATCCCGCCGCCGCGCCCGACATCCTCGGGGCCTGGACGGACCAGGGCATAGCCGCCGCCGACCCCGCCGCCTGCACAGCCGGAGACGATGCCGAGAAGGGCGAAGGCGGCGAGCAGCTTGGCGACGGCCATCCGGCTTTCTCCTATTGCTGAAGCGAGTAGCGGACCATCGCCGCGTCCGGGGCGTCCGGCGCCAGAGCCAAGTAGCGCTGGAGCGCGGCCCGGCCCGGCTCGCGCTGGCCGGCCTGGATCAGGGCATAGCCGTGGGCGCGCCAGCCTTCGGGCGGTGCGTCCGGATAGGCGACGGCGAGCGCATAGCTCTGCTGCGCCTTCTCGCGGTCGCCGGGCCGGCCGCGCAGCCGCCAGGCCTCGCCCTCATAATAACGGAGCAGACCGTTCCAGCCGTCCTCGGCGAGCTTGTGGATGATGTAGAGGCTGGCGCCGGGGTCGTTGAGCTTGACCTGGTCGTCGAGCAGCCGCTTGCGGTGCGGCGCGATGGCGGCGAGCCAGCGGTCGCGGCCGCGATCGTAGCTCCGGCCGGGCTGCTTCACTTCTCGGGCCGACAAAGCCAGATCCTGCATCCGCGATTCCGGCGCCGGATGGGTGGCGAGGAGCGACTGGCGGCGGCGGTGGCGCCGGCGCATCGCGGCGCTGGCGTCAAGCTCGCCGATGAGTTGCTGCCAGATGCCGGGCATCGCCTCCGGGTCGTAGCCGCTCTCGGCGATCAGCCTTACGCCCATCGCGTCCGCTTCGGCCTCGAGCTCGCGGCTGTAGGCGGCGAGGGTGAGCATCGTCCCCATGCCGGCCAGCCGCACCCAGTCGCCGAGATAGGTGCCCGTCGCGGCGCCGCCCATGCCGGCGCCCATGGCGAGGATCGTGAAGAAGTCGGTGCGGCGCCTGAGGTCGCGCCAGCGGCGGACATGGTGGCGGCGCAGGAAATGGCCGGCCTCGTGGCCGAGGACGCCGGAAAGCTGCGCCTCGTCGCGCATCCGGGTAAGGAGGCCGGAGAAGACGACCATGAACCCGGTCGGCGCCATGAAGGCGTTGAACTCGGGCACCTGCGCCAGATAGACGCGAAGGTCGCCGGCAGCCGGGCCGCCGACGCGGCCGACGAGGCTGCGCAGATAGGAAACGAGGTTCGGGTCCTGGATGAGCAGGTTCGAGCCCGCAACTTCGGCTTCGAACCTTTCATATTGCTGCCACATGCCGCGCTCGTCCTCTTCGGTCGGGCGATAGCCGGGCCCGACCAGCGGCCGCATGTCGGAGGGGCGGATGCGCGCCAAAGCGGGCGTCGCGACGAGCCCGGCGCAGCAGGTGCAGCCGAGGCCGGCAAGCATGGCGCGGCGGGTCAGCGCGTGCATCAGGGCTCCTGCCGCTCGCGCACGTGGCGGCCGGCGCGCATCCGGCCGAGCAGCCGCTCGACCATCTGCGCCGCGCCTTCGGGCGTGCGGATGTCGCCGAAGCGGACGCCCGGAAGCAGGGAGCTGGTCTGGAGGAGGTTGAACCACACCACCTCGCCGGTCCTCAAATCGACCAGCGCGGCATAGGCGCCCTGACCGCCGCCGCCCTGCGGGGCGCAAAAGCCGATGATGCATCCCGCGATGCCGAGCGCCTGGATCGCGGTCCGGCCCGTCGAGGCGAAGCTGTCCTCGGCGTAGAGGAACAGCGCATATTCCATGCCGGTGGCGCGGCCGAAGGCGACCGCGTCCTCGCCCAGCGTCCAGTCGATCCCCTGCCGCCGCTTGGTCGGCAGCTGCCGGCCCATATAGCGGTGGAGGATGATCGAATTGCCGACGGCGGTGAACAGCCGCTCGAGATTGGCGACATTCTCCGGCGCGACGCCCTGCACGCCTTCGCGCGATTCGAGGATCATCGTCCGGCCGCCGCGGCCCGCCTGCTGCTGGCGCAGCGCCTGGAGGAGGTTGGCGCGCGCCTGCTCGGTCCAGTCGGCCCGCGGCTCGACGAGGCCGCCGGTGGTGACGATGCCGACCTGGACGTTGGGGCGCATGACGACGAGGTCGTAATCGCCCTGCGGCGGCGCGAACTCGACGTCGGCATATTGGCGGGTCTGGACGCACCCCGCCAGCGCGAGCGCGGCGGCGGAGGCAAGGATGAGCGGATAGCGTCCCATGAGCCGACTCCGGATGAGCCGGCGATCCTTAGCGGCCGGGGGAGAAAAATCCAAGAAGTAGATTGGCTTAGCCGCTTGCGAAGCGGTTGGCGAAGGCGAGGGTGTCGGTGAGGACCGGTGCCAGGCCGCGAAACGGCATGGCAAGCGCGGTGAGGAGGGCGACATGGCTCACTCGCGGATAGATCGTGCATTTTGCCTCTACCCCAGCCGCGGCGAGGCGCCGGGCGAGTTCGCGGCTGTTGACCGGCGCGACGGTGCGGTCGTCGCTGCCGTGGAGGAGCAGGGCGGGCGGAGCGCCCGGCGCCGCGAAGCCGACCGGCTGAGTGGCGGCGAAGGGCCGATGGGTGCCGAAGGCGGCCCGGATCGCCGGCCCCGCCTGCGGCTGGAAGCGGTAGGGGCCGGCGAGGCCGATCAAGGCTTTCACCGCGCTTCGCGCCGGGCCGAGCCAGCGCGGATCGAGCGCCAGCATGGCGGCGATATAGGCGCCGGCGGAATGGCCCATCAGGATGAGCTCGCCGCCGCCGCCATGCGCAGGGCCGTTGGCAATCAGCCAGCGCGCCGCCGCCGCGCCGTCCTCGACGAAGGCCGGAAAGCGCACTTCCGGCACCAGTCGGTAATCGGGGATCGCGGCGAGGAAGCCGTTCGCCGCCAGCGCCCGGCCGACGAAGCCATAACCCTCCTTCACGCCCGAATTCCACGAGCCGCCGTAGAAGAAGAGGAGGACCGGCAGCCTGGGATCGGGCCCGCGGCGGGGCGCATAGAGGTCGAGCCGCTGGCGCGGGTGATCGCCGTAGCGGCAGTCGCGCTCGATCAGCCGCCCCGCCGCATCCTTGAGGACGAGGCTGTTGAAGGTCAGCAGCGGCGAGGCGAAGAGGTTGGCGAGCACGCCGGCTCCAACCCAACGGCGGCGGCGTGTATCCCCCAGCTTTTCTTACGGGGGCGAAACTTCTCCCGCCTGTTCGTCGTTCTCCCGCGGATGGCCGACGCTGCCCAACCCCAAGCCGTTACAGGCGACTTCGCGCTCGAGCCGGGCCGCAATTGCTGGCGCGTCGAGCGGGCGAAGCGGGCGGCGCTGGTCGTCGATGGCGAGGATTATTTCAAGCTCGCCCGGGCGGCGATGCTCAAGGCCAAGTCGCAGATCCTGGTGATGGGGTGGGACCTCGACACCCGCCTCAAGCTGGTCGAGGATGACGAGGACGGCGACGCGCCGGTCCATCTCGGGCCCTTCATCTCATGGCTCGCCAAGCGCCGGCCGGAGCTGTGCATCCACATCCTTGCGTGGGACGGGGAGGTTTACAGCCTGCTCGGCCGCGGCACGACCTTGCTTCGGATGGCGGCGTGGCGGCTGTTCAACAAGCAGGTGTCTTTCAAGCTCGACAGCAGCCATCCGCGCGAAGGCAGCCATCACCACAAGATCCTGGTCGTCGACGACGCCTTCGCCTTTTGCGGCGGCATCGACATGACCGGCTCGCGCTGGGACACGCGCGCCCACAAGGACGACGAGCCCGGCCGCCGGCGCCCGACCACCCATCGCCGCTACCATCCCTGGCACGATGCGGCGATGGCGCTGGAAGGCGAAGCGGCGCGTGCGCTCGGCGACCTGGGACGAATACGCTGGAAGATCGCTTGCGACGAGGAGCTCGACTGCGCCGAAGACCATTGCGACCCCTGGCCGGACGAGCTGGAGGCGCAGTTCGGCGATGTCGAGGTCGCGATCGCCCGTTCCCGCGGCGACGACGGCGAGAATGAAGAGCTTCGCGAGATCGAGGCCTTGTTCCTCGACATGATCGCCACCGCGGAGCGCTTCATCTACGCCGAGAACCAATATTTCGCCTCGCGCGTCATCGCCGAGGCGATCGCCCGGCGTCTGGCCGAGCCGGACCCCCCCGAGGTCGTGATCATCAACCCGCGAACCGGCGAGGGCTGGCTCGACGAGACGGTGATGGGCGCGGCGCGGGCGGAGCTGGTCAAGTCCATCGGCGAGCGCGACCGGGGCGGGCGCTTTCGCATCTACTATCCGGTTACCGAGAAGGGGGACGACATCTACGTCCATGCCAAGCTGATGATCGTCGACGACCGGATGCTTCGCGTCGGCTCGGCCAATTTCAACAACCGCTCGATGGGCCTCGACACCGAATGCGACGTGATGATCGACGGCCGGCGGCGCGGCAACCGCGGCTGCGACCAGGCGATCGCCGCGCTTCGCTGCGACCTGATGGCGGAGCATCTCGGCGTCGACCCGAAGGCGGTCGAGCGGGCGTTCGCGGAGACGGGCTCGCTGATCGCGACGATCGAGCGGCTTCGCGGCGGCGGCCGCAGCCTCCGGCCCTACCAGCCGCCCGATTTCAGCAGTTTTTCCAAGTCGGTCGCGCGCAGTCAGGTCGCCGACCCGGAGAGCGCCTGCGAACCGTTCGAGCCCTTCGCGCAGCACCGGCTGCTCCGCCGGCTGCCGCGCCTCCGCCGCCGCTCCGCCTGACGGCCTTCGGCTTCAACGCTGGGCGAGCGGGCGGCCGCGCAGCAGCGCGGAACCCGTGGCGGGTGCCTGCGACGCGCGCGCGGCGGCGGAGCCGGTTTCGCGGTGAGGAAGGGCGAAGCGGCGGCTCGGGCGGCCCTGTTCGTCGCGCTTTTGCGTCATAAACATCGGTTCGTTCATCGGCTTTCTCCTCTTGCCGCGGGTAGAAAGCCAGGCTTATGCAATCTCAACCAAAGTTGAGGTCAAGCATGAAATCGCGGGATTCGGCCGCGCTTCCCAAAATACTTTCCGTCGGGGAGGTGGCGCGGCGCAGCGGCATCGCGGTCTCGGCGGTCCATTTCTACGAGCGGCGCGGGCTGATCTCGGGCTGGCGCTCGGCGGGCAACCAGCGCCGCTACGAGCGGGCGACGCTGAGGCGGATCGCGATCATCAAGGTGGCGCAGCAACTCGGCATCCCGCTGGCCGAGATCAAGGCGCGGCTCGCCGAGCTGCCCGGCGACCGCACGCCCGGCAAGGCCGATTGGGGCCGCCTCGCCGCGGGCTGGCGCGCCGACCTCGACCGCCGTATCGTCCAGCTGACGCGCCTGCGCGACAATCTCGAAGGCTGTATCGGCTGCGGCTGCCTGTCGGTGGATGCCTGCCCGTTGCGCAACGCCGGCGATGCTTTGGCCCGCGAGGGGAGCGGACCCCTCTATCTCGACCCCGATCGTCCGCTGGAGGATTGAGCGACGAAGGACGTCCGCTTGGCCGTGACCCCAGCGAAGGCCGGGGTCCATCCGGACCGGCGCGAGGCTCCGACGCGGCATGGATGCGAGTCCTGGCCGGCACGACGACGCGGCGGCCTAGTCTGTCTCGGTGTTCCCCGCTAAGGCGCCGCGACCAACTCGGCCGGGGCTTGCGATGTTTCGTGCGCTTTATGATTGGACGCTCCGGCTGGCGAGCCATCGCCATGCCATCCGCTCGATGGCAATCATCTCCTTTTGCGAAAGCAGCTTCTTTCCGATCCCGCCGGACGTGATGGTGGTGCCAATGGTGCTGGCGCGGCGCGACCAGGCTTATTGGATCGCCACCGTCTGCACAGTCTCGTCGGTGCTCGGGGGCATGCTCGGCTATGCGATCGGCTTTTTCCTCTACGACAGCGTCGGCCAGTGGCTGATGAACGCCTACGGAATGCATGACGGCATCGAGGATTTCCGCCGCTGGTACGGCGAATATGGCGCGGCGATCATTCTCGTGAAGGGGTTGACTCCGATCCCGTTCAAGCTGGTGACGATCGCCAGCGGCTTCGCGGCCTTCAGCTTTCCGCTGTTCGTCGCCACCGCCCTCATCACCCGCGCGGCACGCTTCTTCGCAATCGCTTGGGTGCTGAAGCGCTACGGCGCGCCGATGCAGGAATTCATCGAGCGGCGCGTGACGCTCGTCGGCTGGATTTTCCTGATCCTGCTGATCGGCGGCTTCGCCCTTGTCGCTCTCGTCTGAGGCAAGTGGAACGGACCGGCTTTTCCGACCGTTACGCGGCCGTCAGAACCAGGGAGAAGCACGTGCGGATCGGAATCAGCCTTACCGGCCTCATCATCCTGCTCATCATTTTGTGGCTGCTCTTCGGCCGCTAAAACCACCCATCGAACCGCTGCCGTAACTATGGGAACATTGAGGGTCCTTGCCGGTTTTCAAGCCTGAACAAGGACTTATACGATGGTTATGGCAACCGAAACAGGATGGCGAGGCGTGGTGGTTGCGCCGCCCAACGCGCTCGCCGGAATCGGCGGGGCGTTGCGGCACGCCTTCCTCGTCGACGGTGCGGCGCGTTCCGTGCAGGCCTTCAGCGACCTGCTCGCCCGTCTCGACCAGCCGGTCGAGCGCCGGCGCGCCCGCACGCGCTAGCGCAAAAGAAAAGCCCCGGCCGGGCGGCCGGGGCTTTTCGCCTTTCCGAGGCTTTTCGCCTTAGAAGCGGAAGCCGATCCCGCCGACCACCTGGTGGCGCGAATAGCCGGACTCGTAATTCGAGTAGCGATATTCGGCGCTCAGATAGGCGCTGGTGCCCAGCGCGAACTGGACGCCGGCGCCGCCGCGGAGGCCGTCGGCGTTGGCGGAGTCGCTGCTGATGTCGCCGTCGATGTCAGCCGAGGCGCGGATGCGCGCGTTGGTGTAGCCCGCCTTCACGTAGAGGTTCGCCGCCGGCGAAACCGAGAAGGTCGCGCGCACGCCCGCATACAGGTCGCGGCCGACCGAAATTTCGGCGCTGTCCGTGCCGTCGACGAAATCGAAGTCGGCGGTGGATTCGGTGGCTTCGAGGTCGACGCCGAGCGACGCGGTCGGGCTGACGGCGAAGTCATAGCCCGCGCCGACGCCGAACACGATGCCGTCGGAGCTGAGGTCTTCGTCCGCGAAACCGAAATCGTCAAGATCGAGCCGATTGTGGTCCCAGCCGACGATCGCTTCGACACGGCCGCCCGCGGTTGGGGCCGCAGCCGCCGGTGTCGCGAGCGCGGCAAAGGCCACGCCGGCGGCCAGAACGCTGATTACCTTCTTCATTTTTCTTCCTTTTAATTCCCAACTGAGGGTGCGGCGCCTCTGGCGGGTCTTGCGCCGAATGTCATCTATCTATTTTCGACCATCTTGATTGAGAAGGATGTTTGTGGCCTCCCCGCCACAGTCGCGGGGACCGGAAAAGGGCAGGCCAACCGTCGCGACGGGCTGTCCTCGACTTTGCCTCCGGCCTCGCTTATCCGCTCGCCGCGATCCCACCAGCGCAAAGGACGACAGCCGACATGCTGAAGGCAAGCGACACCCTCGACCGGATCCTGGTGCTCGAAATGGTGCGGGTCACCGAGGCGGCGGCGGTCGCGGCTTCGCGGATGGTCGGACGCGGCGACGAGAAGGCGGCGGACCAGGCGGCGGTCGAGGCGATGCGCAGTGCGCTCAACGAGCTCGAGTTCGACGGCACGGTGGTGATCGGCGAGGGCGAGCGCGACGAGGCGCCGATGCTCTATATCGGCGAAAAGGTCGGCGCGGCCCAAGGCACCGGCCCGAGGATCGACATCGCGCTCGACCCGCTCGAAGGCACGACGATCACCGCCAAGGCGGGCGCCAACGCGCTCGCTGTGCTGGCGATCGGCGAGCAGGGCTGCCTGTTGAACGCGCCTGACGTCTATATGGAGAAGCTCGCCATCGGCCCCGGCTACCCGGAGGGCGTGATCGACCTGGCGAAGAGCCCCTCCGACAACATCCGGGCGATCGCCGGGGCGAAGGGCGTCGACCCTTCCGAGATCATGGTCTGCCTGCTCGATCGGCCGCGCCACGCCCCCCTGATCGCGGAGTTGCGCGCGCTCGGCTGCGGCATCGCGCTGATTCCCGACGGCGACGTCGCCGGAGTCATCGCCGTGACCGACCCCGACACGACGATCGACGTCTATATGGGTCAGGGCGGCGCGCCGGAGGGCGTGCTCGCGGCGGCGGCCTTGCGTTGCGTCGGCGGCCAGTTCCAGGGCCGGCTCGTGTTCCGCAACGAGGATGAGCGGGCGCGGGCCGCGAAATGGGGCGTCACCGACCTCGACCGGATCTACCGGCTCGAGGAGCTTGCGAGCGGCGACGTCATCTTCGCCGCGACCGGAGTGACTGACGGCACCCTCCTCGAAGGGGTGAAGCGCCGCAAGAACGGCTACACCACCGAAAGCGTGGTGATGCGCGCCTCGACCGGCACCGTCCGATGGGTCCGCGGCGAGCACCAGCGCCCCCCGGGCACACATCGCGAGACCGAGTAAGAAAATAGGCCGAACAGTCTTCGGCGGATGGGCGCGCGGTGGGCTTGCCTTTCACCCATTGCGCTTCGAACGGCCTGGTGGCCGGACCCGTGCTACGGCCGCAAGGATCACCGTGTCGCGCGCCGGCCTCCCCAGACACGTCATGGGCGCTTGCGAACCGCGGCGATGCCGGTCCAGCGCAGGCGGTGCTCCGCACGACCCGTTCGCACTGACTTGGCGCGGCAGGTGCGCTATCGCGGGATGGGCGACACGGCGAAGGAGTGGCAAGATGCGGGTGTTGACGTTGCTGGCGGTGCTCGCCGGCTGCGCCGCCGTCGACCGATCAGGTCAGGAGGAGCTGGCGCGCGAGCTTTCCGGGCGCGCGGCTGGCGCGACGCAGCAGTGCGTCGATACGAGCGAATCGGGAACGCCGGTCGCCGTCGACCGGCGGACGGTGGTGCTTCGGACGGCGGAGGCGGTGTGGGTGAATCGCCTCGCTGCGGACTGCCAGGGGCTGACGCCGATGAGCACGATCATCGCCGAGAGCTTCGCCGGGCGCTATTGCCGCAACGACCGCATCCGCGCGGTCGAGGCGGGCAGCTCCACCCCCGGCCCGCGCTGCCGCCTCGGCGCTTGGACGCCGTACCACACTGCTCGCTGACAGGGGACGCGCGCGGGGAGCCGGTGGCGTCCCCACGCCGCATTAACTCCGCGCGGCGACCTTGAGCTTCGGTCACGAGCGGCCTTGCCTCACATGTTGTTGAGGTGGAGGATGTTGCCGTCCGGATCCCTGATCCAGACCAGACGCGCCGTGCCGGCGACATGGACGTTGCCCTCGAGGCGGCCGATCTCGGGATAATGTTCGAAGTCGGCGCCGCTCCTTTCGAGCGCCGCGACGATGGCGTCGAGCTCGCCCCCGACGCCCCAAACGACGGCGTTCGCGCGGTTGGTGCCGGCGAATTCGGACGCGTATACGACCATGCGGGTGGCGCCGGTGCGGTAGACGAGGACGCCGTTCCCAGGGTCTTCGTCCTCCAGCTCGAGGCCGAGCACGGCGCCGTAGTAATGACGCGTCCGCTCGAGGTCGGAGACGGCGAGGATGGCGGAGCTGTCATGGTCCTTCAGCACGGCGCCGCCCTTTAGCGGAGCGGAGGCCGGAGGACCATCCGAGGCTTGGGGTCAGGCGGCGAGGGCGGCCGCGGCTCGGACGGCGCTCTTCTCGGCGACCAGCTTGGCATGGAGGCGGTCGACGCGGTCGGCGCGGGCGGCGAGCTGGCGCCAGGTATTTTCGGAAGTGAGGAAGCGTTCGCGTACATTGGCCAGCGTGGCGGCTGCGGCGTCGTCCCGGCATGAATCGGCGCGGGTGAGGTAGAATGCGTGCATCGTTGACGACATGTGGGAGCCTTTCGCTGGGGGATCGAACGAAGGGGCGCCGCGACCGGCGGCGCCCCTGGCGTATCGGTCAGGCGCTTTGCAGGTTGACGGCGCTGGTCTTGCCGCGCTGGTCCTGCTCGAGGTCATAGCTGACCCGCTGATCCTTGTTCAGCGTGGTCATTCCGGCGCGCTCGACGGCCGAAATGTGGACGAAGGCGTCGTTGCCGCTGCCCTCGGGCTGAATGAAGCCGTAGCCCTTGTCCGCGTTGAAGAATTTGACGGTCCCGATCGGCATGATATTTTCCTTTGGTAGCAAGATTGCCGCCGTGCCCAGAGGGGATACGGCGGGCTTTAGAAGCGT
>DASVVV010000111.1:0-73571 GCA_036386375.1 Allosphingosinicella sp. | reverse complement strand
CGTCCCCCCATCCCGATCCCCCGATTCGGCGGTACCATCTGACTACGGATTTGCCGGTATGGCGAGTCTTTTCTTCCTATGTCGCTATTTTTCTCGGAAAATCACCTCTTTTGTTGATTGGCGCCAAGCAAGTAACTTCGCCCCGGCACGACCGAAGGCGTGCCGGTCACGTGCCGCGACCGATCCACTCGGTCCCGTCCTTCGCGCGGCAGCCCAAAGCCGTGCCGGCTTCGGAGCGATCCCAAGAACGTCCTGGAGAAGAGGTTGAAATTCATCCGCGATGGATGCGCGCCCGCCTTAAGACTTGTCAGCCGCGGGCGTTCCGGCTGGCCCACATGAAGAGCTTCACCCAGAGGAGGCTGTTGCGCGCACTCGCGCGGGGCGCGGGGTTTTATTGATGGCCGCGCCGATAGACGGCGACGGTTGCGCTTCCGTGACCAGTGCCGCGCGACCGCGTCAGTGGGCGGCGACGGTGCCCGGCCAGAGATAGTTGAGCAGACCAACCTCATGGTCGACGAAGCCTTCGTAGATCATCTTGCCTGCGACCCATATGATGACGAGAAGGCCGATCCAGGCGATCCAGCGGTAGCGGTCGATATATTTGGCGATGACATTGGCGGCGAGGCCCATCAGCGCCACCGACAGCACCAGGCCGATCATCAGGATGCCGGGATGGTCCTTGGCCGCTCCGGCGACCGCAAGGACGTTGTCGAGGCTCATCGAGACGTCGGCCAGAGCGACCGCCCAGGCGGCGCCGGCGAAGCTCTTGGCCGGCTTGAGCCCGCTACGCTCGTCGCCGTGGATCTCGGCCGAGCCCGCCGATTCGCCGGCGTGGCGGATCTCGCGATACATCTTCCAGGCCACCCAAAGGAGCAGGATGCCGCCGGCCAGGATCAGACCGACGATCTGCATCAACTGTGTCACGAGAAGCGCGAAGATGATCCGCAGCACCAATGCGGCGATGATTCCGATCAGGATGACCTGACGGCGCTGGTGCGACGGGAGACCTGCGGCGAGCGCACCGACGACGATGGCATTGTCGCCGGCGAGCATGATGTCGATCATCAGCACCTGCCCGAAGGCGGCGAGCGCGGCCGGCTCGGTGATGTTCGCGAAGTCGTGAACGATATGGGCCCAGATTTCGCCCAACCCACCGGGACCGGACGAGAAGCTGAAAAGCACGTCGAGCATCATCGGCGAACGTCCCCGGCCGTCACTGGTTCATCGAGGCGAAGAAGTCCTCGTTGGTCTTCGAATCCTTCATCTTCTCGAGCAGGAACTGCATCGCGTCGACGGTCCCCATCTGCATCAGGATCCGGCGCAGCACCCACATCTTGGAGAGCGTGCCCTGTTCGACCAGTAGCTCCTCCTTGCGGGTGCCGGACTTGCCGACGTCCAGCGCGGGGAAGATGCGCTTGTCGGCGACCTTACGGTCCAGCACGATCTCCGAATTGCCAGTGCCCTTGAACTCCTCGAAGATGACCTCATCCATCTTGGAGCCGGTGTCGATCAGCGCGGTGGCGATGATCGAGAGCGAGCCGCCTTCCTCGATGTTGCGGGCGGCCCCGAAGAAGCGCTTCGGCCGCTGAAGGGCATTGGCATCGACGCCGCCGGTCAGCACCTTGCCCGAGCTCGGAACGACCGTGTTGTAGGCGCGACCGAGCCTCGTGATCGAATCGAGCAGGATGACGACGTCCTTCTTGTGTTCGACCAGCCGCTTGGCCTTCTCGATGACCATCTCGGCGACCTGGACGTGCCGCTGGGCCGGCTCGTCGAAGGTCGAGGAAATGACCTCGCCCTTCACCGAGCGCTCCATGTCGGTCACTTCCTCGGGCCGCTCGTCGATCAGCAGCACGATCAGGAACACTTCGGGGTGATTGTCGGTGATAGCCTTGGCTATGTTTTGCAGCAGCACGGTCTTGCCGACCCGTGGCGGCGACACGATCAGCGCGCGCTGCCCCTTGCCCTGCGGCGCGACGATGTCGATCACCCGCGCCGACTTGTCCTTGACCGTCGGGTCGATCGTGTCGAGCATGAGCTTTTCGTCGGGGTAGAGCGGGGTCAGATTGTCGAAGTTGACGCGGTGGCGAACGGCGTCGGGATCGTCGTAATTGACCTGCGCCACGCGCACGAGGCTGAAATAGCGCTCGCCGTCCTTGGGACCGCGAATCTCGCCTTCGACCGTGTCGCCGGTGCGAAGGCCGAAGCGGCGGACCTGGTTGGGCGAGACGTAAATGTCGTCGGGGCCGGCGAGGTAATTGGAATCGGCGGAGCGCAGGAAACCGAAGCCGTCCTGGAGCACCTCGATCGTGCCCTGCCCCATGATCTCCTCGCCATGTTCGGCGCGGACCTTGAGGATCGAGAACATCAGCTCCTGCTTGCGCAGCGTCGAGGCCCCCTCGACTCCGAGCTCCTCGGCCATCGCCACCAGCTCGGCCGGCGGTCTTTGCTTCAGGTCATTGAGATGCATGGAGAAAACTCATGTGAATACGGATTCTGGGCGCACTATGCTCGAAGGCTGAACGACGGTGCGGTTGGAATTGGACCCGCGCGGACGGCGGGCAAACGATTCAAGCCGCCGTTATGCTCCGCCTTTATCCAAGTCAAGCGGGCGGGCGGCGCAACCTCAGAATGGCTTCACGATCACCATGACGACGATGAGGATGACGGCGATGCCGGGTACCTCGTTCATCATCCGCAGGGCGCGGCCGCTGACGGGTCGTTCGCCACGGGCGAGCTTCCTGCCATAGCCGATCATCCAGCCGTGATAGCCGGACAGAGCGAAGACGAGGGCGAACTTGGCGATAAACCAGCCCTGCTGCCACGCGTCGGTCACGTAAGCGAGGCTGAGCCCCAGCACCCAGACGAGGATCATTGCCGGCGTGATGATGATGCTCCTGAGCTTGCGCTCGCGCTCCGCCCACCGCGCTTCCTCGGCCGACCCCGGGGCCGATTCCTGATGGTAGACGTAAAAACGCGGCAACATGAACAGGCCCGCGATCCAGAAGATCACGAAGATGACATGGCCGGCCTTGAGCCACGCATAAGTCAAGGTCAGCGCCGTTCCGAGGCCATCGATCAAGCGCTGCCTCCGCGGCACCCGCGCACGCGCTCAAGCAGCCGCTCGACATGAGCGATGGGCGTTTCCTTGTCGATGCCATGACCGAGATTGAAGATGTGCGGCCTCCCCTCGAATGCAGATAGGACGCGATCGACTGCGCTTTCAAGCGCCGCGCCGCCGGCGAGGAGAGCGAGCGGATCGAGATTGCCCTGGAGCGGCAGGTCCGGCGGCAGCGCGCCCGCCGCCCAGACCGGATCCACCGTCTCGTCGAGCGCGACGGCATCGACGCCGGTTCCGCCGGCGTAGGCCGGCAGCTTGGCGCCGGCGCCTTTGGGGAAGCCGATCACGGGCACGTTCGGATGGCGCGCCTTGAGGCCTTCGACGATCGCCGCCGTCGGGCCGATCACCCATTGCTCGAAGTGCGCGGGGGCAAGGCTCCCGGCCCAGCTGTCGAACAACTGCACCGCGTCCACGCCCGCCTCGATCTGCCCGGACAGGTAGTCGACCGTTATCGCCGCAACGGCGTCGACGAGCTCCGACATGGCGGGCGCATCGGCGTAAGCGAAACGCCGCGCTTCGGCCTGCTCGCGGCTTCCGCGGCCGGCGATCATATAGGTGGCCACGGTCCACGGGCTGCCGGCGAAGCCCAGGAAAGTCGTCTCAGACGACAATTGGCCGGCGACTTTCTCCACAGTCCGATAGATGGGCTGCAATCGATTCGGGACCGCCTCCAGCGACGTCAGCGCGGCGTCGATGAGCGGCGGCGACAATCGCGGCCCCTCGCCGGCCTCGAAGCGCAACTCCTGGCCGAGCGCGTAGGGTATGATCAGGATATCGGAAAAGAGGATGGCGCCGTCGAAGCCGAAGCGGCGGATCGGCTGAAGCGTCACCTCAGCCGCGGCGTCACTATCGTAGACCAGCTCGAGAAAGCCCCCCTTCGCGGCACGAAGCGCGCGATATTCCGGCAGGTAGCGGCCCGCCTGACGCATCAGCCAGATCGGAATAATCTCGCTTTTTTCGCCATTTAGGACCGCGAGCAAGGGCTTGGACGAAGCCTGCATGAAAGCCTGGACGGGTCCCTTTCTCTTACTCTTATAGTTAGAATCTAAGAGTCTGTTGAGGTCAGTAGCGGGGCGCAGAGCGGGGTTTATGGCTTCGCACATATTTTGCCAACAGCTTGACGGGCGGTGAAGCACGCAGTTGCGAGGAGTCGCGGCGGCCGTCCCCGCATTCCACAGGCTGGGGGTGGAAAGTCCCCACTGTTCGCTAAGCTGTGGACGGTCCGAAAGGCTGCGGGCACGAATCCTGTCCTTGATGTCCTCCGCAGCCTTCCGCTAGCGATTTCCCCATGTTTTTCCACAGGCCGAAATTACGCGCCCCAAGCGCTCGCAAGCCGCGAAACCGGTGCCTGCTTTCACCTCGAGCGCTTCCCCGGTGAAGCAGCTTCATCTCCACCTCCTCTCCGATTCGACCGGCGAAACGCTCGACGTTCTGGCCACCGCCTGCCTCGCCCAATTCGATGACGTCGAAGCGATACGGCATCCCTGGCCGATGGTGCGTTCCGAAGGACATCTCGACCGAGTGCTGGACGATGTCGAGCGCCGACCTGGCCTGGTGCTCTACACGGTCGTGAACCCGACCATCAGGCGCGAGCTCGAGCGGGCCTGCCGGCGCCGCTCGATCTACGCGGTGTCGGTGCTCGATCCGGTGCTCGATGCGTTGGCGGCGGTCAGCGGCGAGCAGGCCAAGGGCCGCTCCGGGCGCCAGCATGCGCTCGACGCAGCTTATTTCGCTCGGGTCGATGCGATCCAGTTTACGATCGCCCATGACGATGGCGTCGGGCCGGAGAATTGGGAGGAGGCGGATATCCTCCTCGCCGGCGTTTCGCGCACGTCGAAGACGCCAACCAGCATCTACCTCGCCAATCGCGGCTACAAGGTGGCCAACGTTCCGCTGGTCCCGCAATCGCCGCCGCCCGATCTGCTCTATCGGCTCGATCACCCGCTCATCGTCGGCCTCACCACAAATCCGGAGCGGCTGGTTCAGATCCGCCGCAACCGCCTGCTGTCGCTGAACCAGGCACCCGAGACGGACTATGTGGATATCGAGGCGGTCAATTCCGAGCTCGCTTTCGCGCGCAGGTTGTTCGCCGACAATGGATGGCCGGTGATTGACGTAACCCGCCGCTCCATCGAAGAAACGGCTTTGGCAATCGCCAAGCTTTATTCCGAGCGCCTCGAAAAGGCGGCCGAGTGAGGCTGCTGCTCGCGTCCGAGAGCGAGGCGCGGCGGGGGATGCTGGGGGCCGCCTGCGTGCCCTTTGAGGCGGTGGCCGCCAATCTGGACGAGGAGGAGGCAAAAGCGGGGCTGCTGGCCGCCGGCTTCGAGCCCCGCGATCTCGCCGAGGTGCTTGCGGAGATGAAGGCGAAGAGCGTCGGCGCCGAGCCCAACGTTCTCGTGCTCGGCGCCGACCAGGTGCTCGAGCTCAGTGACGGGCGGATGCTGAGCAAGCCGGGCTCGAGGGCTGAGGCGTTCGAGCAGCTGCGCGCCCTCGCCGGCAGCACCCACTTCCTCCATTCGGCCGCGGTCGTGATCGAAGAGGGCGAGCGTGTCTGGGGCGAGACGGAAACCGCGGCGCTGAGAATGCGCGCTTTCTCCAGTGCCTTTCTCGCCGACTATCTCGACCGTGAATATGACGCGATCCGCTGGAACGTCGGCGGCTATCGCATAGAGGGACTTGGGGTGCAGCTGTTCGAGGAGATTGATGGCAGCCATTTCGCCATACTTGGTCTGCCGCTCCTTCCCTTGCTCGCTTACCTTCGCGCGCGCGGGCTCCTGGCGAGCTGATGGGTATTCCCTATGCCGAAGTGATCGGCGATCCGATCGATCATTCGAAGTCGCCGCTGATCCACGAATTCTGGCTGGAGAAGCTCGGTCTCATAGCCGAGTACCGCGCCGTGCGCGTCGAGGCTGCGGGGCTGGCCAGCTATCTCGCCTCGCGCTGTTCCGACCCCTTCTGGCGCGGCTGCAGCGTGACCGCGCCGCTCAAAGAGGCGGCCGCGGCCGAAGTCGCCGACCCGACGGGGGTCTGCCGGCGTCTGGGCGCCTGCAATGCGGTGTTCCGCTCGCCGCTGGGTTGCGGCATTGGCGCCAACACCGACCTGCTCGGCGTGGCGGAGGTGCTGACGGCGGCTGAAGCCTCGCTGAATCGCGTCTGCGTCGTGGGCACCGGCGGCGCGGCGCGCGCCGTCCTCGAATGCCTGCGCGTGCGCGGCGCCGGCGAGGCGGTGCTGCTCGCGCGCCAGCCGGACCGCGCCCGCGCGGAGGCTAAGGGAGCGAAGGTTTATGCTCTAGCCGATGCGGCAGCGGCGATGGCGGGGGCAAGCTGCGCGATCAACGCCAGTCCGCTCGGGATGGACCTCATGCCGGCCATGCCACAGCCGCTGCTGGAGGCGCTCTCGCGTACCGATGCGGGCGCGGCGGTGATCGACCTGGTCTATGCTCCGCTGGAGACGGAATGGCTTCGCCGGGGCCGCGAGCTGGGGCGGCGGACGGCGAATGGCCTTACGGCGCTGGTCGGTCAGGCGGCGCCGGCCTTCGAGCTTTTCTTCGGGGCGCCAGCCCCACGCGAGCATGATCGGGAGCTTCGGGAGCGGCTCGAGACGTGATCAAGCTCGGACTTACCGGCTCGATCGGGATGGGCAAATCGACCGTCGCGCGAATGTTCGCCGATGAAGGCGTTCCGGTGTTCGATGCCGATGCCGTCGTCCATCGCCTTCAAGGACCGTCCGGGGCTCTGGTCGAGGCGATCGAATCGGCCTTTCCCGGCACGACCGGTCCCGCAGGGGTCGACCGAAGCGCGCTAGCGGAGCGGGTGCTCGCCGCGCCCGCGGCGCTGCAGCGGCTCGAAGCGCTCGTCCACCCGTCCGTCTCCGCCGAGCGCGAGGCTTTCCTCTCCGCCCATGCCGATGCGCCGCTGGTCGTGCTCGACATTCCGCTGCTGTTCGAGAAAGGCGGCGCCGCAGCGGTCGACCGGATCGCCGTCGTCTCCGCCGATCCGGAGGTGCAGCGGCTACGCACCCTCGCGCGGCCCGGAATGACTCCGGAAAAGTTTTTACGCATCCTGTCTCACCAGATGGCGGATGCGAAGAAGCGCGAGCGCGCGGACTTCGTGATCGCGACCGACTGCTCCATCGAGGAAACAAGGGACTCGGTTCGCCGCATCGTCGCTTGCCTCACCGGCAGGTCCGATTCATAGTTTCGCGCATGCGCGAAATCGTGTTCGACACCGAGACGACCGGATTGAGCCCGCAGGACGGGGACCGCATCGTCGAGATCGGATGCGTCGAGTTGAACAACCGCGTCGAAACCGGCCGCACCTTCCACGCCTATTTCAACCCCGGCCGTTCGATGCCGACCGGTGCGGAGATGGTCCATGGGCTCACCGACCGCTTCCTTTCCGATAAGCCGGCCTTCGGCGACCTTTGCGAGGATCTGCTCGAATTCATCGCCGATTCGCCGCTGGTGGCGCACAACGCCGCCTTCGATTTCGGCTTCATCAACCACGAGCTGGGGAGCTGCGGGCGGCCGCAGGTCTGCACATCGCGCATGGTGTGTACGCTCTCGCTGGCGCGCCAGAAATTCCCAGGCGCCAAGCACAGCCTCGATGCGCTCTGCACGCGCTTCGGCGTCGACCGCAGCCTCAGGATCAAACACGGCGCGTTGATCGATGCGCAGCTGCTCGCCCAGGTCTATGTCGAGCTCACCGGTGGTCGCCAAATCGGCCTTGGCCTCGTTGCGGAGGTCATCGAGAGTGATCCTGCGGTTCCTTCGCTGGCGCCCGGCGCCGAGTCGGGAATGATCGTCGCCACCATCCGGCCTCCGCGGCCGCATGCGCCTACCGAGGAAGAGCTGGAGCGCCACACCGCTTTCCTCTCGACCATCGCCGACCCGCTCTGGTACCGCCTGGAAGGCCGCAGTTGACGCCCGCCCCCGGCCCCGCCTAAGCCGTCCGCGATCCCGCGGGAGCCACGCTGACCATGTCCGTTACGACCACCGATCCGGCGAGCGACAGCGCCCTCGGCCGCCGCTCGCTCCATCATTGTCGCTGCCGACGAGGCCACGGGACGATCGGCTGAGTCGGACTCGAACGACCGGGCGGACGCCCCCTCCCACTCCTGCGAATTCAACCGGCCCGCGCGGCCGTTTCGGTGCATGCGATGAGCGATCTTTCCAACATATTGAGCCTCGAGGCGGTCGATGCCGGCCTCACAGTCGCTAACAAGAAGGCGCTGTTTCAGCAGCTCGCTTCGGCTGCCGGACGACTGACGGGGCTTCCGGCCAAGCAGATCGCCACGGCGCTCACCCAACGCGAAAAGCTCGGATCGACCGGATTCGGCGGCGGCGCAGCAATCCCTCACGGCAAGATGGAAGGCCTCGCCCATGTCTTCGGCTTCTTCGCGCGCCTGTCGGGACCGATCGATTTCCAGGCGGTCGACGGCATCCCCGTGGACCTCGTTTTCCTGCTGCTGTCGCCACCCGACGCGGGGGCCGAGCATCTGAAGGCGCTCGCCAGCGTCAGCCGCACGTTCCGCGACCGGCAGATCCTGGCCAAGCTGCGCGGCGCACGCTCGAAGGACGCCTTGTTTGCGCTTCTTGCGGGCGAGGAAACGCGGGATGCCGCCTGAAGCGGCTGTCCCCGATTCGCGGGCGGCAGGCTCCATGTTCGTGGATCACCTGCGCGGCTGATGGAGCCGCGCCTCGCCAGTTCGGTGCTCGTATCGGCGCTGATCCGGCTGGCCGAGGGGCAAGGCGGCTTCGGCGCCGTGCTTGCCAGCGGCGATGCGACTTCGGGCGCGATCGCCGTCATCCTGCTCGAGAGGGGTGTCACCTCGCGCCTGTTCGAGCGCCTCCTCCAGCCCGACGGGTGCTATTCCTGGGCCGAATCGACTCCGGCGGCCGAAGGCGAAACCGGCGTCCAGCGACTCCTCGAACGCCGACGACGATTCGACCCCGACCTGTGGATAATCGAACTGGACATCGCATCGGCCGAACGGTTCGCCGCTGAAATGAACGGACTCGGTTGACCCGTTAACCGGCCGTTCGGTACCCCCGTCCTCGCACTTCAGGCGCAAGAGCGGGGGCCGTCCGCACGAGATGCTGAGTTAGCAGGCGGCCACGCGAGTCGGGGGCCGATCGGGGCGTCATTCTGGCTGCCCGCGGATCGACCACCGCCCAGAATAGAGTTTCCATTGCGACTTCCTTTCCGCGCCGCGGCCTTTGCCGCGGCTGCCGCTACTGTTTGCGTGTTCGACGGCTTCGCGGCGCCGTCCTTTGCTACCGAGGCCGAGGCGGTTCCGGCGGTTCCCTATATCGCCCATGCCGCGACTGGGCTGACCGTCGACAATCTCGGCCTGAACGAGCTTCAGGACCTGGTGTCGCCGGCGGATGGGACCGCCGCCGCCCCGGCCGCAACCCAGGCCATCGAACCCGCCCTGCCGGCGGTCGTGCAGGACGAGGAGCGGGAGGGGCGGCGCGGCCGATCGCTCGGCCAGATGGTCGATGATTATGCTGCTTCGGACACGCCGGATGCCGAGACCGACTGTCTCGCCCGTGCCGTCTATTATGAATCCAAGGGCGAGCCGCTCCACGGCCAGCTGACCGTCGCGGAGGTAATTCTCAACCGTTCGACGTCCGGCCGCTTCCCTTCCACCATCTGCGGCGTGGTTCGCCAGCGTGGACAGTTCTCCTTCGTCCGCGGCGGCTCGATCCCGACGCCGCCGCAAGGCTCGCGCGACTGGCGCATCGCGGTCGCCATTGCGCGCATCGCCGTGGCCGATCTTGCCGACGGCGGCGCGCCGCGCGCTTTGTTCTTCCACGCCCGGCGGGTGAATCCGGGCTGGCGCCTGACCCGCGTCGCCACCGTCGGCAACCACGTCTTCTACCGCTAGGCTCCTTCGACTGAGGGGCTACAGGAGGCCCGCTCTCCAAGTGCCCGGGAGAGCGGGCCTTTTCCTTTGTGCGCGGGCTTTTCGGCGTTCCCCTTCCATTCTAGGCTGGCGCGATGGCAAGCCTGCTCGATTCGCCTGACCCCGCATGTTTCGCGGATCTGCCGCTCGCCGCCCGCGACGTAGCCCGCGGCGTCACTCGGCTGTTCTTTCGACGCGAGCTCTTCGCGCTTTGCGAGGTGCCGCTTCCCAACGGCCGGCGCGCCGACATGCTCGCGCTCGGGCCGAAGGGGCAGCTCGTGATCGTCGAGATCAAGGTCTCGCGCGCCGATTTGCTCGGCGACCATAAGTGGTGCGACTATCTCGATTATTGCGACCGCTTTTACTGGGCGGTACCGGCCGGATTCGCGCTGGAGCCGTTCGACGGCGCAACCCACGGACCCGATTGCGCCGGGCTTATCGTTGCCGACCGGTACGACGCCGCGGTGATCAGGGAGGCGCCGCACCGGCCGCTCGCTCCGGCGCGGCGCAAGGCCGAGACGTTACGGTTCGCGCGCCGCGCGGCGCGGCGCCTCGCCGGAGACCTCGATCCGGGGCTGGCGGGCCTCGACTAGCGGCGCGGCGTCTCCAGCTCGCGCAGGATGGCGCTGAGGCGCCGATCCTGGCGCGCGTAATCGACGGCGGAATTGCCGGAGACGTTGTCGGTCTGGTCCGGATCGGCACCCTGGGCGAGCAGCATTCTGACCATCGGCAAATTGCCGCCCTGGACCGCCATGATGAGCGGGGTTTCACCGCCGCGATTGCCGAGATTGACGTTGGCCCCACGGGCAATCAGGGCCTCGGCGCCGTCTATCCAGCCGAGCTGCGCGGCGAGGATCAAAGGGGTCGTGCCGTCATTCGCCGCGAGATCGGGGCGCGCGCCGCGGCTTAGCAGGAAGCGCAGCCATGTGAGGTCGCGGCCGCGCACGAGGATGTGCAGCGCGCCTTCTCCCGACGAGGAATCGCGCGTGTTGATCACCGCCGGATTGGGGCGCGAGGCGATCTCCTGCACCTTTTGCGCGTTGCGGTCGCGGATCGCCTTCAGGAACTGGAAGCTCTCGGAGAAGTTCTGCCCAGCCAGCGGGACCGCCACCAGCGTCAGCGCAGCGGCCAGGGCATAGCGAGTGGTCTTGCGCATCGTCTTGAAATTCCCCGCTCTTCTTATCGGCCTTGATCGGCGCGCCATAGCAAAGCAAGGCTGCCCGTGTCATGAACCAAATCGTGCACATCGAAGCCGTGACGAGCGCGACCCGCGCGTTCGAAGGGCGAGTCAGAACATTGCTCGCGTTGGCGATGCTGGCCCTGCCTCTGGCCGGCTGCGATGGCCACGCCGGCGCGCCGCCGCTCGAGGGCGCGCGGATCGGGGGACCGCTGCCGCTGACCACGCATAAGGGTCGCCGACTCAGCGAAGCGGAACTCGCGGGCAAGTACCGGCTGGTCTATTTCGGCTTCACTTACTGCCCCGACGTCTGTCCGGTCGATCTGCAGACGATCGGCGCGGGCCTGCGGCAGTTCGAGCGCGACGATCCCGAGCGCGCGGCGAAGGTCCAGCCGCTTTTCGTCACCGTCGATCCGGCGCGCGACACCCCGCCGGTGCTGAGGGACTATGTCGCCGCCTTCCACCCGCGGCTGATCGGCCTCACCGGCAGCGACGCCGAAATCGCCCAGGTCGCCCGCGCCTACGGCGTCTATTACCAGCGCGGCGAGCCGGCGGTCCCCGGCGGCTATGGCGTCGACCATTCGCGCAACATCCTGCTGTTCGGACCCGAAGGGCAGCCGATCGCGATCCTCCCCCACGACCAGGGCCCGGCCGGAGTCGCCGCCGAGCTCGACCGGTGGGTCCGGTGAGGGACCGCTTCTGGGAGCTCCCGCTGGAGCGCCTCAACCGCGAGGAATGGGAGGCGCTGTGCGACGGCTGCGGCAAATGCTGCCTTCACAAGCTCGAGGACGAGGAAGACGGCAAGCTCTACCCGACCAACGTCGCCTGCCGCCTGCTCGATCGCAGGACGTGCCGCTGCGGCAACTACAAGCTGAGGCGCGTGTTCGTGCCGGACTGCGTCCGGCTCGACGCGCACAGCCTGCCTGACATCGACTGGCTGCCCTCAACCTGCGCCTACCGCCTCCGCCAGGAGGGAAAGGAGCTGCCCGAATGGCATCACCTCGTCTGCGGCGACCGCGAGGCGGTCCATCGCGCCGGCATGTCGGTGCGCGGCTGGACCGTCTCCGAGGACGATGCCGGCGAGCTCGAACATCATCTGGTCGAGCGTGAGCTCTGAGCTTCGGCTCGGCGGGGCGCCACTGCAGCTCAAGGTGTCGCCGCGCGCCGCCCGGATGCGCCTCAGGATCGACCCGCGCAGCCGGGCGGTGCTGCTCACCGTCCCGCGACGAGTGTCCCAGCGGCGCGCGCTCGCCTGGGCGGCGCAGCACGAGCAATGGGTGGAGCGAACGCTCGCCGCAATCCCCGAGGCGGCGGCGATCGGCCCCGGATCGACGATCGTGCTCGCCGGAGCCCCGCACGTGCTGGACTGGGACCCGGCGGCGCCGCGCCGGATCGCGGTGGTGGACGGACGTCTCCTCGCAGGCGGCCCCGCCGAGGCGCTCGAGCGGCGGGTGCTGCGCTGGCTCAAGGCGCGGGCGCGGACCCTGCTCGAGGCCGAGACGCGCGCGCTCGCCGCCACGATCGGAGTCGAGGTCAAGCGGGTCGCGGTCGGCGATCCGGTGTCGCGCTGGGGCAGTTGCTCCGGCGACGGCGCGATCCGCTATTCGTGGCGGCTGATAATGGCGCCGGACTTCGTCAGGAAGGCCACGATCGCGCACGAAGTCGCGCATCTCGTCCATATGAATCACGGGCCTGAATTCCACGCTCTCGTTGAAGATCTGCTCGGACAGGATCCGAAGCCAGCGCGGCTGTGGCTGCGCCGCGAGGGCGCGGGGCTGCATCGGATCGGCCGAAGCGGCTGAGGGTTGCCCGGGGCCACCCGTCCGACGACGATCGCGGCGCCGGAAGGAAACCGGGTGACCGTTCGCTACGATTCGTTCGGAAATATCGACCTTCGAACGACGACACCCAAGTCGGGTGTCGGCGCCATGAGCGAATTCGCGACCTATCCGGGGCCGACTGCGCGAGGACCGGCCCGGCGGTTCTCTGCTACCGACCGGCCGAGATGCGCGACGCGCTGCAGCGCCCACGACCGCCCTCACCGTCTACAATGTCGTTCAGCGGAGCTATACGCTGAGGAACCAGCTTCAGTGCGAGGCGCGCCGGATGAATCCCGCGGCTTTCGACGCCCTCCCCTCCGACGCCTGCGCGCTGGGCCCGCAGGGGATGGTGCCGGCGACTACGGTCCCGACCGGATCACCCGCAACAGCTACGATTCCCGGCCAGCTGACGCTGGTGCAACAGGGCTACGCCACTCCCCTCCAGCAAGATTACGCCGCCTACAGCTATACGCCGAACGGGCAGCGGGCGAGTGTGGCTCGAGCGGCACCATCAGCTACGGCTTCACCTACAACCCGGCCAACCAGATCGTCGGCCGCACCCGCTCCAACGATGCTTACGCCTGGAACGGGGGCGTGAAGCTCAGCCGGAGCTATGTGGCGAACGGGCTCAACCAGTGCATGTCGGCCGGCTCGACGACGTTCCTGTACGACGCCAACGGCAACCTCACCCGCTCGGGCACGACCAATTACGTCTACGACGTCGAGAACCGGCTGGTGAGCGCGTCGGGCGGCTCGACCGCTCAACTTCGCTACGATCCGCTGGGCCGGCTCTACGCGGTGGGCGGCGCGAAGCGAACCGGCGCTTCTACTGGGACGGCGACGCGCTTGTGGCCTCTTCTATTGCTCCGGTTCGGGTTCGCGGGGTGGGGGCAGCTCGCGTCGGGGCGGGGCGGGGCGCTCGAGCGCGCGGTCGAGCCATTCGCGGTCGAGGCGGCCCGATCCGGGCTCGTCCTTCTCCTCGGGCGGCGGCGACCGCGGCGGCGGCTCGGCGCGGTAGTCCGGGTCGGGCTCGACCGGATAGCCGTCGACGTCGTAATTTGGGTCGTCCGGCGGCGGCGCGATGAAGAATTCCTCATTCTGCTCGACCTGCCAGTCGGGCGCCTCGGCCTCGGTGACGAGCGGCTCGGCCGGGCGGTTGGCGACCGCGCGGATCATGTAATCGTGAAAGGCGCGTGCCGGGGCGCGGCCGCCGGCGAGGCCGGGCAGCGCGCGATTGTCGTCGCGGCCCATCCAGACGCCGGTGGTGACGCCGCTCGAAAAGCCGATGAACCAGCCGTCCTTGTTGGAGGTGGTGGTGCCGGTCTTGCCGGCCGTCGGCCGCCCGAGCCGCGCGGCCTGGCCGGTGCCGAACTCGACCACGCCGCGCATCAGGTCGGTCATCCGCGCGGCCACCCAGGGCTGGACGAGAACGCGCGTCTCGTCATCCTCATGCTGGTAGAGCAACGTCCCGTCGGCGGTGGTGACGCGGCGGATGCCGTAGGGGGTAACGGCGATGCCGCCGCGGGCGACGGCGGCGTAGGCGCGGGTCATGTCGATCAGCCGCACCTCCGACGATCCCAGCGCCATTGACGGGTTGGTGTTGACCCGGGTGGTGATTCCGAACCGCTGCGCCATGTCGGCCACGGTGCGGGTGCCGACGTCTTGGGAGAGGCGCACCGCGACCGTGTTGATCGACCAGGCGAAGGCGACCCGAAGCGGGACCGGCCCGGCATAGCGGCCATTGTCGTTGCGCGGGCTCCAATTGCCGATCCGGATCGGCGCGTCCTGGACCGTGCTGTCGGGCTCGTAGCCGGATTCGAGTGCGGCGAGGTAGACGAAGATCTTGAAAGACGAGCCCGGCTGGCGAGTCGCCTGGGTGGCGCGATTGTAGATCGAATCGACATAGTTGCGCCCGCCGACCATCGCCCTGACGGCGCCGTCACGATCGAGCGACACGAGCGCGCCTTGGGCGCCGCGCGGCGCGTTGGCGTTGATCGCGGAGACGGCGGCGCGCTGCATACCGACGTCGATTGTCGTCCACACGTCGATCGGCTGGACCGTCTCGTCGATCAGCATGTCGAGCTGGGGCAGCACCCAGTCGGTGAAATATCGAGTGATATTGTCGCTTCCCCCAGTGCGGACGAAGTCCACGCCCGCCGGGTCGGCGCGGGCCGCCTCGGCGCGGGTGATCGTCTCGTTGGCGACCATCAGGTCGAGCACGACGGCGGCGCGGCCGCGCGCGGCGGCGCGGTCGGCGGTCGGCGAATAATTGGACGGCGCCTTCACCAGGCCGGCGATGATCGCCGCTTCGCCGGTGCTCAACTCGGTGGCGCTGTGGCCGAAGAAGCGACGCGACGCGGCGTCGATGCCGTAGGCGCCGCCGCCGAAATAGACGCGGTTCAGGTAGAGCTCGAGAATCTGGTCCTTCGAGTAGCGCCACTCCAGAGCGAGCGCGAGTATGCCCTCGCGGATCTTGCGGGCGAAGTTACGGTCGTTGGTGAGGAAGATGTTGCGCGCGAGCTGCTGGGTGATGGTGGAGACCCCGCGCACCTGGTCGTCCTCGGTCCAGCCGACCCAGATGCCGCGGGCGATGCCGATCGGATCGATGCCGGGGTGGGAGCGGTAGCGGCGATCCTCGACGGCGACGATCGCGTCGCGCATGATCGGCGGGATTTCCTCATAACTCAGCCACTCGCCGAAGACGGGGCCCATCGAATGGATGATGCTGCCGTCGACCGCGCGCACCCGGATCATCTGGCCGAGATCGTCGCGCCGGATCAGCTCCTGATAGCTGGGCAGCTGGCTGACGGCGACCGAGACGGCCACGCCGAGCGCCACCAGGCCCACGACGAGGACGTATCCGAACACCTTGAGCGAGGTGACGAAGACCCGCCGAAAGCGGGACGGGGGCGCGCTTGCCATCGAAGCTCAGCGATAGAGTGCGCGAGTCATGGCGGCAAGGAGAAGCGCGAAAGGGCTTAACGGGGGCTTACTTCGCCCCCTGCTCCGGCTCGAAATCGAGCGAGGCCGAGTTGATGCAGTAGCGCAGCCCTCCGGGGCCGGGCCCGTCCGGGAAGACGTGGCCGAGATGGCCGCCGCAGGTGGCGCACTTCACCTCGGTCCGGACCATGCCGTGGCTGCGGTCCTCGTGGACCGTGACCGCTTCCTGCGCGGCCGGAGACGTGAAGCTCGGCCAGCCGCTGCCGCTTTCGAACTTGGTGCCGCTGTCGAACAGCATCGTGCCGCAGCCGGCGCAGCGATAGCCGCCCTGCTCGTGATTGTCCCAGTAGAGGCCGGTGAAGGCGTGTTCGGTGCCACCTTCGCGCAGCACATGATAGCGGTCGGGCGGGAGCCGCGACCGCCATTCCTCGTCGGGAACATCCATCCTTGCCATCGGCTGCCTCTGCGCCTCCCGCGCGCCGCGATCAAGAAGTCGTCTGGCGCGACTTTTCGCCGCCGTGTACGGTGGCGCCATGCCCGACGTCGCCAGACTGCCGCTCCGCGAGGTCGATCTTCAGCAGGATCTCAGCCTGCCGGGCTGGATCTATCGCGATCCGGAATTTTTCGAGGTCGAGATGCGGCGGGTGATCCGGCCCTCGTGGCAGATCGTGTGCCATGTCAGCGACATTCCCAAGGTCGGAGACTGGCGCTCGCTCGACATCCTCGGCGAGAGCGTCATCGTCATCCGCGGCGCGGACGAAGCGGTGCGGGCCTTCGCTAATGTCTGCCGCCATCGCGGCTCGCGCCTCGTCGACGGCACCGGGGGCTGCGCGAAGCGCCTGACCTGCCCCTATCACGGCTGGACTTATGGCGCCGAGGGGCGCCTGATCGGCGTGCCGCGCAAAGGGGATTATGAGGGGCTCGACCCCGCCGACTGGGGACTGATCCCGGTCGAGTTCGAGCAATGGCACGGCTTCCTGTTCGTGCGGCTCGAAAGCGGGGGGCGGAGCGTCGCCGACATGATGGCGCCCTATGAGGAGGAGGTGGCGCCCTATCGGCTGGAGGAGGTGCGGGCGCTGGGACGGATCACGCTTCGTCCGCGCGACGTCAACTGGAAGAACGTTGCCGACAATTATTCCGACGGGCTCCATATCGCCGTTGCCCACCCCGGCCTTACCCGCCTCTTCGGCGGCAATTACGGGATCGAGGCGGGCGAACATGCCGACCGCATGTGGGGCGACCTTTCCGAACGGCCGTCGCGGAACCTGTCCGAGCGCGCCTATCAGCATCTGCTGCCGGCGGAAGCGGGGCGGCGCTGGCTCTATTTCAAGCTGTGGCCGAACGTTGCGTTCGATCTCTACCCCGACCAGGTCGATTTCATGCATTTCGTCCCGGTCAGCGCGACCGACACGGTGATCCGCGAGATCAGCTACGCCCTTCCGGACGACCGGCGCGAGATGAAGGCGGCGCGCTATCTGAACTGGCGGATCAACCGCCGGGTCAACGACGAGGACACGGCGCTGATCCGGCGCGTCCAGCAGGGCATGGCTTCGCAGCTCTACAGGCCGGGGCCGCTGGGCAGGAGCGAGGTCTGCCTGAGGAGCTTTGCCGGCAAGCTCAGGCGGCTGATCCCGGAGGCGCGGCGGGACCGTCCGCCGCCGCCGGGCTGGAGTGCACCGTCGCGCGCATGACAAAGTAGATCGGCACGCCGACCGCGGTCATCGCCACGCTCCACAGGCTCGCCTCGAGCCCGGCGCCGTAAAAGGCCCAGAAGCCGTAGACCAGGCCAGCGAGCGCGACCGCGAGGAAGCCGCGCGAGGTGCCGATCCGCTGCGCGCGCTCCAGCTTCATCGCGGCCACTGTGCCGGCGACGTAAAAGATGATCGTCGTCGAGGTCGTCACCAGCACCATGAACTCGAACAGCTTGGCGAGCCCGCGCGTATAATTGACCAGCACGAGCAGCGAAGCGAGGCCGCTCGACAGCAGGTGCATCCGGTAAGGCGATTCGAACCGGTTCTCGGCGGCGAACCAGCGCGGGAACATGCCGCTTCGCGCCGGGCCGAGCAGCAGCTCGCCCTGAAGCAGGGTGAAGCCATTGAGCGCGCCGAGCGCGGCGATCGCGGCGAACAGCGCCACAAGAGCCCCCACCTCCGGACCGATCAGCGCCGTGAAGAAATAGGAGAAGGGCGCGTTCGAGGCGGCGACGTCCTCGGCCGGCAGCAGCATCGTCACGGCCGAACTCGCCAGGATATAAACGAGGCCGATAATCGCCGTGCCGATCAGTGTCGCGCGCGGGATCGTGCGGCGCGGATCCTCGACGCGCTCGCCGGCGGCCATCGCGCTTTCGAAGCCGAGCATCGGAAACAGGGTGAGCGTCGCGGCGGCATTGATCGCGCCGAGCGTGATCGGGACGCTGTCTTGGGCCGGCACGGTCACCGTCCCGCTCGAAATCGCCCAGGCCGCGAGCCCGATTGCGCCGAGGAGGGGGATCAGCTTGAGCAGGGTGGTGACGAGTTGGGTGTCGCCGGCGACGCGAACGCCGAGGCAATTGACCGCCACCAGCAGCCAGATCAGCGCTACGGCTATGGCGGGCGCGACCACCGCCGCCCCGATGCCGGGCCACAGCACCGACAGGTTAGCGACGACGGCGAGCGCCAGCGCCGCGTTGGTCACCCAGGTTGTGATCCAGTAGCTCCAGGCGATGACGAAGCCGGCCGCCGGGCCGAATGCCGCGGCGGGATAGGTGAACGGGCCGCTGCCGCCGCCCAGGTCGCGCGCGAGCCGCGTCAGCACCACCGTCAGGCACAAGGTGCCGGCCAGCGTCGCCACCCATCCGTAGAGCGAGTTCCACCCGAGCGGTGCCAGGCTCGCCGGCAACAGGAACACGCCCGATCCGACCATGTTGCCGACGACGAGCGCCACGCACATGGCCGGCCCGAGCTTGCGCTTGCGGTGTGTGCGAGCCCCCATCGGCCCGAGAGCATGAACGAAGCCGGGACGAGGTCAAGGCATCATTCCTCTCCCCAGTGGGTAGAGGGTCAGGGCGAGGAGATTCGGGTTTCGAAGGGGCGCACGGCGCGGCGTGCGACGCGCGATAAAGGGGTTCGAAGTGCCCCGCACCACTTCGAAGCCCTGCCTTGCAGGGCGACCTGTTCATGGTGCGGTCGAGAAGACTCGAACTTCCACGGCCTTTCGGCCACAGCGACCTCAACGCTGCGCGTCTACCAGTTCCGCCACGACCGCACATCGGGAGAACCGCCGGCCGGGGCCGGCGGGGCAGGCGGGTGCCCCTAGCAACCGTTCCGATTCACCGCAACGGCTTCAGTAGAGGAACATGGGCATGCCCTCGACGCGCATCAAGCGCGCGCGATAGCTGTCGCGGTCGTAGAGGGCGCTGACGTCGACCGACTTGCGCCCGGTGAGCAAGGTGTCGATGGGCACGTGACTGTAATTGCCGTCGGTGAGCGTCACCATCCGCCCCGCTTCGCCGCGGTGGAGCAGCTGGACGGCGAGGCCGCCGAAGGCGAAGCCGACCATCCGGTCCATCGCATCGGGCTCGCCCGCGCGCATCAGATAAGCGAGCTCCTGGACGACGGCGCCGCTCCCGAGCCGCTCGGTGATCGCCTTGCCGAGGCGGTGGCCGATGCCGACATCCTCGCGCTGGATTGCCGAACGGCCGATATTGCCGTCGCCGTCGCCGTCGCCGGCGATGGTCGCGCCTTCGGAGATGACGCAGATCGCATAAGCGGCCGGGTTAGTCGCCTTGTCCTGTGCCAGCAGCGGCAGCAGCACGTTGAGATCGGCGGGAACCTCGGCAATGACGGTTCGGTCGACCTGTGCGAGGAACCCGGCGAGCAAGGCGGTCTCGCCGCTGCGGCGGCCGAACAGCTCGACCACGCCGATCCGCTCGTGGCTCTCGATCGTCGTTCGAAGCGCGTTGACCGCCTCGACCGAGCGGCTGACGGCGGTCGAGAAGCCGATGCAATAATCGGTGCCGAAGACGTCATTGTCCATCGTCTTGGGGACCGAGACGACCGGCACGCCCTGCGCCGACAGGTGGGCGGAGAAGCGCAATGTGCCGTCGCCGCCCAACGTGATCATCGCGTCCACCCCGAGCCGCTGGAGCACGTCGAGGACGTGGCCCGTACGGTCGCCGTCCTTGTGGCTGCGGGGGTCGGCCCGCGAGGTGTGGAGGATCGTGCCGCCGGTACGGTCGATCCCACGCACGCCCTCGCGGCTCAGCGGCAGCGTATTGGCGGCGATGGTGCCGGCGTCGGCCGGATCGATCGCCATGACGCCCTCCCAGCCGCGCCGGAAGCCGAGCGCCTCCCAGCCGAGATCGATCGCCGACAGCGTCACCGAGCGGATGCAGGCGTTGAGCCCGGGCACGTCGCCGCCGCCGGTCAGGATTCCGATGCGCATGATCAGGCCCGGGGCCGCGCGGAATGGAGGCTTTGACCGGTCACGGCCTGCGTCTATCGGCGCGGGCGATGCGGGACAACCGGGCAGCACTGATCGCCGAGGCGGCGCGAATCCTCGCGCTCGCCTGGCCGATCATGCTGACCAGCCTCAATTGGACCTTGATGCACATCATCGATGTCGCGGTGGTGGGGCATTACGGCACCGGTGAGCTTGCGGCGCTCGCCGCCAGCCGGACGCTCACCTTCATCGCCATCGTCATGGGCTTTTCGGGCCTGTCCGGCGTGCTGGTCTACGCCTCGCGCGCCGACGGCGGCGGGCGCCTCGCCGAGACCGGCGAGACCTTCCGCTCCGGGCTCGCCCTCGGGCTGCTGCTGGGGATCGTGACGACCGCGGTCCTTTGGCGTTGGGCTTACGAGCTGCTCGATGTCGTGGGCGTCGAGACCAGCCTGCTCGGGCCGGGGGCGGCGGTGGTGCAGGCGATGGCGCTTGCTTTCCCGGCCCAGCTGCTGCTCGCCGCCTCGTCTTATTTCCTGGAGGGGATCAGCCGTCCGCGCCGGGTCATGGCCGTCAACCTTTCGATGCTGCCGGTCAACGCGGTGCTCGCCTGGGCGTGGGTCGGCGGCCATCTCGGCCTTCCCGCCTTGGGCGCCGTCGGCGCAGCTTATGCCACCGCCACCGCCTCCTGGCTCGGAGCGGCCGCGATGCTCGCGTTGATCTGGCTTCTGCCGCGCGCGGCGGAGCGCCGCGTTCGCGACTTCTCGGCAGCAGCCTTGCGTCGTGCCGTGCGCGGGGTCCCCGAGCTGGCCTGGTTCGGGCTGATGCCGGCGATCGGCGCCTCGCTCGAGCTCGCCGGCTTTGCCTGGCTGATGGTGCTTTCGACCCAGCTCGGCATTGCCGAGGCGGGCGCCTTCCAGGCGATGCTGTCGATCCATAACCTGGCATTCGCGCTGTCGATGGGCTTCGGCTCGGCGGCCGGGGTGCGGGTCGGCAACGCCGTCGGCGCCGGCGAGCGCGATTCGGCCTGGGAGCGGGCGCTCATCGCCGGGGGGCTCGCGGCGGCAATCCTCGTCGCCCTCTCGGTCCCGCTCGTTCTTGCCGCCGATTTCTGGGTCCTGCCCTTTTCCGACGACCCCGAGGTGCTCGCGCTGGCGGCCTCGATGCTGGCGATCATGGGCGCCTTTTTGCTGTTTGACGGCCTTCAATATGTGTTCGGCGCCGCGCTCCGCTCGCTGGGAGAGCAGGTCTGGGCGAGCGTGCACGGCATCATCGGCTTCTTCATCGTCACCGGCGGGCTCGGCTCGCTGCTCGTCGGCCGCGGCTGGGGCGCCGCCGGCCTCGCTTATGCCGCCGGCATGGGCATGCTGGTCTGCGCGCTGCTGCAATTCGGCCGGCTGGCCTGGGTGCTCAGGAAATGGGCGAGAACGTCAGGCTGAGGACGCGTCCGCCGCGCGGCACGTCGACCTCGGCGCTGTTGAAGGCGACGCGGCCCCGGGGCTGGAGCTCGCGCACCGGCGGCGCGATCGCCCAGGTGTAGACGACACGGCCCTGGGCGTCCTTGAGCTCGGCCCGGATTTGCGGGACCCGCTGGACCTCGTCGGTGTGGTTGACGATCTCGCCCCTGACCTCGAGCAGCTCGTTGCCGCTTGCCAGGCGGCGCGGCACGGCGGTGCCGTTGAGGTCGAGCGCACCGGCGGCCTGAACCGGGATGATCCGCTCGCCGAAGCTGGGAAGGCCGAAATATTGCACGGCGAGGATGGCCGCGGTCATCAGCGCCGCGGCGACGATGGCGGCGATCGTCCACAATTTGGCGCGGTTGCGCCGCGGACGGAATGGCGGCTCGTCGGCGTAATCGAGCCCGGTCTCGGCGGGAGCGGGTTCCGGCTGCGCGTAGCGCCGCGCCGGCGGTGACGGTGGGGGCGGCGGGGCTTCACGCGCCGGTGCGGCAAAAGCGGGCGGGGCGGGCGCGGGCGCCGCCGCGGCATTGGCTGGCTCCTGGAACCAGCTGTGCCGGCAGCCGGCGCACCGCACCTTCCGCCCGGCCGCTCCGATCGCGCTGTCCGGCACCACATAGCGGGTCTGGCAGGACGGACAGGTGAGGATCATCGATACGCGCACCCCGCAGCTGTGCTGGGCCAGCCTAAGCATGGCGAGGCCCGGGCGCGCAAGCAAATGCCGGACGCGAGCCCCTTCAGACGCTTGAAGCGCCCCGCGCGGCCGTGCGATGGGTTTGGCGCGCCGCAGCGGCGGCGGGGAGGCGGCGCCTGAGCACCAACGGGTCCATCGTCCAGTTCGAAAATGTCGGCCTGCGCTACGGGACCGGCGCCGAGACGCTGTCCGACCTCACCTTCTCGCTGAAGGAAGGGGGCTTTTATTTCCTCACCGGGCCGTCCGGAGCGGGCAAGACGTCGCTGCTCAAGCTCCTCTATTTGGCCCTCCGGCCGAGCCGGGGCCTGATCCGCCTGTTCGGCGAGGATATCGTGACGATGCCGAGGGGGCGCCTGCCGGGCTTCCGCCGCCGCATCGGAGTCGTCTTCCAGGAATTCCGCCTGGTCCCGCATCTCTCCGCCTTCGACAATGTCGCGCTGCCGCTCCGCGTCGCCGGGGTCGAGGATAAGGATCTGGAGACGCCGGTGCGCGAGATGCTCTCCTGGGTCGGGCTGGCGGACCGGGCGACGGCGCGGCCGGCGACGCTTTCGGGCGGCGAGCAGCAGCGGGTCGCCATTGCCCGGGCGGTGATCGGCCGCCCCGAGCTGCTCGTCGCCGACGAGCCGACCGGAAATGTCGATCCGGAAATGGCGCTGCGCCTGCTCCATCTGTTCGATTCGCTGAACAAGCTCGGCACGACGGTGATCGTCGCGACCCACGATCTCCATCTGCTCGCTCGCATCCAGCGCGCCGAGATGCTGCGTCTCGACCGCGGTCAGATCGCCGATCCGACCGGCGCGCTCAGGCACCCGCCCAAGAGGCCCGACGCGTGAGGGGCGGCGTGCGCCGCTTCGGCAAGGCCGAGCGCGGCCTCCTTCCCGAGGGTCGGATCGCCGGGCCGATGCCGTGGGTGATCGCGATCATGATGTTCCTCACCGTGCTCGCCGCGGCGGCCGGGCTCGGCCTCGGCGGCGCGGCGGCGCGGCTCGACGAGCAGCTCGGCAGCCGCATCACCATCCAGATCGTCGAGGCGAATCCGGAGCTGCGCGCACAGCAGGCCTCGGCCGCCGCCGCCGCCGTGCAGGTGCTGCCCGGGGTGATACAGGTCCGGCCGGTCCCCGAGGAGGAGATCGACGAGCTGCTCGAGCCGTGGATCGGCGCTGCGGGAATCGAGAGCGACCTCCCGATCCCGGCGCTGGTCGACATCGATTTGACGCAGGAGGGGCGCAACAGCCTCGATCGCATTCGTGCCGCGGTGGCGGCCGTGGCGCCGGCCGCTCGGGTCGACGACAACGCGCAGTGGCTGGCGCCGCTCGCCAGCCTGATCGGCGCGCTCGAATGGCTGGCGGCGGGTTTGGTGCTGCTGATGGTCGGCGCGACCGCCGCCACCGTCGTGCTGGCCGCCCGCGCGGCGCTCGACACCCATCGCGGCACGATCGAGATCCTTCACATGATGGGCGCGACCGACGTCCAGGTGGCCCGCCTCTTCCAGCGGCGTATCGCGCTCGACGCTCTGTTCGGCGGCCTGGTCGGCTTCATCATCGCCGGAATCGTGCTGATCGCCCTCGCCGACCGCGTTTCGGCACTGGGCTCCGAGTTGCTCGGCTCGGCCAGCCTCCCGCCGGAAGGGTGGGCGGTGCTGGTCGCCCTGCCCGCATTCGGCGTTATGCTGGCGATGATGGTCGCGCGGCTCACAATCCTCCGGGCGCTGGGACGGATGTTGTGATCCGCTTCCTGTCGCGGCTGATCGCCTTCGGGCTGCTCATTTACGTGCTCGGCTATGCCCTGTTCGCGGTGATGCTGCCGCGCCCGGCCGGCGACGAGCGGACCGACGCCGTCGTCGTGCTGACCGGCGGAAGCGGCCGTCTCGAGCGGGGTTTCGAAATCGTCCAGCGAGGGCTCGCGCGGCGAATGCTCATTTCGGGGGTCGAGCGGACGGTGCGGCCGATCGAGCTGGCCGAGGTCTACAAGGTCGATCCGGCGCTGTTCGAATGCTGCGTCGTGCTGGGCCGCGAATCGTTCGACACGCGCTCCAATGCCGATGAGGTCGCGCGATGGGCGGCGCGGCGGCGGATCCGCTCGATCCGGCTGGTCACCCACGATCTGCACATGCCTCGTGCCCGCTACGAGCTGAGGAAGCGGGTCGGCGACAGTCTCGCCATCGTTGCCGACGCTGTCCCGACCAACCCCGACCTCGGCGCGATCTTCCTCGAATATAACAAATATCTTCTCGGCCGAGCGGCCGACCTGATCGGCATCTGATGGCGGCGCTGCGGTCGGCGCTGTTCGCATTGTTCTTCTATGCAGGAACGGTGGTGGCGGTGCTGTTCTCCTTCCCGATCAGCGTCCTGGGCACCAAGCCGCTTCGCAAATGGGTTCACGGCTGGTCGCGCTATCATCGCGCCTGCGCCGCCCTGCTGCTCGGCATTCGGGCCCGGGTCGAAGGCGCGGCGCCACGCGGCGCCTGCCTCATCGCCGCCAAGCACCAGTCGATGTTCGAGACGCTTGAGGTCTTTCTCCTCCTCGACGAGCCGGCCGTGGTGCTGAAGCGCGAGCTGCTGGACATTCCGCTCTGGGGCTGGGTGGTCCAGCGCTACGGCGCCATCCCCGTCGACCGGAGCGGCGGCGGCGCCGCGCTTCGCCGAATGATGCGCGCCGCCGAGGCCGCGATCGCCGAGGGGCGGCCGATCGTCATCTTCCCCGAAGGCACGCGGGTGGCGCCCGGCCAGCGGCCGCCCCTCCAGCCGGGCTTTGCCGGCCTCTATCGCGCGCTCAAGCTCCCCGTCGTGCCGCTGGCGCTCGACAGCGGGCGGCTGTGGCCGCGGCAGCGCTTCGTCAAGCGGCCGGGCCGGATCACCATGCGCTTCGGTGGGCCGATCCCGCCGGGCCTTCCGCGCGACGACATCGAGGCGCGCGTCCATGCCGCGATCAACGCGCTGGAGCCCGCGGCGTGACCCCCGAGCTCGGCCTGATTGAAGGCTTTTTCGGCCGCCCCTGGAGCTGGCGCGAGCGCGAGGAAGCGGTGCGCTTCCTCGGCCCGCGCGGCTATGGTTTCTACCTCTACGCCCCCAAAGCCGACGCCTTCCTCCGCCGCCGCTGGCACGAGGCCTATCCGAAGGCGGAGCTCGAAGCCCTTGCCGCGCTGGCCGGCACCTGCCGCGAAGCGGGTATGCGCTTCGGCCTCGGGCTCAGCCCCTTCGAGCTGCACCTGCACCCCGACGAAGGCGGGCATCGGCTGATTGCAGCGAAAGTGGCGCAGCTTGAGCCGATCGGCGCCGACGATCTCGCCATCCTGTTCGACGACATGCGCGGCGACGTCCCCGATCTCGCGGAGCGGCAGGCGGCGATCGTCGATGCCGCCGCGGCAAAAACCTCCGCGACGCGCCTGATCTGCTGCCCGAGCTATTATTCCAATGACCCGATCCTCGACGCCGCCTTCGGGCCGCGGCCCGAGCGCTATCTCGAGCGGCTCGGCGAGCGGCTAGACCCGGCCGTCGAGATCATGTGGACCGGGGAGGAAGTGGTCAGCCGCGAGTTTTCCCCGGGGCATCTGGCGCGCGTCGCCGAGGCGATCGGGCGAAGACCGTTCCTGTGGGACAATTATCCCGTCAACGACGGCGCGCGCATGTCGCAGCACCTTCATCTGCGCGGCTTCACTGGCCGTCCGGCCGCGATCGGCCCGCTGGTCGCGGCCCACGGCATCAATCTCGCCTCGCAGCCGGTGCTGAGCCGGATCCCGGCGCTGACGCTGGCGGAGAACTACGCGGTGGGCGACGGTTACGAATACGGCTTCGCCTTCGAGCGGGCCGCGAAGGAAGTGCTCGGGCCGGAACTGGCGGCCGAGGTGCGGGGGGACCTGCTGCTGCTTCAGGACCGCGGCCTCGACCGGCTCGGCGAACGGCGAACGGCGCTGCGCGAGCGCTACGCTGCCTTCGACCATCCCGGCGCGCGTGAGATCGTCGCGTGGCTCGACGGCGAGTGGGAAGTGACCGGCGAGCAGGTTCAGACTCAGTAGAGCCAGCGGATGCTGCTGCCGTGCGGGTGCGACCAGGCGAGCAGCGCGTCCTCCCCGTCCGGCCAAGTGCGCAGGCGGAGGCTGAACTTCTCGTCGCCGGGCTGCTTTTCGAAGCGCAGCCAGGCGAGCGGCGCCTCGATCGACGCCTTCGCCCCGACCCGCTCGACATGCGCGGCGATGCGCTCCTGATTCTCGGGCGGAAAATATTGGTAAGCTACCGAATGGAAGACGGTACGGATCACGCCGGCTTGCGGCGCCTCGTCCAGCTGGGCTTCCAGCCAGTCGGCGGCGTCGCCGCGCGCCACCTGCGGTGGATCGTCCGCTGCCAGTCGAAGGGCAAGCTCGAGCTGCCGCAGGCGCTGCGGCTGGTCGGGCCAGACATAAGCAAGCAGGCGCTGGGCGTCGGCGCGTGCGTCGACGGGGCTGAGATCGACCCCCGTCCGACCGGCCAACCGGATATCAGCAGCCGGCGGCGGCACTCCTTTCCACTCCGGGCTCAACTGCAGCGGAGACCCGCTGTCGCCCGCTTCGCGCCCGCCGAGATCGTAGCGGTAGCGGTCAAGGTTGAGATTGAGCCCGGCGCTCGCGCCCAGCTCGAACAGCCGCAGCGGGCGCTGGAATTTCGCGACGGCGACCAGCAGTCCCGCCATCAGCACAGCCGACCGGCCCACCTCGTTGGTCTGCGGCGTCCGCTCGAGCCAGGCGAGCAGCCCGTCGGCATGGTCCCGCAGGGTTGCTCGAACCGCGCGCCACAATGGCTCGGCATCCGGCATGGGCGCAGCCGGGTAGAACCGGGCAAGCTCCGGCGCCCGGCCGCTCCGGACCAGGAAATGGAGACCGCCGCAGAACCGAAGGGCAAGCGCATCGCCGCTCGGCTCCGGATTTCCGGACCAGCCGAGGATTCGGCGGCCGACCTCTTCCTCCGCGGTCAGCCTTTCCGCCGCGACGTCGCACAGCAGCCCGGTGAAGGGGGAGCCGAGCCGGCGGCACCATTCCGCCTGGAGCCGGAACGCCGCGCGGACGGCCGCTTCGGTCACGTCAGCCGCGCAAGGCGGCGCCGATCTTCGCGGCGGCGGCGACGATGCGCTCCGAGACACCCTTTAGCTCATCTTCGGTGAAGCTCTTCTCGGCCGGCTGCAGCGTGACCTCCACCGCCATCGACTTCTGGCCCTCCGGCACTCCCGGACCGGTAAAGACGTCGAACAGCGAGACGGCGGTGATTGCCGCCTTGTCGGCGCCGCGCACCGCGCGCACCAGTTGATCGGCGGGAAGCCCGGCAGGGACGAGGAATGCGAAGTCGCGCTTCATCGCCTGCAGCGCGGGCGGGGCGTAAGGGCTGCGCATATGGCCGATGCCGCCGCGCCTCTTCGGCAGCGCGTCGAGGTAGATTTCCGCCGCCACCACCGCGCCGTCGAGATCGAACGCCTTGAGGAGGCGGGGATGGAGGGCGCCGAACTCGGCGAGGATGGTCTTCGGCCCGAGGCCGAGCCGCCCCGAGCGGCCCGGATGGTAGACGCTGGCGGCGTCGCCGAGGACCTGCAGGTTCTCGACCGGCGCCCCGGCCGCGGCGAGGATCGCAAGCGCTTCGGCCTTGGCGTCGAGCGCGTCGAACGGCTGCGCCTTGCCGCCGCGCCAGTGGCGGCCGCTGCGATTCCCGGCAAGCACCAGCCCGACGGTCGGCCGCTCGGACTCGTCGAGATAGCGGCGCCCGACCTCGAACAGCCGCACGGCCTCGGCGCCGCGCGCGATGTTGCGCCGGGCCGCCGCGAGCAGGCCGGGGAGCAGCGACGGGCGCATCGCCTTCATGTCCTCGCTGATCGGGTTGGCGAGCCGCCAGGCCGAACCGCCGAACGGCTCCGCTTCCGCCTCGGCGATGAAGCTCCAGGTCACCGCCTCGTTGAGCCCGCGCGCGGCCGCGGTGCGGCGAACCCTCCGCTCGATCAGCTGCTCGGGCGTCGCCGTCGGCTTCGCGACGCCTGGTGCGCGATCGAGCGGCGTCGAGGGCACCTTGTCGAAGCCGTGGATGCGGGCGACCTCCTCGACGATGTCGGCCGGGCCTTCCACGTCGCGGCGCCATGACGCCGCTCGGATTCGCCAGGGATTGTCGGCTGTTACTTCAAAGCCGAGGCTTTCCAGTATCTCGCGCTGGCGTACCTCCGGCACGTCGACCCCTGCGAGGCGGAGGCAGTGCTCGGGGCTGTAGTCGATCGCGCGCTCCAGCCGCGGCGGAGTCCCGGCCCGGACCACGTCGGACGGCTCACCGCCTGCAAGCGCGACCGCCATTTGCGTCGCCAGCTGAAGGCCTGGCTCGACGAATTCCGGATCGACGCCGCGCTCGAAACGGGTGCGGGCGTCCGAGGCCAAAGCGAGCTTCTGCCCGGTGCGGGCGATGTGCGACGGATCGAAATAGGCGCATTCGACGACGATGTCGGTGGTCGCCTCGGTGACGCTGCTATGCTCGCCCCCCATGATGCCGCCGATATCGTGGACGCCGGCATCGTCGGCGATGACGGTGATGCTCGGATCGAGCCGGTAGGTCTTGCCGTTCAGCGCCAGCACTTCCTCGCCGTCGCGGGCGCGGCGGGCGACGAGCGCGCCTTCGAGCTTCGCCAGATCGTAGACGTGCAGGGGGCGGCCGTAGCTCAGCATGATGTAGTTCGTCATATCGACCAGCGCGCTGATCGGCCGCTGCCCGACCGCTTTCAGCCGCTGCTGGAGCCATTGCGGCGACGCCCCGTTGCGAACGCCCCGGATCACCCGGCCGTAGAAAGCCGGGCACCCTTCCGGGTCGTCGGTGCGGATCTCGATCGGGCACGGGAAGCTGCCCTCCACCTTCGCGATCTCCACCGGCTTCAACCGCCCCATCCCGGCGGCCGCGAGGTCGCGGGCGATGCCGTGGACGCCCATCGCATCCTGCCGGTTGGGGGTGACGGCGACGTCGATCACCGGATCGTCGAGGCCCGCATATTCGAGGAAGCTCGCCCCGACCGGCGCGTCGGCGGCAAGCTCGATGATGCCGTCATGCTCCTCGCCCAGCTCGAGCTCGCGCACCGAGCACATCATGCCTCGGCTCTCGACGCCGCGGATGGCCGCGACTTTGAGCGTGAGGTCGCTCCCCGGCACATAGGCGCCGGGGGCGCCGAACACGCCCTTGAGGCCGGCGCGCGCGTTGGGCGCGCCGCACACGACCTGGATCGCCTCGCCGGTGCCGGCGTCGACGGTCAGCACCTGCAGCTTGTCCGCCTGCGGGTGGCGCTCGGCGGTGAGGACCTCAGCGACGAGGAAAGGCGCCAGCTTCGCCGCCGGATTTTCGACGCTCTCGACCTCCAGCCCGATGGCGCTGAGCTTCGCGGCGATCTCTGCGGCGGAAGCGTCCGTTTCGAGATGATCCCTCAGCCAGGACAAAGTGAACTTCATGCGCCGACGCCCCCGGACAGGGTCGGCACGTCCAGCGCGGCGAAGCCGTAGTGGCGCAGCCAGCGTATGTCGCCGTCGAAGAACGCCCTTAGGTCGTCCATGCCGTATTTGAGCATGGCCAGCCGGTCGATGCCGCAGCCGAAGGCAAAGCCCTGATATTCGTCGGGATCGATGCCGCAATTGCGAAGCACGTTCGGGTGGACCATCCCGGAGCCCAGCAGCTCCATCCAATGGTCGCTTCCGCCGAGCACGCGGCGGCCGTCGCGGATCGTATAGCCGACATCGACCTCGGCCGACGGCTCGGTGAACGGGAAATAGCTCGGACGCAGGCGCAGCACGATGTCGTCGCGCTCGAAATAGGCCTTGAGGAAGGTCTCGAGCGTCCATTTGAGGTGGCCGAGCGTGATGCCGCGATCGATCACCAGCCCCTCGACCTGGTGGAACATCGGCGTGTGCGTCGCATCGCTGTCGGAACGGTAGGTCCGCCCCGGCGCGATCACGTAAATGGGCGGCTTCTGGGTCTGCATCGTGCGGATCTGCACCGGCGAGGTGTGGGTGCGCAGCAGCATCGGCTGCCCCGACGCGTCGGTCCGCTCGAAGTAGAAGGTGTCGTGCATCGCCTTGGCGGGATGGTCGGGCGGGAAGTTGAGAGCGGTGAAATTGTGCCAGTCGTCCTCGATCTCCGGCCCCGTCGCCACTGCGAAGCCGAGATCGGCGAAGATTTCGGCAAGCTCGTCCATCACCTGGCTCACCGGGTGGACCGTCCCTCGCGGGCCGGGATCGACCGGCAGCGTCATGTCGAGCGTCTCGGTGGTGAGCCGCCGATCGAGCTCGGCCGCCTCCAGCGCCGCCTTCCGCGCCGCTATTGCCTCCGTGACCGCCTCGCGCAGCGCGTGGATACGCGGTCCCTCCCTCTGCCGCTCCTCTGGCGTCATGCCGCCGAGCGTCTTCAGGAGCTGCGTCACCGCGCCCTGCTTGCCGAGCGCGGCCACCCGCTCCGCCTCGAGCGCGGCGAGATCGGGCGCCGCCTCGATACGCCTCACGAGTTCCGGCTTCATCTGGTCGGGGTCGGCGGCCATGCGCCGCCCCCCTAGAAGACTTTCAGAACGGATTGAACCCGTCTAGCGGAAGGCCATGGGCAAGCCCGGCAAGGCATGGCCGCCGCTCTCCGCCGAGCGGGACGGCGCGACGATCGCGACGCTCCACCTGTTCGCCCAGATCGTCGGAAAGGTGCCGACGGCCTTGCTCCCCTGGCGCAATCACGGCTGGCATCTCACGCTGCATGTGACGCCGCGCGGCTTGGCGACGGAGCTGATCCACGCGCCGAGCGGCCCGTTCCAGCTCACGCTGGATCTCATCGGCCACTGCCTGAGGCTGGAGGATGCGCAGGGAATCCGCACCGTGCCGTTGCGTCCAATGTCGGTGGCGCATTTTCACGCCGAGGCGATGGCACTGGTCCGCGATGTTGCCCCGGGAGCGCAGTTCCATGGCGCCCCGAACGAGATCGAGCCGGCGGTGCCCTTTGCGGAAGACCGGGAGCCGCGCCGCTACGATCCGGACAGCGCGACGCGGCTTCACGCGGCTTTGGTCGAGGCGGACCGGCTGTTCCGGCTGTTTCGGTCAGGCTTCCTCGGCAAGGTCAGCCCGGTCCATTTCTTCTGGGGCAGCTTCGACCTGGCGGTGACCCGCTTTTCCGGCCGGCCGGCGCCGCTCCACCCGGGCGGCATCCCCAACCTTCCCGACGCGGTGACGCGCGAAGCCTATAGCCACGAAGTCTCCAGCGCCGGTTTCTGGCCCGGCGGCGCCGGCGGCCCGGGCGGCCCGTTCTTTTATTCCTACGCCTATCCGGCGCCCGAAGGCTTTGCCGACGCCCGCGTCTCGCCGGAACCCGCCCGCTTCGACTCAGCGCTCGGCGAGTTCGTCCTCGACTATGAAGCCGTGCGGAGCGCTGAAGACCCTGGCCGCACGTTGCTCGCCTTCCTCGACAGCAGCTACGACGCGGTCGCCGATCTCGCCCGCTGGGATCGCGCGGCGCTCGATTGCCCGCTTGGCCAGCCGGCCTTGCCGCGTAAAGTCGGCTGAAGGCGCCCCGCCTGCAAAGGGAGGGCAGGCTCCCAGGCATTCAATCCATTGCGGAAACGAGGCCGAGATGCTCCACGAAGGCGTCGAATTCGCGGTCGCTGTAGAGCAGGGGCAATCCGTTGCGCATACAGTGGGTCGCGATCAGGGTATCGACCGTCTTGCGGACGGTCACACCCTTCGCCCGCAGGCGCCGAAAATTGAGCGCCGCCTCCACCGCCGTGTCGCGGCCGCCGATCGCCACCAAGTCGAGGCTCGACAGGAGCTCGAGGGCAAGCGCGAAGGCCCGCTCGCTCGTACAACCCTGCAGCACCTCGGCAAGGACAAGGTCCCCAACGGCAAGTCGCTCGGTGCCAAGGAGCGTCTCGAGCCGCTCGGTCTGCGGGGTGGTGGTGGCGCGGAGAAAATCGATCCAGACGCTGGAATCGACGAGGATCATCGATCTCGCCGCATCGCCTCGAGATCGCCTTCCCAGCCGAGGCCGCGCAGGCGGCGGACCTGCTCCTGCCGTTTGAGCCGGACCAGCGTCCGCAAGCCGAGCTCGACCGTCTCGCGCTTGGTCCGGGTCCCGCTCGCGCGCATGGCCTCCTCCATCAGGGCATCATCGATGACGACGTTCGTCCGGGAGTGTGTATCCATAGCCGGATAGATACACATGCAACCCGGAGGATGCAACGCTAGCCACCGAGGAACGGATAGGGTGAAATCGTCTTCTGGGTCTCGCTGACCGTCAGCGTGCGCCCCGCCGGCGCGGCCGCGCGCTGGGGGCAGCGAATGCGGGGACAGACGACGCAGGCGGGACCGATCGGTGTCACCAGAGGCGCCTTGAGGTCGATGCCGTCGGCATAAGCGATTCGGGGCGCGTAGCGGATGTCGCAGCCGAGGCCGATTGCCAGCGAGCTGTCCTCGCGCGGGTCGAGCCGGACCGAGCGTTCGACGGTGCGGCTGATCGTGAAGAAAAGCTGCCCGTCGGGCGTCTCCACCATCTGCGTGACGGTCCGGCCCGGCGTCTGGAAGGTGGCGTGGAGATTCCAGCGCGGGCAAGTGCCGCCGAAGCGGGAGAAGGGGAAGGACTCGCCCGCGAACCGCTTCGAAATGTTCCCGGCGGCGTCGACCCGCAGCATGAAGAAGGGCACGCCCCGGGCTCCGGCGCGGCCAAGCGTCGTGAGCCGGTGCGCGACCTGCTCGACGCTGGCGCCGAACTCGCCGCACAGGCGGTCGATGGTGTAGCGGTGCCGCTCGGCTGCCTCGAGAAAGGGCTGGTAGGGCATGACGATCGCGCCCGCGGCGTAGTTGGCGAGGCTCATGTGCAGCAGGCGCCGCGTCGGCGCGTCGGGCGGCGCGGCCGCTTCGATCATCCGCGCGATCAGCGGCCGGAACTCCATCAGCGCGAGCTGGTACGCGAGCGCGAAGGTGCGGCTTTCGGGCCTCAGCAAAGCCGAGAGCATCAGCCGCTTGCGATGCAGGTCGTAATGCTGGCTCGCCGCCTCCAGCACTTCGGGCGGGACGATCCGCGCCTCCACACCGAAGCCCTCCTTCAGCCGCCGCCGCAGCGGCTCGGCGATGGCGAGCGGGTCGGCCAGCGCGCCGGCCAAGGTCTCGGCCGCTTCTTCGAGATAGGGAAAATGGTTGCGCTGCGCCTGGATGAAGTCGCGCACCCATGTTTCGGGGGTCAGCGGCGACCCCGCCTCGCGCTCCATGCCTTCGACGGGCGGCTGGCGGCGCATCTCGACCGTCGCCGCGTAGAGGCGCGAGACGGCGTCGGCCACGGCCGGAGCATTGTCGGCGACCTCCAGCAGCTCGTAGCGCGGGATGCCGAGGTCGGCGAACATGGGGTCGGAGAAGATTTCGGCGAGCTGCTCCGGCCCGGTACCCTCCGGCCCTTCGGCGGCGAAACTCTTGAGGTCGACGTCATAAGCGTCGGCCAGGCGCAGCAGCACCTGCGCCGTCACCGGCCGCTGGTTGCGCTCGAGATGGTTGAGATAGGAAGGCGAGACGCCGATCTCGCCGGCCATCGCGTTCTGGTTGAGCCCGAGCTCGCGCCGCAGGCGACGGAGCCGCCCGCCGAGATACAGCTTCCGTTCCCCAGCCATGGCTGTGACATTGTCAAGAATTGACACTGGTCGCAAGTCACCTCACGACAGCGCGACCCTTTTCCATGCCTCTGGCGGTGCGCTTCGATGCTTCTTGGCGTGCAGTTCGTCCACTTCGAGGCTCGCGATGACCGATTTCTCAGCTCTCGTTCCCGCCCCTCCCGGCCGCTTCGACGGCATCGCGCGCCCCTACGGCGTCGCCGACGTCGAGCGGCTGCGCGGCTCGGTGCCCGTCGAATACAGCCTCGCCCGGCGCGGCGCGAACCGGCTCTGGGAGCTGCTGAGGCAAGAGGATTATGTCCATGCGCTCGGCGCCGTCACCGGCAACCAGGCGATGCAGATGGTCCGCGCCGGATTGAAGGCGATCTATCTGTCAGGCTGGCAGGTGGCCGCCGACGCCAACACCGCCGGCGCCATGTATCCGGACCAGTCGCTCTACCCGGCCAATGCCGGCCCGGAGCTGTGCCGGCGGATCAACAAGACGCTGCAGCGCGCCGACCAGATCGAGCATAGCGAAGGCGGGTCGAAGCGCGACTGGTTCGCCCCGATCGTCGCCGACGCCGAAGCCGGCTTCGGCGGGCCCTTGAACTGCTTCGAGATCATGAAGGCCTATATCGAGGCCGGGGCGGCCGGCGTTCACTATGAGGACCAGCTCGCCAGCGAGAAGAAATGCGGTCACCTCGGCGGCAAGGTGCTGATCCCCACCCAGGCGCATATCCGCAACCTCGATTCGGCGCGCCTCGCGGCCGACGTCTGCGGCGTCCCGACGATCCTGGTGGCGCGCACCGACGCCGAGAGCGCGAAGCTGATCACCTCCGACGTCGACGAGCGCGACCATGAGTTCCTCACCGGCGAGCGTACGCCCGAGGGCTTTTTCCGGCTCAGGGAAGGGACCGGCCTCGCCCATTGCATCAAGCGCGGCCTAGCCTTCGCCCCCCATGCCGACCTGCTCTGGTGGGAGACGAGCCATCCCGATCTCGACGAGGCGCGGGCCTTCGCTGAAGCGGTGAAGCGAGAATATCCGGACAAGATGCTCGCTTACAATTGCTCGCCCAGCTTCAACTGGGTGGCGAAGCTCGATCAGGCGACGATCGCCGAATTCCAGCGCGAGCTCGGCGCGATGGGCTACAAGTTCCAGTTCGTCACTTTGGCCGGCTTCCATGCGCTCAACCTCGGCATGTTCGAGCTCGCCAGCGGTTATCGCGACCGCGGCATGGCCGCTTATTGCGATCTTCAGCAGGCCGAGTTCGCGGCCGAGCCGGCGGGCTATACGGCGACTCGCCATCAGCGCGAGGTCGGCACCGGCTATTTCGATCTGGTCGCGCAGGCCGTCTCCGGCGGCGAGGCGTCGACCGCCGCGCTCGCCGAATCGACCGAAGCCGCGCAGTTCATCACCGCCGTGGCGGCGGAATAGACAGAAGGAGAACCGACATGACCACGCGCTATTGGGTTGTCGGGGGGGAATATCGCGACCCGGACTTCCGGGCCTTGGTCCCTGGCACAGAGAAGATGGTCGGGCCGTTCGAGGACGAGCGCAAGGCGCGCAACGAATGGATCCGCCTCACTTATTGCCCCAACGCCAGCTCGGCCACGACCCGCTACAGCATCGCTTCCGAGGCGATGCAGTGAGCGAAGCCGAGCTGGCGGAGCGGCCGGCGATCGCCGCGCCGTCCGCGGTCGCCCGGTCGCAAGAGGTGCTGACCGAGGAGGCGCTCGGCTTTGTCGCCCAGCTTCACCGGCGCTTCGACCGCCGGCGCCGCGACCTCTTGGCGGCGCGGGCCGAGCGACAGCAGGCGTTCGACGCGGGCGCGCTGCCGGACTTCCTGGATGAGACGCGGGCGATCCGCGAAGGCGACTGGACCATCGGCGACATCCCGACGGACCTGCTCGACCGCCGCGTCGAGATCACCGGCCCCACCGACCGCAAGATGGTGATCAACGCGCTCAATTCCGGCGCGAAGGTCTTCATGGCCGATTTCGAGGACGCAACCGCGCCGACCTGGGCCAATGTCGTCGAGGGCCAGGTGAATCTTCGCGACCGCTGGCAAGGGCGTCTCTCGTTCGAGGATCCCGCGAGCGGCAAGAGCTACAGGCTCCGGGATGCTCCGGCGGTGCTGATGGTCCGCCCGCGCGGCTGGCACCTGGACGAGCGGCACGTCACCGTCGACGGCGAGCCGGTCGCCGGCGCCTTCGTCGATTTCGGCCTCTACGCCTTCCACAATGCGCGCGCCGCGCTCGACGCCGGCTCCGGGCCCTATTTCTACCTTCCGAAACTGGAGAGCCATCGCGAAGCGGCGCTGTGGAGCGACGTCTTCGCCCTCGCTGAGGAACGGCTCGGCCTCGTCCGCGTTACCATCAAGGCGACGGTCCTCGTCGAGACTATCCCCGCCGCCTTCGAAATGGACGAGATCCTTCATGCGCTCAGGGAGAATATCGTCGGCCTCAACTGCGGCCGCTGGGACTATATCTTCTCCTACGTCAAGCGGCTCGGCAGGAGGCCGGAGCGGCTGACTCCCGACCGTTCGGCGATGACGATGGATAAGGCCTTCCTTGCCGCTTATTCGCGGAAGCTGATCGAGACCTGCCACCGCCGCGGCGCTTTCGCCATGGGCGGAATGGCCGCGCAGATCCCGGTCAAGGGCGACGAAGCGGCCAATGCCACGGCCTTCGCCAAGGTCCGCGCCGACAAGCAGCGCGAGGCGGGGAACGGCCATGACGGCACCTGGGTCGCCCACCCGGCGCTGGTGCCGGTCGCGTTCGAGGCCTTCGACTTCGAGGAAGCCAACCAGCTCCACCGCCGCATCGAAAGCGGCGTCACTCGTGAGGACATGCTCCGCCTTCACGACGGCGCGCGCACCGAAGCGGGCGTGCGCGAGAATATCCGCGTCGGCGTCCAATATCTCGCCGCCTGGCTCGGCGGCCGCGGCGCCGTCCCGCTCTACAACCTCATGGAAGATGCCGCGACCGCCGAAATCTGCCGCACCCAACTCTGGCAATGGCTCCGCTTCGAGGCGCAGCTGGACGACGGTCGTCGCCTCACGCGCGACCTGTTCGATCGCCTGCTCGGCGAGGAAACGGACAAGCTGGCCGGGTCGGTCGATGGCTGCCTCGACGAAGCGGAGGGCATTTTCGCGGAGCTCGTCACGTCGAACGAGTTGACGGAGTTCCTGACCCTTCCCGCCTACGAGCGGCTGGCCTGATTTCCTCCCCTGCTTTTGCAGGGGAGGAAAGGGTCAGCCCTGCTGGGGCAGCGCGCCGCGCGCCTGCGCGATGATCGCGCGGAAGGCGTCGCCTTCGTGCATGGCGATGTCGGCCAGGACCTTGCGGTCGAGGTCGACGCCGGCGAGCTTGAGGCCGTGCATGAACTGGCCGTAGGTCAGGCCTTCGGCGCGGACGGCGGCGTTGATGCGCTGGATCCAGAGCGCCCGGAACGAGCGCTTCTTCACCTTGCGGTCGCGATAGGCGTATTGACCGGCCTTCTCGACCGCCTGGCGGGCGATGCGGATCGTGTTCTTGCGCCGGCCGTAATAGCCCTTGGCCTGCTCCAGGATGCGCTTGTGCTTGGCGCGCGTGGTGGTGCCGCGCTTGATGCGTGCCATCGTCTATATCCTCCTTATTTGAGGCCGTAGGGCGCCCAGAGCTTCACCCGCGCCGTATCGGCGTCGGCGAGCACTTCGGTGCCGCGGTTCTGGCGGATATATTTGGCATTGTGGCTGATCAGGCGGTGGCGCTTGCCGGCGACGCCATGCTTCACCTTGCCGGTGGCGGTGAGCTTGAAGCGTTTCTTGACGCCGCTCTTCGTCTTCAGTTTGGGCATTTTCGTCTCCTTTGATCCCGGCCTTGGCCGGGAGGGGCGTTTGCGAACAGCCACGGCAGCCCTTCGGCCGGGCCGTTCGGTCGTTTTCCAGAGTCTGGAAAGACGGCGCCTATATGGGTGCGCCGCCGCAAAAGCAAGAGAGGCGGCCCGGCCCGGTCGCCTCCCCGTACCGTCACAATTGAAACATCCGAATCGCGCGGCCGCCATATTGCTGCAACGCACAAATCCTATCGGACGCAGGCAAGCCCTTGATGGGGCGCGACGAAATGGGTGATGTCATGTCAAGCTCGGCTTCGATTCTGATGCGCGACGATACGATGTTCGGCGTCTGCCAGGCGCTCGGCGAGGATCTCGGCCTGCCGCCGACGCTGCTTCGCATCCTGTTCGCGCTCGTCCTGTTCTGGAGCCCGGTCGCGGCGCTCGCCGGCTACGGCTTAGCCGGGCTGCTGGTCGCGCTGTCGCGCTCGCTCGTTCCCGAGCCCGTCGCGGCGGCGGAGCCCGAGGCGGCTCGAGCCGCGGCGGCGAACGACGATCTTCAGGAGCAGGCGCAGGCTTGGGAAGAGCTGGCGCGCGCCGCCTAGCTCACCAGGCTATGCTCTGCCCCCGATAGTCGAGGAAGGCGCCGGACTGGCGCGCCGACAGCCGCTCGATGACGCCGCGCATGCCGCGGACGCTCTCGGCCGGCGTGATCGTCGCGCCGGCACCGCCCATATCGGTTTGCACCCACCCGGGATGGAGTAGAACCAGCGCCACGGGCTCGCCTTTCAGCTCCATGGCGAGCGCGTACCAGGCGGCGTTGAGCGCCGCCTTCGAGGCGCGATAGGCGATATAGCCGCCGGAGCTGTCGGCGATGCTGCCCATCCGGCTTGTGATCGCCGCCATTTTGCCGCGTGCGGCTAGGACGTTCGGGAGGAGGGCGCGCGCCAGCAGGGTCGGCGCCACCGCGTTGACGGCATGGACCTCCTGCCAGGTCTCCGCTTCGGCCGCCGAATCGATCCGGCGAGCCGCGGTCATGCCGGCATTGGCGATGAACAGGTCGATTGCTTCCCCCCCGAGCCGTTCAGGAAAGGCCGCTACGGCGGCGAAATCGCGCATGTCGAGCCGTTCGATGCGGATGTCGCCGGCCAGGCCGGACAGTTCGGGGCTGTCGGCGCGGACGGTGGCGACGACGCGCCGGCCTTCGGCGGCATATTGGCGGGCGAGCTCGACGCCGATGCCGCGACCCGCGCCGGTGATGAGGACGCTCGGCACCGGCTAGTCAAACAGGCTTGAGACGGAAGTCTCGTCGGCGATCCGCTTCATCGCCTCGGCGAGCAGAGGCGCGATCGTCAGGATCCGGATCTTGTCGCTGGCCTCCGCCGCCTCATAGGCCGCGATCGTGTCGGTGATGACCAGCTCGCTCAGCACCGAATTCTCGACCCGCCGCACGGCGCCCCCGGAGAGGATGCCGTGGGTGCAATAAGCGACCACCTCCTCGGCCCCGGCTTCCTTGAGCGCCGCGGCGGCGTTGCACAGCGTGCCGGCCGAATCGACCATATCGTCGGCGAGGATGCAGAAGCGACCGCCCACGTCGCCGATGATGTTCATCACCTCCGATTCGCCGGGCCGCTCGCGGCGTTTGTCGACGATCGCGAGCGGTGCATTGTCGAGCCTCTTAGCGAGCGCTCGGGCGCGGGCGACGCCGCCGACGTCGGGCGACACGACGGTGATGTTGCGGCCTCGGAATCGCGCCTTGATGTCCTCCGACATGACCGGCGCGGCGTAGAGATTGTCGGTGGGGATATCGAAGAAACCCTGGATCTGGCCGGCATGGAGATCGATCGAAAGGACCCGGTTGGCGCCCGCCACGGTGATGAGGTTGGCCACCAGCTTGGCGGAGATCGGCGTACGCGGGCCCGGCTTTCGATCCTGGCGGGCATAGCCGAAATAGGGAAGGACGGCGGTGATCCGCTTGGCCGACGCGCGCCTCAGCGCATCGATGCAGATCAGAAGTTCCATCAGATTGTCGTTCGCGGGATAGGAGGTCGACTGGACCAGGAAGACGTCCTCGCCGCGGACATTCTCGTGGATCTCGACGAAAATCTCCTCGTCGGCGAAGCGCCTTACGCTCGCTTGGGTGATGGGGAGCTCGAGATAGTCGGCGATCGCCTGAACCAGCGGCTGGTTCGAATTGCCCGACATCAATTTCATGGCGGCCCTCTTACGGCGGGTGCCCGCGAAGGCAAGAGCGTTGCCCCCCGTGCCGCCCGCGCATAGAGCCGCTGCCATGACGGTCGTCACCCGCTTCGCGCCGTCGCCGACCGGGCGCCTTCATGTCGGCAATATCCGCACCGCCCTCCACAACTGGCTGTGGGCGAGGAAGCATGGCGGCAAGTTCATCCTGAGGCTGGACGACACGGACGGCGAACGGTCGAGCGAGGAATTCGCCGGCGCGATCGTGGAGGACCTTGGTTGGCTGGGACTCGCGCCGGACGAAGTTCACCGCCAGTCCGAGCGGTTCGACCGCTACGAGGCGGCGCTTGAGCGGCTTCGGGCAGAGGCGCGCGTCTATCCGGCCTACGAGACTCAGCAGGAGCTGGAGCTCAGGCGCAAGGTGCTGCTCGGGCGCGGCAAGCCGCCGGTTTACGATCGGGCCGCGCTGGCTTTGACGGACGAGGATCGAACGCGGCTCGAGGGCGAAGGGCGGCGGGCGCACTGGCGCTTCAGGCTCGATCACGGCCGGCAGATCGAGTGGGACGACCTTATTCGCGGCCACCAGCATCTCGACCCCGCCTTGCTCAGCGACCCCGTGATCCGCCGCGAGGATGGCAGCTGGCTCTACATGCTGCCGAGCGTGGTGGACGATATCGACCTGGGTGTCACCCACGTCGTGCGGGGCGAGGATCATGTCACCAATACCGGGCTTCAGCTGCAGATGTTCGAGGCGCTCGGCGCGGACCCGCCCGCCTTCGCCCACGAGGCGCTCCTGGTCGGTTCCGAAGGCAAGCTCTCAAAGCGGCTGGGCGCGCTCGGCGTCGAGGCCATGCGCGAGGCGGGAATCGAACCCGAGGCGCTGGTCGCGAAGCTGGCCCGGATCGGCACCAGCCTTGCCGTCGAGCCGGTCGCCGCCCTCGATCCGCTCGTCGAGACGTTCGATTTCGCGACGTTCGGCCGGGCGCCGGCGCGCTTCGACATGGACGAGCTGGCCGGTCTCAATGCCAGGATCGTCCACCAGCTGCCCTTCGCGAAGGTGCGCGAACGGCAACCCGAGGGCATGACGGCGGCCGACTGGGAAGCGATTCGCCCGAACCTGAGGAAGGTCGCCGAAGCGGGCGAATGGTGGGAGATACTGCACGGCCATGTCGAGCGCCGGGCCGCGGCTGAGGACCGCGATCTCATCGTCGCCGCCATCGCCGCCGCGGACGCGATCGACTGGTCGGACTCGCCCTGGCCGCAGCTCGTCGCGCGCGTCAAGGCCGAGACCGGCCTCGCCGGCAAGGCGCTGTTCCTGCCGCTCCGCCGAGCGCTTACCGGCCGCGATAGTGGGCCTGAAATGGCGGCGCTGCTGCCGCTGATCGGCCGCGACCAGACGCTCGCCCGCCTTCGCTCGGCCCTCGGCTGAGGCGCAGCCTTCCGGACTCCATCGCGCGGCACTTTTGGTATAGTATAACATTACGATACATTGTATCATGTCGTCAGCGGGCTTCAGGTCGACAAGCTGAAGCTCGCGGCAGGCGCGAGGAGAGGAGACATGACCCAAGGAGGATTTTACGACCGCAAGACCGCCAGTCCGGCCGGATTGACGATCGTCATCGCGGCGCACGCCGCCGCTTTGACGGCACTGGCGCTGATGAAGGGACCGGTGTTCGTCCGGCAGCATTTCCCGCCGACAATTACACGGTTCATTCCGCTGCCGGAGGATCCGCCCGAGAACCCGCCTCCGCCGAAGCAGGTCGAGCGGCAACTTCCGCTGCCGCCCGTAATGGACCGGGTCCCCCCGGTGATCGAGACGCCGGTCGACCGCCCCGTGATTGTCGACAACCGGCCGACTGAACCCCCTGTCTTCGTCGAGCGGCGTCTGCCGGAAATTCCCGCGGCCCGGCCCAACCCAGCGCCGTCGGAGCCGGTGCGGGTTGCGGCGCAGGTCGACCCGCGCTTCGCCGGCGCGCTACAGCCGCCTTATCCGACGTCCGAGCTTCGGGCCGAGCGCGAAGGGACTGTTCGGGTGCGGGTCACGATCGGCGCCGACGGCCGTGTCAAGGCGATCGAGAAGATCAGCGCCACCAGCGACGCCTTTTGGGAGGCGACCCAGCGCCACGCGCTCGCCCGCTGGCGCTTCCGGCCGGCCACGCTCGACGGCCGGCCGGTGGAAAGCACCAAGACGATGAACGTGCTCTTCGAAATGCGGACCTGAACGGGGACGGAGCGGGGTGGCGGGCGAGGCGGCGGCGCACTATCTTCGCCCCGATGCCTCTCCCCCGTCCCGCCCGGCCCGCCGCACTCTGGAGCGACATTCGCGCCGTGCTGCGCGAGCGCCCGAGCCACCAATGGCTGGCCGCCACCCTCGCGGTGCTGATTCCGATCGGGCTGATCACCGCTTTCTATTTCGATTCGCTCACCAACATCCGTCCGCGCGAGACGATCACCTATGTCGAAAGCTGGCCGGCGGACCGCACCGACGCCCAGATCAAGGCCAAGCAGAAGGCCGATCTCGAACGCCGCCGCGCGGCCGAGGCGGAGCGGCGCCGGCAGTTCCAGGAGCTCGACGAGCAATTGAACAGCCTCGGCATCTGAGCGACGCGCGCTGGATGGCGGCGGCGATCGCGCTCGGCGAGCGCGGCCGCGGCCTGACCGCGCCCAATCCCAATGTCGGCTGCGTTATCATCGAAGCGGGCGGCGAAGTTATTGGCCGCGGCTGGACCCAGCCGGGCGGGCGTCCCCATGCCGAGGCTGAGGCGCTCGCCCAGGCGAGCGCAGCGATAAAGGGCTCCGATGTCTATGTGACGCTCGAGCCTTGCGCCCATCTCAGCGGGCGCGGGCCGCCCTGCGCCGACCTGCTCGCCACGGCGCGGCCGGCGCGGGTCTTCATCGCTTTGCTCGATCCCGATCCGCGAACGAACGGCGCCGGAGTCCAAAAGCTGGGCGCGGCCGGGATCCAGGTCGAGATCGGCCTCGGGGCGGACGCGGCGCAGCGCAGCCTGGCCGGCTTCCTGACGCGTTTGCGGCTGGGCAGGCCCTTCATCACCCTGAAGCTCGCCATGTCGATCGACGGCAGGATCGCACTGCCGTCGGGCGAGAGCCGCTGGATTACCGGCGAGGATGCGCGCGCCCACGCCCATCTCGAGCGGGCGCGGGCCGACATGATCCTGGTCGGCCGCGGCACCTACGAGGCCGACGCACCGCGGCTCGACGTCCGGCTGCCGGGACTGGAGGATCGCTCCCCCCGGCGCGCGCTGCTGACCCGGGGCGACGGGGTCGAGGGCTGGACCCGCCTCGCGGCCCCGGAAGCCGTATATGACCTCCATGACGTCAACGACCTGCTGGTCGAGGGCGGCTCGGCCTCCGCCGCCGCTTTCCTGGCAGCCGACCTGGTCGACCGGCTGCTGATCTACCGCGCGCCGGTCCTGATCGGGGTGGGCAAGCCGGCCATTGGCGACCTTGGGCTTCAGAGTCTCGCCGCCGCCCACGGACGCTGGAAGCCGGTCGAGTCCCGCGAGCTTGGCACCGACCGGCTCGAAGCCTACGAGCGGCTGCGCTGAAGCCATGTTCACCGGAATCGTCACCGACATCGGCACGATCGAAGCCGTCGAGCGGCGCGGCGACCTGCACGTGCGCATCGCCTGCGGCTACGACATGGCGACGGTCGACCTCGGGGCATCGATCGCCTGCTCGGGCGTGTGCCTGACCGTCGTCGACAAGGGTGAGGGATGGTTCGCCGTCGACGTTTCGGAGGAGACGATGCTTCGCACCGTGCCCTCGATCTGGGAGCAGGGGAGGCGAGTGAACCTCGAACGCTCGCTCCGCCTCGGCGACGAGCTCGGCGGCCACATCGTCACCGGCCACATAGACGGCGTGGTCGAAGTGGTGGGGATTGAGCCGGCCGGCGGCTCGACCACGCTGACCATCGCCGCCGACGCCGACCTTGCGCCGTTCATCGCGACCAAGGGCTCAATCACGCTCGACGGCGTCTCGTTGACCGTGAACGAGATCTGGCATGATCCGACGCGCGACGGCATCCGCTTCAATATCAATCTCATTCCCCATACCGCGGCGCAGACCACTTTTTCCGACGTGGGGCCGGGCCGCCGGCTGAACGCCGAAATCGATGTGATCGCCCGCTATCTCGCTCGGATGCTCGAAAGCCGCGATACTAGCGTGTGATTTGCTGTTGCAGGGTCACACTACAGTGTGATAGCGGGGTTGCATGAGCACCGTCCTGATCGATCGCTTGTGCGAGATCGTGACCGGCGGCGAGATGAGCCGCGCCGGCCTCGCCCGCGCTGCCGGGCTCCACCCCAATTCGCTGCGCAAGCTCGGGGATTCCGACTGGAATCCGACCGCCGATACCCTGCTCAAGCTCGAGAAGTTCCTGTCGAACGGCAGCCGCGGCGTCATGGCGAGCGCCGAGCAGATCATCGACGAGGCGCGCAACGGGCGGATGTTCATCCTCGTCGACGACGAAGACCGCGAGAATGAGGGCGACCTCGTCATCCCGGCGCAGATGGCGACGCCGGAGGCGGTCAACTTCATGGCCAAGCACGGCCGCGGCCTGATCTGCCTGGCGCTGACCCGCGATCGGGTCGAGCAACTTGGCCTGCCGCTGATGCCGCGCCACAACGACAGCCGGCTCGAAACCGCCTTCACCATCTCGATCGAGGCGAAGGAAGGGGTGACGACCGGCATTTCGGCGGCCGACCGCGCCCGCACGATCTCGGTCGCGATCGATGCGTCCAAGGGGCGCGAGCATCTCGTTACGCCCGGCCACGTCTTCCCGCTGGTCGCGCGCGACGGCGGCGTGCTTGTGCGCGCCGGCCATACCGAGGCGGCGGTCGACGTCGCCCGCCTGGCCGGCCTCAACCCGTCCGGGGTGATCTGCGAGATCATGGGCGACGACGGGTCGATGGCGCGAATGGACGATCTGTTCGGCTTCGCGCAGCTCCACAATCTCAAGATCGGCACCATCCAGGACCTGATCGCCTATCGCTTGAAGAAGGACCGGCTGGTGGAGGAGACGGCCGAGGCGCGGTTCGAAAGCCGCTGGGGCGGCACCTGGACGGCGCGGACCTTCCTCAACAAGGCGTCGGGCACCGAGCAGATCGCGCTCGTCAAAGGCCATGTCGATCCCGAGCGGCCGACTTTGGTCCGGATGCATGCGCTCAGCCTCTTCTCGGACGCCTTCGCCGAAGCGGGCCCACGGGGCGGGCTGCTCGAAGGCGCGATGAAGGCGATCGCCGAAGAAGGGGCCGGGGTGATCGTCGTCATCAACCGACCGGTGCCCGACGCGCTCACGCAGGCGCTGAAGATCCGCTCCGGCGCATCGGCCCAGCGCGGCACCGAGCAGCTGCGCGATTACGGCGTCGGCGCCCAGATACTGGCGGCGCTCGGCGTCCACGACATGATCCTGCTCACCAACAGCCACCAGACGCCGGTGGCGCTGGCGGGCTACGGCCTCGCCATCGTCGGCGAGCGCCCGATCCCGCCGGTCGAGACCTGATGGCGCGGATCCTGATCGTCGAGGCGCGTTTCTACGCGCATCTCAACGACCTGCTGCTCGAAGGCGCGCGCGCCGCCATCGAAGCGGCGGGCCATCAGCATGAAACGGTTACCGTCCCGGGCGCCCTGGAAATACCGGGGGCCGTGGCCCTGGCCGCGGAGACCGGCCGCTTCGACGCTTATGTCGCCCTCGGCGTCGTCATCCGCGGCGAGACCTATCATTTCGAGATTGTCGCCGGCGAAAGTGCGCGCGCGTTGATGGCGCTGACGCTCGACGGCCTTGCCATCGGCAACGGCATCCTCACCGTCGAGAACGAAGCCCAGGCGCTGGTCCGCGCCGACCCGGCGCAGAAGGACAAAGCCGGCGAAGCGGCCAAGGCGGCTCTTGGCATGCTGGCGCTGAAAGAGCGCTTCCGGCGCTAGTTCACAACGGCGATGGCAAAGCCGTCCCAGCCTTTGCGACCGACGGTCTGGATCGCGGTCGCGGAGACGTCACGCCCCCCGAACAGCTCGAACAGGGCGCGCGTGCCTTCGACCGCCGGGTCCTGGCCGCTCGAGTCGAGCAGTCGCCCTTCGCGAACGACATTGTCGCAGCCGATCACCGTGCCGGGCCGGGCGAGCTTCAGCGCCCACTCGGCATAATGGCCGTTATTCGCCTTGTCGGCGTCGATGAAGACGAAGTCGAACGGGCCTTCGAGCTGCGGCAGCACGTCGAGTGCCGCACCGACGCGAAGGTCGATCATCGCCGCGACGCCCGCGCGCTCGAAATTGGCCCGCGCCACCTGCGCGGTGCGGGGATCGATCTCGATCGTCACGATACGTCCATCCGCCGGCAGCGCCCCCGCCAGCCAGATCGCCGAATAGCCGCCGAGCGTGCCGATTTCGAGCACGCGCCGCGCGCCGGCCATGCTCGCCAGGATGTGGAGGAACTTGCCCTGGGCCGGCGAAACGTCGATTGCCGCGAGGCCCGCGGTCGCATTCGCGGCCAGCACCTCGCGGAGGCCATCACCATCGCCAATCAGCCGCCGTTCGATGAAGGCGTCGACATCGCTCCAGCCAGTCTGGTCCATCTTTTCTGCCTCGTTTTTCCGCATCCTGTGCGCGCCTTGACCGTGCCCCGGCAAGCGCCATAGCCCGGCCGCCATGCCCGATCCCGCCCTATCCTCCGCGACCAGAGCGGCACGCTTCGCCTTTCCAGCCCTTCTTCTCGCGAACCTCTTCCTCGCTTTGGGGCCATGGCTGGTGCGGCTCACGGATGTGGGGCCGGTGTCCGCGGCTTTCTGGCGGCTGGCGCTGGCGGTGCCGTTCCTCGCCTGGCTGGCGCTCCCGCAGTCGCGCGGGCGGCCGCGCCCCGGCTGGGCGATGCTTTCGGCCGTCGCGCTGGGCGGCCTGTTCTTCGCCGGCGACCTCGCCGCCTGGCACGAGGGCATCCTTCGAACGAAGCTCGCCAACGCCACCCTGTTCGGCAATTTCGCCAGCTTCCTTTTCGCGATTTATGGCTTCATCCTGCTGCGCACGCTGCCGGCCGGGGTGCAGGGGCTGGCGCTGCTGCTCGCCGCCGCGGGGGCCGCGCTGCTGCTCGGAAGCAGCTTCGAGCTTTCGCCCGACCATTTCAGCGGCGACCTGCTCGCGCTGCTCGCCGGCCTTTTCTACACGTTCTACCTGATCGCGGTGGACCGGGCGCGGCACGCGATGGCGCCGTGGCCGGTGCTCGCCGTCGCCACCGCCGCGGGCGCGCTGCCGCTGCTGCCCTTCGCGCTCGCGATCGGCGAGCAGGCGATGCCCGGCGACTGGACGCCGGTGATCCTGCTCTCGATCAGCAGCCAGCTCGTCGGCCAGGGCCTGCTCGTCTATGCGATGGGGCACTTGTCGCCGGTCGTTGTGGGCCTGTGCTTCCTCACCCAGCCGATCCTTTCCGCGGCGATCGGCTGGGCGGTCTATGACGAGCGCTTCACGGCCTTGGACGGCGTCGGCGCCCTGCTCATCTGCGCGGCGCTGATCCTGATCCGGCTGCCGGGCGGCAAGGTTGCAACCAAAGCCGCGCCGGCTCATTGACCGGCCATGGTCGCCGCGCTCGACATGAATCTCGACGAGCTCAAGGCGGCGCTGGCACCGGTGCTCCCCGGCCATGCCGCCTTCGACGGCTGGTCCGATGCCGCGCTCGCCATGGCGGCGCAAGAGCTCGGCGTGCCGCCTGAACGAGCCCGGCTCGCGTTCCGCGGTGGGGAGGCCGAGATGATCGATGCCTGGTTCGACTGGATCGACAAGGCGATGCTCGGCGCCTTTCCGCCGGAGCGGATCGGGCAGATGAAAATCCGCGAGCGCATCCGCGAGCTCATTCTTTTCCGCTTCGAGGCGATGCTCCCCCATCGCGAAGCGCTGCGGCGCGCCCTGGCCATCCTCGCCATGCCGCAGAATTTCGCCGACGCGGCGCGGCTCGCCTGGCGTTCGGCCGACCGGATCTGGCGGGTCGCCGGCGACACCGCGACCGACTTCAACCATTATTCCAAGCGCACCATCCTGATCGGCGTCTATGGCTCGACCACGCTCGTCTTCCTCGACGACGAGAGTGTCGACCTCGCCGACACCCGCGCTTTCCTCAACCGGCGCATCGACGATGTGATGAATTTCGAGAAGCTCAAAGCGAGCTGGCGCGGAACCCGCGCGCGGCTCCCGTCGCTGAGCCGTTTCCTTGGCCGGCTGCGCTACCCTGCGGCCTGACGGCGGCGCTGCCGCTATTGATAATCAGTCGCATCAGGTTTAGTCAGCTCTGGTGCTAGAAGCTTTGCGGGGGACGATGATCGGCTATGTCGAGGCTGTGAGGCGGCTTGTGCTGGCTTCGCTGTTGGCGCTGGCTTTGGCGTTCCCCGCCCCCGCGCGCGCGGACGATACGGCGGTTCAGACGACCTGGCGTCTGCTCGATTATGTCGCCGTCGATTATCCCGGCGCCGTCCAGGACGGGCGAATCGTCAGCCAGCTCGAATTTGACGAAATGCGCGAATTTTCCGCGTCGATCGTCGAGCGCGTCGCCGCGCTGCCGGAACGGGCGCAGCGGCCGGCGCTGGTGCGGGGCGCGGCGCAGCTCCAGCAGGCGATCGCGCGCAAGGCCGCGCCCGCCGACGTCGAACGGCTGGCGCGCGCGCTCGGCAGCAATCTCCTCGCCGCCTATCCGGTCCCGCTGGCGCCTTCGGCGGCGCCGGACCTGCAGCGCGGGCAGGCGCTCTACGCCGCCAATTGCGCTGCCTGTCACGCCCTCGACGGCTCGGCGCGCACCCCTGCGTCGGAGGCGATGGACCCGCCGCCGATCGATTTCATCGATCGCGCGCGCGCGCGCGAGCGCAGTCTGTTCGCGCTCTACCAGGTAATCAGCCAGGGCCTCGAGGGCACGGCGATGCAGAGCTTCGCCCACCTTCCGGAGGGCGACCGCTGGGCGCTCGCGTTTCGCGCCGGCCAGTTCGCATATCCTCCGCGGCTGGCCGAGCAGGGGGAGCGGCTGTGGCGGTCGGACCCGTCGGTTCGGGCTCTGGTCCCGGATCTTCGGACGCTGGTCTCGCTGACGCCGTCGGCGCTCGCCCGGCAGATCGGCGAGGAGCGCTCGGCGGCGGCGATGGCCTATCTGCGCGCCAACCCCTCCGTGCTGGTGCAGGCGGAAGGTTCGGGCTCGCTCACCCGCGCCCGCGATCTGCTGAGCCGGAGCGCGGCCGCCTACGCCCGCGGTGAGCGGCAGCGGGCAGCGGAGCTCGCACTGGCCAGCTATCTCGACGGCTTCGAGCCGGTCGAGGCGGTGCTGGGCGCCCGCGACGGCGGCCTCGTCGCCGAGGTCGAGCGCGAAATGGGCGGCCTTCGCGCCGCCATCGGCCGCGGGGCCCCGGCGCAGGACGTGAGCGAGCGCGCCGAGCGGCTGCAGGCCTTGTTCACGCGCGCCGACGCGGCGCTGGCGCCGGAAGCCTCGAGCGCGGTCTCCACCTTCCTCGGCGCCTTCGCCATTCTCCTTCGCGAAGGGCTCGAGGCGCTGCTGATCGTGGTGGCGATGATCACCTTCCTCGTCCGAGCCGAGCGGCGCGACCTGCTCCGCTATGTCCACAGCGGCTGGATCGGCGCGCTGGCGGCGGGGATCGCCACGTGGTGGGCCGCGACCCACATCGTCATCATCAGCGGTGCCGACCGCGAGCTGACCGAAGGCTTCGGCTCGCTGCTGGCGGCGGCGATCCTCCTCTTCGTCGGCGTGTGGATGCACGGCAAGGCCCAGGCCGGCGCCTGGCAGGCCTATGTCCGCGAGAAGCTGGACCGCGCCCTTAGCCACGGTTCAGCCTGGCTGCTGTTCGGCCTTTCCTTCATCGCCGTCTATCGCGAGGTGTTCGAAACCATCATCTTCTATGCGGCCCTCGGCTCCCAGGGCGAGGGCGCGGCGCTGGTCGGGGGCACGCTGGCGGGAGCGTCGCTGCTGGCGGTGATCGCTTGGGCGATGCTGCGATTCGGGCGCAAGCTGCCGATCGCGAAATTCTTCCAGTACAGTGCGGCGCTGATCGCGGTGCTTGCCGTCGTGCTCGCCGGCAAGGGCGTCGCCGCGCTGCAGGAAGCGGGGATGATTGGGGTGACTCCCCTCGCCGGCTTCCCGCGCAGCGTCATCCTCGGCCTCTATCCAACCATTGAAACTCTGGGCGCGCAGGCGGCGATGGCGCTGCTGCTCGCCGCCGGCTTCTACCGCTCGCGCCGCACCGCCGCGGCCGCCGCCGCCACGGCCTGAAGCCTTGGCCTCCCGGTCGGCATCGCCTATGCCGGGCGCAGCATCGAGGAGGATGAAATGGCGGGCGTGAACAAGGTGATCCTGGTCGGCAATCTTGGCGACGATCCGGAGGTGCGCTCGCTCAACAATGGCGGCGAAGTGGTGAACCTTCGCGTCGCCACCTCCGAGCAGTGGAAGGACCGGGACGGTAACCGCCAGGAGCGGACCGAATGGCACCGGGTCGTGATCTTCAACGAGAATCTCGGCCGTGTCGCCAAGAGCTATTTGCGCAAGGGCTCCAAGGTCTATCTGGAAGGCCAGATCCAGACCCGCAAATGGACCGACCAGTCGGGCCAGGACCGCTATTCGACCGAGGTCGTCCTCCAGCGATTCCGGGGCGAGCTCGTCCTGCTCGACAGCCGCGGCGGCGGCGGCGGCGGGGGCGGCGATTATGGCGACAGCTATGGCAGCGATGCCGGCGGCGGCTCGCGCGATTTCGGCGGCGGGGCTGGCGGCGCGCGCCAGGGTGCGAAGCCGCAGCCGGCTTTCGACACCGACCTCGACGACGACGTCCCCTTCTAAGGGCTATTTCGCTAGCTTGTCCTTCAGCGCGCCGAGGGCCGCGAACGGACCCGATTCGGCACGCGCCTCTTCCTCGGTCCTCACCCCGGCTTCCCGCAGGGCCGACTCCGAGCCGTGCGCGCGGGGATAAGGGTCGAGGCTGAGCGCCAGCGTTTGCGCGACCGCCTCGCCGACGTCGATCGACGCGCCGTCGTAGAAGACGACATCGAGTTCGCCTTCGCTGAGCTCCACCTCCTCCTCGGCGGTGTCCGCTTGGGGAACCGGGCGGAAGACCAGCTCGAACCGTTCCTCCACCGTCTCGGGCACCGGCTCGCCGGTGGCAACGCAGCTCTGGCTCGCGGCGGCCTTCAGCACGCCCTTCGCCAGCACTTCCGCGCCCTTCCGCATCAGCGTCAGCTCGGCCTCGAGCCGGTCGAGCGCGGCGAGGCCGAACCGAGCGGCGACGGCCGCCCGCTCCAGGGGCTCCGCCGCGACGGCGAACGAGCGCGGCTCCGCCCCCAGCGTGTCGAGGCGAACGGGACGGCTGAATTCCGGGCTGGTCACAGCGGCGGGACCTGGCCTGCAATCAGCGGCCGGGCCTCCATGTCCTCCAGGCGCCGGTGGAAACGCTCCAGGTTGGCCGCCGCCCATCGGAGCGCGCCGGGCGAGGGCGCAGCATCGTGAAACAGGTTGCGCCGCACCGGTTCCTCGAACCCCTCGCGCGCGTCGCGTGCGACCCGGAAGGCGGAAAGCCGCCCGCCGAGCGCGCTTGTCATCCGCCCGACATGCTTGCCCACCACATAATCGCCGATGCCGACCTGGCGCAAAGTCGCCTCCATGTCGGCGATGAACAGCTCGGTCAGCAGCACCGAAGCCTCGCGCGCGGGATCGCCTTCCTTCTCCAGGCGAAGCAGGACGAGGGCCAGCAGGGCCGCCAGGACGTCGAAGCGACCGTCGAGCGTATCGGGCACCTGCCCGTCGCGATACCAGCCGGGATTGCGCGCGGCGGCGACGACGGCGCGGTAAAGCGGCTGGAGCGTCTCGCGCCGCTTGCCGCCGCTGAAAATGCGCTGCAGGAAAGACAAGGACTTCCTCGTTTCGGACCGGCGCCTTGCGCCGGTCGGGCGATGTTCATAATGGAAGACCTAGTCAAGTCCGCCGGTTCCCGATCCCGGCCGCGGACGATCAGGAGAATTGCCCCGGATGCGCCTTCGAACCGCTCCTCGCGCCGTTGTGGCGGCTGCCGCCCTGACCGTGCTTGCCTCGGGCTGCACGCGCGTGCGCGAACATCAGGGCCATGTGCTCGACGAGACGCTGGTGGCGCAGATACAGCCCGGCGTGGACAATCGGGATTCGGTGCAGGGGACGCTCGGGCGGCCGACCTTCGTCGGCCAGTTCAGCGACCGCGACTGGTATTATGTGTCGCGCGAAACCGGCCAGCTCGCCTTCCGGATGCCGAGGCCGCGTCAGCAGACGGTCGTGCGCGTCCATTTCGACGCCAACGGCAATGTCGAGCGGATCGACCGAACCGGCCTCGAGCTCGTCACGAATATCGACCCGGCCGATGCGCAGACGCCGACCCTCGGCCGCGACCGCGGCCTGTTCGAGGAGCTGTTCGGCAATATCGGCGCGCTCGGCCAGAGCCGCCAGCCCGGCCAGAGCCGGGACAACCCGCAATAGCCGCGGCGGCGCTAGCGGACGATCCGTCCCGCGGCGAGCAGGGCGAGGGTGACGAGGTCGGAAGCGGACGCCGTCATCGCCGCGATCTGCACCTGCTTGGCCATCCCTACCAGCATCGGCCCGAGCAAGGCGTGGCCGCCGAGTTCCTTAAGGAGCTTCGCCGAGATATTCGCCGTTTGTAACCCCGGCATGACGAGCACGTTGGCGGGGCCCTTGAGGCGGCTGAAGGGATAGACGCGCTGCAGCGCGGGGTTGAGGGCGACGTCGGGCGCCATCTCGCCTTCATATTCGAAATCGATGTCGTCGCGGGCGTCGAGCAATTTCACCGCGTCGCGGATGCGCTCGAGGAAGCTCCCCTCCGGATTGCCGAAGTTCGAATAAGAGAGGAAGGCGACGCGAGGGTCATGTCCCATCCGCCGGGCGATATCGGCGGTCTGGATCGCGATCTCCGCCAGCTGGGCGGCGCTCGGCCGCTCGGTGACGGTGGTGTCGGCGAGGAAGACGGTGCGGCTCTGGCCGACCAGCACATGGACGCCGAACGGGGTCACGCCCTCCTTGGGATCGAGAACGCGGCGGATCTGGCGAAGATTTTGCGCATAGGTGCGCGTGATGCCGGTGATCATCGCATCGGCCTCGCCGACGGCGAGCAGGCAGGCGGCGAAGATGTTGCGGTCCTGGTTCACCATCCGCTCCACCTCGCGATGGAGATACCCCTTCCGCTGAAGGCGGGCGTAGAGATAGTCGGCAAGCTCGGCGGTGCGCGGATAATTGCGGCTGTTGAGCACTTCGATCGACTGCGGATCCTCGACCCCGAGCGCGCGCAGGCGGTCGTGGACGTCGTCGCGTCCCACCAGGACCGGAATACCGTAGCCGCCGTCGCGAAAGGCGATCGCCGCGCGCAGCACCACATCCTCCTCGCCCTCCGCGAACAGGACCCGGCGAGGATCGGCGCGCGCCGCCTCGTAGGCGAGGGTGAGCACCGAAGTCGTGGGATTGAGCCGCCCGCGAAGCACCGTCCGATAGGCGTCCATGTCGTCGATCGGCTTCAGCGCAACGCCGCTGTCCATCGCCGCTCGGGCCACGGCGGCGGGCACGACCTCCATCAGCCGCGGGTCGAACGGCGCCGGGATGATGTAATCGGCGCCGAAACTGTGCGCCTTGCCGCCATAGGCCGCAGCGACCTCCTCAGGCACCTGCTGGCGGGCGAGCTCGGCCAGCGCCTGCGCCGCGGCGATCTTCATCGCATCGTTGATCGTCGTCGCCCGGACGTCGAGCGCGCCCCGGAAGATGAACGGGAAGCCCAGCACGTTATTGACCTGGTTGGGATAATCGGAGCGGCCGGTGGCGACGATCGCGTCCGGCCTCGCCTCCTTGGCGTCGGGCGGCGTGATCTCCGGGTCGGGATTGGCCATGGCGAAGATGATCGGCCGCTTGGCCATGTCCCTCACCATTTCCGGCTTGAGCGCGCCCGCCGCCGAGAGGCCGAGGAAGACATCGGCGCCTTTCAGCGCGTCGGTCAGCGTGCGCGCCTCGGTGACGGCGGCGTGGGCGGACTTCCACTGGTCCAGCCCCTCCTGACGGCCCTGGTAGATGACGCCCTTGCGGTCGCACATGATGACATGGTCGTGGCGCACGCCCATGGCCTTGATCAGCTCGGTGCAGGCGATCGCTGCCGCTCCGGCGCCGTTGACGACCACTCTGATGTCCTCGAGCCGCCGGCCGGTCAGGTAGCAGGCATTGATCAGGCCGGCGGCGGTGATGATGGCGGTCCCGTGCTGGTCGTCGTGGAAGACCGGGATGTTCATCCGCTCGCGCAGCGTCTGCTCGATAATGAAGCATTCCGGCGCGCCGATATCCTCAAGGTTGATGCCGCCGAAGCTCGGCTCCATCAGCTCCACGGCGTCGATGAAGCGGTCGACGTCCTCGGTGGCGAGTTCGATGTCGATCGAATCGACGTCCGCGAAGCGCTTGAACAGCACGGCTTTGCCTTCCATCACCGGCTTCGAGGCGAGCGCGCCGAGATTGCCGAGGCCGAGGATGGCGGTGCCGTTGGAGATGACGGCGACGAGATTGCCCTTGGCGGTATAATCGTAGGCCTTGACGGGGTCCGCGGCGATCGCCCGCACCGGCACGGCGACTCCGGGGGAATAAGCCAGGCTGAGGTCGCGCTGCGTCGCCATCGGCTTGGAAGCGACGATCTCGATCTTGCCGGGCCGGCCCATCGCGTGGAATTCGAGCGCCTCCGCCTCGGAGAATTTGACGTTGCTGCCTTCGCTCACGCGCTTCTCCCTGTTTTGGCGCGACGGGTGTAGGACTTGAGGGCTGACGGGGGCAAGCCAAAGCCTTATCGTCGCCCAAGTGCCCACCAAGGTGAAATCCGAGAGCGCGCCGACGCCGATGATGGCGCAATATCTGGCGCTGAAGGCGGAGGCGCCGGATTGCCTGCTCTTCTACCGGATGGGCGACTTCTTCGAGCTGTTCTTCGACGATGCCAAGGTCGCCGCCCAGTGCCTCGACATCGCATTGACGGCGCGGGGCGAGCATGAGGGCGAGCCGATCCCGATGTGCGGCGTCCCGATCCATGCCGCCGAGGCCTATCTGGCGCGGCTGATCAAGGGCGGCCATCGCGTCGCCATCGCGGAGCAGACGGAGAGCCCCGCGGAGGCCAGGAAGCGCGGCCACAAGGCGGTGGTAAACCGCGCCATCGTCCGCGTGGTGACGGCCGGCACCCTCACCGAGGAAGCGCTGCTCGACTCGCGCTCCGCCAACTGGCTCGCGGCGGTCGCGAAATCGGGCGAGCGCTACGGCGTCGCCGCGGCTGACATATCGACCGGGCGGCTCGAGCTGACCTCGGTGCCGGCGGCCGCGCTCGACGCCGAGCTGGCGCGGCTGGCGGCGGCCGAGATCGTCTCGCCCGAGCCGTTGGCCGGAGCGCAGGAGCGGCGGACCGGCTTCGACAGCCTCGCGGCCGAGCGTCGCCTCAGGGAGAAATTCGGGGTCGCCACGCTCGACGGCTTCGGCCGTTTCGACCGGGCCGCCTTGTGCGCCGCGGGCGGGCTGCTCGCCTATCTCGACGAGGTCGCCCGGGATTCGCTGCCCTTCCTTCGCCCGCCGGTGGCGCTGTCTGCCGGGGACCATATGATGATCGACGCGGCGACGCGCGAGAGCCTCGAGCTGACCCAGTCCGTGACGGGCGCGCGAAGCGGCAGCCTGCTCGGCTGCATCGACCGCACTGTCACCGGCGCCGGCGCGCGGCTGCTCGCTGCCGATCTTGGCGCGCCGCTGACCGACCGCGGCCGCATCGAGGCGCGGCTCGACCTGGTGGGGATGTTCGAACGCGATGCCGGCTTGCGCGAGACTGTGCGGCGCCAGCTGCGGGCGCTCCCCGACATTGGGCGCGCGCTGGGTCGGCTCGTCGCTGGCCGCGGCGGTCCGCGCGACCTGGCGCTGCTGCGCGACGGCCTCGGCGAGGCGCGACGGCTTCACGACCGCCTCGCACGGGTCGAGGAGGCGCCGGCCTTGCTCGGCGCGCTGCTCCCGGCGCTGACCGGCCATGGCGAGCTGACCGACCTGCTCGGGCGCGCGCTGGTGCCGTCACCGCCGATCGATGCGGCCCAGGGCGGCTATATCGCCGAAGGCTATGACGCCGCTCTCGACGCGCTTCGCATGACCGGCGGCGAAGGTCGTCGCGCCATCGCCGCGCTCGAGGCGCGCTACCGGGACCAGACCGGCATCGCGGCCCTGAAGATCCGCCATAACGGCGTGCTCGGCTTCCATATCGAGGTGCCGGCGCGGCATGCCGATCCGCTGATGGCGTCCGCCTCCGGCTTCATCCACCGCCAGACCCTGGCCGGCGTCGTGCGCTTCAACGCGCCCGACCTCCACGAGCAGGCGATGCGGGTGCAGCAGGCGGGCAATCACGCGCTGCAGGCCGAAGCCGCACATCTGGAGGAACTGACTGAAGCCGCGCTCGCCCGCGCCGAGGCGATCGCCGCCGGCGCCGATGCGCTTGCTCGGCTCGATGTAGCCGCCGCGCTCGCGGAGCGAGCGGCCGAAGGCGGTTGGACGCGCCCGCTGTTCGCGCCGGACAGCCGCTTCGAGATAACGGGGGGGCGGCATCCGGTGGTCGAGGAGGCGCTGAAAGGCGGCGCCGCCCGCTTCGTCGCCAACGATTGCCGGCTGACGGGGGACTCTCGCCTGTGGCTCGTCACCGGCCCAAACATGGGCGGCAAATCGACCTTCCTTCGCCAGAATGCGCTGATCGCCGTGCTCGCCCAGGCCGGCGGCTACGTGCCGGCGGCAAGCGCCACGCTCGGCCTCGTCGACCGGCTGTTCAGCCGCGTAGGCGCCTCCGACAATCTCGCTCGCGGCCGCTCCACCTTCATGGTGGAGATGGTCGAGACGGCGGCCATTCTCGCCCAGGCCACGACAAGCAGCTTCGTCATCCTCGACGAGGTCGGCCGCGGCACGTCCACCTACGACGGCCTCGCCATCGCCTGGGCGGTGGTCGAGGCCATCCACGACAAGTGCCGTTGCCGCTGCCTGTTCGCGACCCATTATCACGAGCTGACTCGCCTCGCCGAGCGGCTCGAGGCCCTGACCCTCCACCATGTCCGCGCGCGCGAATGGAAGGGGGACCTCGTCTTCCTCCACGAGCTGGCGAGCGGCCCCGCCGACCGCAGCTACGGCATCGCGGTGGCGAAGCTGGCCGGGCTGCCGCCGCCGGTGCTCGCGCGCGCCAAGGCGGTGCTTGCCAAGCTCGAGGAAGGCCGAGCCGCCACCGGCGGCATCGCCGCCGGGCTCGACGATCTTCCGCTGTTCGCGGCGGCGGCACAGGAAGAGGCGGCGCCCGATCCGCTCCGCGCCGCTCTGGCCGAGGTTCAGCCGGACGTGCTGACGCCGCGCGAGGCGCTTGAGCTGGTCTACCGCCTCAAGCGCCTGCACTCGGAAAGCGGCTGATGGCGCCCGGCTTCGCCATGATCGCGCGCCGCCGCGACATCATCGACCGTCGCGCCGTCGCCGAGGCGATTGCCGCCGGCGGTCGCGGGCAGGTCGCCGCCAAGCTCAAGGAGGCGCTCGCCGGCGGACGGGCCGAGATCGCCCGCCGGCTCGAGGAGCGGCCTTATGCCGGCACCGAGGCCGCGGCGGCCTACGCCTTCCTGACCGATCAGGTGCTTCGCCTCGCCTTCGATTACGTCACCGAGCGGCTCCATCCGGTCGCCAATCCCACCACGTCGGAGCGGCTGCTGCTGATGGCGGTGGGCGGCTACGGCCGCGCCGAGATGGCGCTCCATTCCGACGTCGACATCGCCTTCGTGACGCCGTGGAAGCCGAGCGCCTGGACCGAGACGGCGGCCGAAGCGATCCTCTATCTGCTGTGGGATCTGGGGCTGAAGGTGAGCCCGTCGACGCGCACAATCGACGAGCTGATCGCGGCCGCCGCCGCCGATCACACGATCCGGACCGCAATCCTCGAATCGCGCTACGTCTGGGGCGACGAGGCGCTGCTCGACGAGGCACAGGCGCGGTTCTGGAAGAAAGTGGTCGCCGGGAACGTCCGCGCCTTCGCCAAAGAAAAGCTCGACGAACGCGACGCCCGCCACCGCCGGATGGGCGACAGCCGCTACGTCGTCGAGCCCAACGTCAAGGAAGGCAAGGGCGGTTTGCGGGACCTCCATGCCTTGTTCTGGATCGGCAAGTTCGCCTATCGGCTCCAGTCGGTCGCCGAGCTGGTCGAGGCCGGACTGCTCTCGGAAGCGGAGCTTCGCCAGTTCGAACGCGCCGAGCGCTTCTTGTGGGCGGTCCGCTGCCACCTTCATATCGTCGCCGGACGCGCCGAGGAACGGCTCACCTTCGACTATCAGCGCGAGATTGCCGCCCGGATGCGCTATGCCGACCGCCCCGGCAAATCGCCCGTCGAGCGCTTCATGCGCCACTATTTCCTGCACGCGAAGACGGTCGGCGATTTGACCGGCGTCTTCCTCGCCCATCTCGACGAGAAGTTCGCCCGTCGCGGCCAGCGCCTCTATCTCCCGGCCCTGCCGACCATCCGGCGCCGGCCGAGCCGGCTCGAAGGCTTCATGCTCGATCGCGGCCGGCTTGCCGTGCCGGACGAGGCCTTCTTCGCCGAGGATCCGGTCCGGCTCATCCAGCTGTTCGCGCTGGCAGATCGCCACGCGCTCGAGATCCACCCGCTCGCGATGCGCGCCGCCGCGCGCCAGGCGAAGCTGATCGACGCGAGCGTGAGGGACAATCCGCGCGCGAACGCGCTGTTCCTCGACATCCTCGCCAGCCCACGCGACCCGGAGACGGTGCTGCGCTGGATGAACGAGGCGGACGTGTTCGGCCGCTTCATTCCCGATTTCGGCCGCGTCGTCGGCCGGATGCAATTCGACATGTACCATCATTATACCGTCGACGAGCATTCGATCCGGGCGATCGGACTGCTCGCGAAGATCGAGCGGGGCGAGCTCAAGGACGAGCATCCGCTCGCGACCGGCCTGATGAAGCGGCTGGCGTCGCGCCGCGTCCTCTACGTCGCAGTGCTGCTCCACGACATCGCCAAGGGAAGGGGCGGCGATCACAGCCTGCTCGGCGCCGACGTGGCGCGCTCGCTTTGTCCGCGGCTCGGGCTTGAGGAGGCGGAGACCGAGACCGTCGCCTGGCTGGTGCGCTGGCACCTGTTGATGTCGGCGACGGCGTTCAAGCGCGACCTGGCCGACCCGAAGACGATCCAGGATTTCGTCGATCGGGTGAAGAGCCCGGAGCGGCTGCGCCTGCTCTTCATCCTCACCGCCGTCGACATTCGCGCGGTCGGCCCCGGCACATGGACCGGCTGGAAATCGCAGCTGCTTCGGACCCTGTTCGAAGCGGCCGAGGAGATCCTCCGCCTCGGCCACAAGCAGAAGGGCCGCCGCGAGCGAATCGCCGCGCTTCAGGAGGCGCTCGGCGAGCGGCTGGGCTGGGATGGGAGCCGGTTCGCCCGCTTCGTGTGGCGGCTGCCCGACAGCTACTGGCTCGCCGAGCCCGCCGACATTCTCGAGAGCAACGCGCGCTTCGTTGAGGCCGCCGACCGCAACCCGGCCGAGGTCCGGGCGGTGGTAACCCGGCCCCTCGAAGAAGCCGCGGCCACGCTCGTCACCATCTATGCCAAGGATCAGCCCGGGCTGTTCTACCGGATCGCTGGCGCGATCAGCCTTGCCGGCGGCAACATCATCGACGCGCGCGTCCACACCACCAATGACGGCATGGCGCTGGACAATTTCCTCGTCCAGGACCTGGCCGGCGCGCCCTTTTCCGACCCGCACCGGCTTAAGCGGCTCGAGGAAGCGGTGCTGGCGGCAGTGGCGGGGCAGGAGCCGATGCGCGATCGCCTCGCCGCCCGCGCATTGCCGCTGCGCCGGGCCGAAGCCTTTCCCATCCAGCCCGCGGTCTTCATCGACGACAAGGCTTCGAACCGCTACACCGTCATCGAGGTCAATGCGCGCGACCGCGCCGGCCTGCTCTGCGACCTCGCCCAGGCGATCACCGAATCCCGCGCCGCCATCCACAGCGCCCATGTCGCCACTTACGGCGAGCGCGCCGTCGACGTCTTCTACCTCACCGATATCAACGGCGCGAAGATCGAAGCGCCCCCGAAGCTGAGGACCCTTCAGAGCCGGCTGCTCAAGGCCGCCGCCGGGGCCGTCGCACCCGGACGCGCCGCCGCCTGAACGAGAAAGGGCCCCGCCATCGCTGGCGAGGCCCCTCTTGCCGGCGCGGCTTCGCTCAGAAGCGGAAGCGGCCGGTGATGCCGAACGTGCGCGGCTCGGCGAGGAAGCTCGCGAACAGCTGATTGGCCGTCGCGAACGAAGGCGCGCCGAAATTGGCCACCTGCGCACGGCTGTTCGAACCCTGGAACGGGGCGTTGAACGCGACCTGCTGATAGTCGACGTCGAACAGGTTTTGCGCCCAGATCTCGATTGCCCAGCGCTGCTCCGGCCCGCGAATGCCCAGGCGGGCATTGACCAGAGCGAACGCGTCCTGCTCCTTCTCCGGGAAGAGGTCGGAGCCGGTATTATAGTCGTCGCTGAGGCGGGCATCGACATAGACGAGGCCGCTGAGGCCGCTACTGCCGATGTCCGGGGTCCAGGTGAGCGACGTCGTGGCGGTCCACTCCGGCGCGTTCGACAGATTGTCGCCCGGGAGCAGGAACAGGGCCGAATCGAGCGGTGTGCCGGTGTCGCGGCCGACCAGGTCGTTGCGGTACTTGGTGTCGGCATAGGTGAAGCCGGCGGTGATCTGGAGATCGCGGTGCGGATAGATCGCGCCCTCGACCTCGATGCCGGTCGAGGTCACGCCGCCGATGACGTCGTCGACCGGGCAGGCGCCGGTGGCGTTGCTTGGATCGGAGTCGGTGGTGCCGAGATCGGCGTCGCAGCCGTTGATGTTCTGGACCAGGAAGACCGAGCCGTTGAACGTGTTCAGCTGGAAGTTGTCGAACACCTGGCGGAAGGCGGCGATGTTGAGGATGAAGTTGCGCCGCGTCCACTTGGTGCCGAACTCATAGGCGTTGACGATCTCGGCGTCGAACTGGAGGTTGCCGGTGCCGAAGGGCGAGCCCCGGCCGCCGATATTGCGCGGATCGTTGGGCGCGAAGATCGGCGAGCCCAGCGCCGAGCGGTCAAGGTTGAAGCCGCCCGCTTTATACCCGCGCGAGTAGCTCGCATACATGAGCAGAGCGGAGGTCGGGCGGTAGGAGAGCACCGCCGTCCCGGTCCATTCGTCCTCGTCGCGGTCGTCGGACAGGTTGAGCCCGTTGAGCGCGCTCGACGAATTGCCCTGGCAGGTCAGGTTGACGATGCCCTGGGCGAGCGGCTGGAGCGCCGCCGGCAGGGCCGCCGCCCCACCGGGGAGGAAAGGCGAAAAGACCGCCTGCTGGACCGGGCAGACGGTGTTGGTGTTGTTGAAGTCGGCGTCGAAATCCTTCTGCTCGCTGGTGTAGCGAAGGCCGAGCGTCAGGCTGAGATCGTCGGTCAGGTTGAAGATGTTGTGGGTGAAGATCGCCCAGTTGGTGCTGTCCTGGAAATAGTTGGCGACGTTGTCGCCGACATTGTTGACGGTGCTGAGCCGGTCGATGCCGCCGATGATCAGCGGCGTCGCGGCGCCGAAGGCGGGCGTCGTGCCGGGAACAAGGCCGGTCAGTACGGCGCGGCCGGTCGCGCTGAGACAGCCCGGATTGGCGGGATTGCGAAGCGCCGGATTGGGGTTGATGGTGGCGATCAGGCGGCAGGCGGCGAAGGCGCCATACTGGCTGCCGAAACGCAGATTGTCGCGGACGTGGAGGTCCTCGTTGGCGAAATAGCCGCCGACCAGCCAGTCGAGGAAGCCGCCGAAGGCCGACCCCTGCAGCCGGACCTCCTGGGTGAAGGTCTGGAAGTCGCGGAAGGCCTGGTCGTCGTCGTCGCGCCGAAGGATGTCGACATTGGTATAATCGGTGTCGGACGGCGAATGGGAGATATAGTCGCGATAGGCGGTGATCGAGGTCAGCGTGGCACCGCCGAAATCATAGTCGACCTGAAGCGAGCCGCCCCAGTCGGTGGTCGTGTCCTCGTAAGTCGTGCCCGGCGTCAGCGCCAGTTCGCGGTTGAACGGATCGCCGATCGACGGGATGACGCCGCCGAGGCTGGTGAGGACGTCGAGGATGCGGTTGCCCGACGGCGAGCCGCCGGCGCCCGGCTGGCGATAAGCAAAGTCGCCCGGAACGCCCGGCGTCGGATCGAACGTCTCGCGCGTCTCGACATAGACTGCGCCGCAGCAGGATTCGTTGCGGGTCGAATAATCGGCGAGCAGCCGGACGGAGAGGTTGTCGTTCGGCTCGAACAGCAATTGCCCGCGCGTGAAGATGCGGTTGCGGTTGTTGACATGCTCTTCGGTGCCGCCGGCCGCGTTGATGACGTCGTAAAAGCCCTCGCGGCGGACGTAGACGCCGTCGATCCGGAAGGCGAGCGACTCGCTGATCGGGCCGGTGACGGCGCCGGCGGCGCGGATATGGTCGTAATTACCCACGGTGAGCTCGGCATAGCCGCCGAACTCGAACTCAGGCCGGCGGGTGATGATGTGGATGAGGCCGGCCGACGCGTTGCGGCCGAACAAGGTCCCCTGCGGCCCGCGCAGAACCTCGATCCGCTCGACCTCGCCAAGCTCGTTCAGCCCGATGCCGGAGCGCGAGCGATAGACGCCGTCGATGAAGACGGCGACCGAGCTTTCGAGGCCCGGATTGTCGCCGACCGTGCCGATGCCGCGGATACGCGCCGAGCCGTTCGCTTCGGTGCCGGTCGAGGAGACGAGCAGCGACGGCGCCAGCTGATTGAGCTGGCGGATGTCGGTCGCGCCGCTGTTCTGGAGCTGCTCGCCCCCGACCGCGGAGACGGCCAGCGGAACGTCCTGGAGGACCTGGCGGCGGCCCTGCGCCGTGACGATGATGCTCTGGCCGTCGCCGTCGTCGGGGTCCTGGTTCTGGACGGCCGCGGCCTCGGTCGGCGTCGAGGAGGTCGGCGCTTCTTCAGGCGTCGTGACGTCGTCTTGCGCGTAAGCCGGCGTCGCCAGCGCTGCGAATCCCGCGGACAGCAGCCAGAAGCTCTTAGACATGCGATTACCCTCCCCAATCATTAGTTGTGTTTGGGGCCAGAGCTAACGCGAACGTAAACCGAGCGCCAGCGGAAAACCCGCAGTTTCCTGCGGGTTTCGCGGCCTATTGCAAATCCGCAACAGACCAGTTTCATCCTGCAACCGGCTTGGTCGGCCTGCCGCTACGGAAAGCTGGCTTGTGGCCAGCGCCGCTCAGCGCGGGGCGAGCACCATCAGCATCTGCCGGCCTTCCATTCGCGGATGCTGCTCGACCTTGGCCGAATTCGCGGTGTCGGACTGAACGCGCTGGAGAAGCTGCATGCCGAGCTCGCCATGGGCTAGCTCGCGGCCGCGGAAGCGAAGCGTCACCTTGACCTTGTCGCCTTCGTCGATGAATTCGTGGATCTTGCGCATCTTCACGCCATAATCATGATCGTCGATGTTCGGACGCATTTTGATCTCCTTGATCTCCTGCGTCTTTTGCGACTTGCGCGCGAGATTGGCCTTTTTCTGGGCCTCATATTTATATTTGCCGACGTCGAGGAACTTGCACACCGGGGGATCGGCGTTTGGCGAGACCTCGACCAGATCGAGCCCGGCTTCGGCGGCCTGCTCGATCGCCTCCGCCGTCAGCAGGACTCCGAGATTGTCGCCGTTCTCATCGATCACGCGCACCTTCGGCGCGGAGATGAATTCGTTGAAGCGGGGGCCGCTGAGCGGCGGGGCGGCGGGGCGCCGGTTAAGAGGCGGACGTATGTTGCGGTCTCCTGAGGTCGAAAGGAGGCCCTCACCTAGTGGATCGGTGCCGCAAATGAAAGTCGCGCGGCCGGTCGCGCGGCGAAAGTGGGGCGGCGTGGCGGCGAAGCCGCAATTCAAGACGTCGGAAGCGGCCAAAGCCGGCCGGGGGGACGGCCGAGCACCTCCCCCGCGGCGCCGTGGAGCGAAGTCGGCGCGAGCCACCCGCCAACCGCCATACCGTGCAGCCAGCGCTCGAGGTCGCCGCCGCTCGCGGCGTAGCCGGTGCGCTTCATCAGCCCGTAAAAGCCGGCGGACAGGACATGCATGCCGCCGTCGACATCGTTCCAGCGCTCCGCCGGCTGGCGCGCCACGCCCAGGCGCTCTCCGATCAGCTGGTCGAGCGAGGAGGCGAGATCCTCGTCGAACAAGCCTTCGAGCCTGTTATAGCCGAAGGCCGGATCGTGCTCCGCCACGATCCGTCGCAGCAGAGCGTCCTGCCTCAGCACCGCGAGCGCGGCAGCTGCGGCCGGTCCGGCCATGTCGACCGGCGGGTGAAGAAGCTCATGGCCGGCGGTTCGGATCACGACCTCGTCCGGCCAGTCGATCGCGGACAGGAATTTCTGGCCGATCACCTTGATGCCGTGCGGCTTGCAGAATTCGAGAAGGATGACGTCGACCTGCGCGTCGAGCGTGCGGCCCGTGAACCGCTCCACCTCGCCGACCACGTCGAAGCTGGCGAGCCGCTCGCGCAGCCGCGGCAGCCGCTCCGCCGCCTTGGGCTCGAAGATGTTCGCTCGGAACTCGGCGAAGCCGGCGTCGCGCATCGCTGTGAGGATGCTCCGCAGCACCGGGGCCGCGGCCGTAAACTGGCGCCAGTTCTCCTCCCCCTCGTCGCCCCAATAAGGACTGGCCTGCAGCGGAGGCCGGAGTACCGTCTCGGCCTGGTCGAGCGAGTGGAGCAGGTCGCCGATCGTCTCGTCGGGCCCCCCGGAAAAGCGAAGGTCGAGGAAGGGCGACAGCAGGATGTTGGCGGCGACGGCGCGCGCCTTCATCGCTCGGATCGCGTCCAGCGCGGCGGTCGGAAGCCGCGGCGCGAAGGCGGCGACCTCCGCTTCATAGTAGCTCGTGTAGAATGGATCGCCCGACAGGGGGCTGAGGAAGGAAAGCGCGTCGAAACCTTCCGAGCCGCGCACTACCCAACGGGTCCTCGTCCGCGGCTGCGCTCGCGCGCGATGCGTGGCTAAAGCGAGCGCCGAAACCGCGGCTGCGCCGGACAGGAAATCGCGCCTTCTCATGCCTGCCGGCTAGGCGGACCGTTGGCCCCCGTCTTGAACGCACTTCGCCGGACCAAGCGAAGACGGGGAGCGGCCGTAAAGCTGCTTCACCGCCCGGCACATATGGGCCTGGTCGGCGAAGCCCGCACCCGCCGCGACCCAGGCGAGCGGCTCACGGCCCTCGGTTGCGGCGCGGGCGGCGCAGGCGGCCCGAAGCTCCAGCCGAAAGCGCTTGGGCGACACGCCGTAGCAGCGCCTGAAGCCGCGGCTGACGGAGGAGGGGCGAAGCGAATGCGTCCGCGCCCATCTGGCTAGGTCGGCGATTTCGCCGGCGCGAAGCGAGGCAGCGAGAAGATCGGGCCAATCCTCGGCCCCGGCGACGGCCGGCCTCAACTGCTCGAGCAGCAGCAGGCTGGCCGCGTCCGCGTCCCGCTCCGCGGCCCGTGCGACCGCATCGGGGTCGCCGATGCGGCCGAAGTGGAAAGGCGGAGCCGCGGCGATGGGAATGTTCAGGATGTCGGCGCCGAGGGATTCGAAATGGTCCTGGTGGGCCTCGAACGCGTCGTGAAGCAGAACGTCGCCAGGCGCCGCCTGGAAGCGGCCGCAGTCGCCGGCCTCGATATAGCCGCCGCGCAGCACGATCGCGGCATAGGCGCCGAGATGGCGGTGACGCGGGATGTGCCGGCCGTTGCAGGTGCGGCTGATCTCGAACCCTGGAGCGATCAGCGCGCCCATTCAGCCGCGCAGGTCCGGCGGCAGCGCTTCCTCGCGCAGGCGCTCGATCAGCGCGTCGAGGCCGATCTCTTCCTGGCGCGAGCCTGCTCCCAGCGGGCGAAGCGCGATCGTGCGCTGTTCGGCCTCGCGCTTGCCGACCACAAGCAGGTAGGGGACCTTGGCGAGGCTGTGCTCGCGCACCTTGTAGTTGATCTTCTCGTTGCGAAGGTCCGCCTCGGCGCGAAGCCCGGCCGCGGCGAGCGCCTGCGCCACTTCGCGGGCATAATCGTCGGCGTCTGAGACGATCGTCGCCACCACCGCCTGCACCGGCGCCAGCCACAGCGGGAAGCGGCCGGCATGGTGCTCGATCAGGATGCCGATGAAGCGCTCGAACGAGCCCAGGATCGCCCGGTGGAGCATCACCGGCCGGTGGCGCTCGCCGTCCTCGCCCACATAGGTCGCGTCGAGGCGCTCCGGCAGCACGTAATCGGCCTGGATCGTCCCCACCTGCCAGGTCCGGCCGATCGCGTCGGTCAAATGGAATTCGAGCTTGGGCGAATAGAAGGCGCCCTCGCCGGGCAGCTCCTCCCAGCCGTAATCCGGGCCGTCGCGGCCGGCTGCCCGGACCGCGTCGCGCAGGTCCTGCTCGGCCCGATCCCACATCTCGTCGGTGCCGTAACGCTGCTCGGGCCGCAGCGCGAGCTTGATCGCATAGTCGGGGAAGCCGAGATCCTTGTAGACCAGGTCGAGCAGGTCGAGGAACAGCCTCACCTCCTCAACCAGCTGGTCTTCCCGACAAAAGATATGGGCGTCGTCCTGCGTAAACTGGCGAACACGCAGGATGCCGTGGAGCGCGCCATGGGGCTCGTTGCGGTGGCAGACGCCCATTTCGGCGAGCCGCATCGGCAAATCGCGATATGACTTGATGCCTTGCCGGAAGATGAGGACGTGCGCCGGGCAGTTCATCGGCTTGATCGCGAGCAGGTCCGCGTTGCCGGAGAGGATCGGCTCTCCCTCCTCGGTCCCGGGAATCTCGTCCGGCACGATGAACATGTTCTCGCGATACTTGCCCCAGTGGCCGGACTGCTCCCACTGCCGGGCGTGCATCAGCTGGGGCGTCTTCACTTCCTCATAGCCCGCGGCATCGAGCCGGCGGCGCAGATAGGCTTCCAGCGCCCGCCACACGATGAAGCCCTTCGGATGCCAGAAGACCGATCCGTGCGCCTCCGGCTGGAGGTGGAACAGGTCCATGTCCTGCCCGATCCTGCGGTGATCGCGCTTGGCGGCCTCCTCCAGCCGCGTCAGATGCGCCTCGAGCTGCTTCCTGTTGAGCCAGCCCGTCCCGTAGATGCGGCTCAGCATCGCATTCTTCTGGTCGCCGCGCCAATAGGCTCCGGAGACGCGGGTCAGCTTGAACGCCTGCGGGTCGAGCTTCCCGGTCGAGGCGAGATGGGGCCCCCGACACATGTCGAGCCAGCCGCCGGAGCGATAGACGGTCAGCGTCTCCTCCGGCGACTTCTCGGCCGCCCATTCCGCCTTGTACGTCTCGCCATGCTCCCGAAAATAGGCGATCAGCCGGTCGCGCGTCCAAACCTCACGCACCAGCTTCTCGTCGCGCTCGATGACGCGCCGCATCTCCTCCTCGATCGCCGGGAGATCCTCCTCGGTGAACGGGCCGCGGCCCGGCGCCGGCGCGAAGTCGTAATAGAAGCCGTCCTCCGTCGCTGGGCCGAACGTGATCTGGGTCCCCGGAAACAGGTTCTGCACCGCTTCGGCCAGGACATGGGCGTAATCGTGCCGGACGAGCTCGAGCGCGTCGGCCTCATCGCGGGCGGTGATCAGCGCGAGCTCGGCGTCCTCCTCCAGCGGGCGGGTGATGTCGCGCACCTCGCCGTTGACCCGCGCCGCCATCGCGGCCTTGGCGAGCCCCGGCCCGATCGCCGCCGCCACGTCCGCCGGCGTCGTGCCCGGCTCGACCTCGCGCACCGATCCGTCGGGAAGGGAGATTTTGAGAAGCTGGGTCATCGGCCGGTTTTCTGAAGTTCCCGCGCGGAATTGAAGCTGGCGCATGAGATAGGGGCGGAAAGCTGTCAAGCAACGCGCGCGCCCGCGCGGTTTTCGTTCCGGCCCCGGCTTCGACGTGCTATGAAGCACCCGGCCGTTCCATTCTGCGGAGCGGCCGATGATGAAAGGGGGTTTTTATGTTGAGAAAGTTGGTGTGCGCGACCGTCTCGGCCGCCCTCTGCTCGATGACCATCCTGCCCAGTGCCGCCGTCGCCCAGGAATTCCGCTCGTCGGTGTTCGATGCGCCGCGCGGCGCCACCGCGACGCTCAATCTCAGGGTTCCGATGGGGCGCGAGCATGCGAGCCGCGCCAGCTACGGCCTGACGCTCGGCTACGGCCAGGCGGTCGGGGCGCCCGACCAGTTCGGCGAGCGCGCCACGCGGTCGATGAACGTCGCGGACTTCCGCTTCCGCGGCGGCGACCTCAGGAACGCGCGGATCGTCGGCGTCGACTTCGCGAACCTCAACCGCGAGGGGCGAACGATGAACCTGATGGGCGGACCCAACGACATCATCTGGACCGTCGGCGCGGTCGTGGTCGCGGGCGCCGTCGTCTGCTTCGTCATCACCGACTGCTTCGACGACGACGACGATAACGACAACAACAACTAAGCTTGGAGGGGGCGGGCGGGCGCTTCCGTCCGCCCCTTCGCATCCGCTGGCCGCCGCTGCTACGGCGCGCGGATGATCGTGGATTTCTCAGCGTCGGAACCGGCGCCGCCGCTTCGCCTCGCCCACCGCCACCGGCCGGGCCGCACGCCGACGATCATCTTCCTGCCCGGGTACATGTCCGACATGGAAGGGACCAAGGCGCTCGCCCTCGACGGCTGGGCGGAGCGCGAGGGGCGGGCGATGCTGCGCTTCGATTATTCCGGCTGCGGCGCCAGCCCGGGCGAGTTCGAGGCGCAGACTTTGAGCCAGTGGCGCGACGACGCGCTGACCATGATCGACACCGTCGTCGACGGCCCCGTCCTGCTGGTCGGCTCGTCGATGGGCGGCTGGTTGATGCTGCTCGCCGCGCTGGCGCGGCCGCAGCGGGTGGCGGGGCTGGTCGGCATCGCCGCGGCGCCCGATTTCACCGGCTGGGGCTTTACCGAAGAGCAGAAGCTGACGATCCTGCGCGAAGGGCGCCTCGTCGAGCCGAGCCCTTATGGCGAGCAGCCTTATGTCACCAGCCGCGCCTTCTGGGAGAGCGGCGAGGCGCTTCGGATCATGCACGGCGACCTCGTCGTCGATTGCCCGGTGCGGCTGCTCCACGGCCAGGCCGATGTCGACGTTCCATGGACCTGGTCGCTCGAGATCATGCGCCGGGTCCGTTCAGCGGACGTGCAGACGGTGCTGATCAAGGACGGCGACCACCGCCTGTCACGCGAGCGCGACATCGCGCTGCTGATCGACACCGTGTCCGGCCTGATGGAGTCGCTGTGATCCCTTTGCTCCTGGCGCTCGCCGCCGGCCAGAACATCGCCCCTGTGCCGCCGGCCGCCGACACGGCGGTCGAGGCCCGCTACCGCGCCTGCGCAGCCTCGGTGCGGACCGACCCCGCCCGCGCGATCGAGCAGGCGAGCGCCTGGCAGGCGCAGGGCGGCGGCTTCCAAGCCCGCCAGTGCCTCGGCCTTGCCTATGTCGCGCTCGAGCGCTGGGCCGACGCGGCCGCTCTCTACGAGCAGGCGGCGCGCGACGCGGACTCCGCGCAGGCGCCCTACCACGCCGACCTCTGGGTCCAGGCCGGCAATGCCTGGATCGCGGCGGGCGACAATACCCGCGCCTTGTCGGCGCTCGATGCCGCGCTGGCCACGCAGAACCTAAGCGAGGAGCTGCGCGGCGAAGTCCACCTCGACCGGGCCCGCGTGCTCGTCCAGACCGGCAACCTCACCGGCGCGCGCCAGGACCTCGACCGCGCGCTCCAGCTCGTGCCCACCGATCCGATGGCATGGTATCTTTCGGCCGCTCTGGCGCAGCGGCGCAACGACCTCACCCGCGCCCAGGCGGACATCCAGCGGGCGCTTCAGCTGGCGCCGAACGAGCCCGACATCCTGCTGCTCGCCGGCACGCTCGCCGGCCTGGGCGGCAACATGACCGAGGCCGAGCGCCTCTACCGCCTCGTCGTTCAGCGCGCCCCCGACAGCGAAGCCGGCCGCGCCGCCCAGGCAAGCCTCGACACGCTGCGCGAGATCGAGGTGCCCGCCCCGCCGCCGGGATCCGCGGCTGAGCCGCCCCCAGCGGCGCAACAGCCTCAGTCGAGGTAGAATTCGATCGTCGTGACGACGCGGACCTTCTGGAAGGGCGAATCGCGGCCGCCATAGCCTTCCTCGCTGTCGTCGCCGTCGCGCGGGCCGATCGAGAAATAGCCCTGCGTCGCCGATCGGATGCCGCCGACGTCGGTGCCCGAATCCTCGGCGAACTGCTCGGCGCTGGCGCGGGCGTTTCGAGTCGCCTCGGCGATCATCCGCGGCTTGATCTCGTTGAGGCGGGTGAAGACGTATTGAATGCCCGACCCTTCCTGGATCGCGACGCCGCGCCGGATCAGGTCGAACTGGCGAGCATAGGCCTGGCGCGCGCGGGCGACGTCGTTGGTGCGCAGCTGCAGCCGGCGGTTGATGGTGACGTTGTTCTCGCCGCGATTGCTGTCGAAATACTGGTTCACCGATCCGCCGGCGTCGGTCACCGCCTCGGCGGGGAAGCCGGCGGCACGGAAGAAGTCGGCGATGGCGCGCGCGTCGCGGTCGACCTCCGCCTGGACCGGCGCGAGCTCGGTCCCCTGGGCGCTGAAGTTGATCGTCCAGGTGGCGAGGTCGGCGTTGACGTTGCGTTCGGCGAGGCCGCGCACGGTCACGGCGCGGTCGGCCATGCGGGCGCGCCGGAGGCCGTCGCCGAGCAGGAAGCCGCCGACGATGATGCCCAACGCCAGGATGATCGCCGCGATCAGGGTCACGTTGCGGGTGACGTTGCGGGTGCCCGCTTCGGCTTCGGCCATGCTATCGCTCCTCCCCGCCGACTCGGAAAACAGCTTCCGCCGGCGGCCCGATCATCTGCCGCGACGGCGATGAACCGTGCATTGATAGCGATGAGCCGAGAAAGACACAATGAAATACCTGCACACGATGATCCGCGTCTCCGATCCCGATGAAACGGTTCGGTTTTTTGAGTTTCTGGGGCTCAGGGAGGTGCGGCGGACGGACAATGAGGCGGGTCGTTACACGCTGATTTTCCTCGCCGCGCCGGGCGACGAGCAGGCGCAGATGGAGCTCACTCACAATTGGGATGAGGAGGGCTACGACGAAGGCCGCAATTTCGGCCACGTCGCCTATGCGGTCGAGGATATATACGAGACCTGCCGGCGGCTGATGGCCAATGGCGTGACGATCAACCGGCCGCCGCGCGATGGTCGGATGGCCTTCGTCCGCACGCCCGACAACATTTCGATCGAATTGCTCCAGCAGGGCCAGGCGCTGCCGCCGCAGGAGCCGTGGGCGTCGATGCCGAACACGGGAAAGTGGTAGCCGCGCCCGCGGGCTGGCCGGACGAACGGTTCCGGGCGGTGCTCGGCAGCCGGCTGCCGATCGTCCAGGCGCCGATGGCGGGTGCCGGCGGCGTCGAGCTGGCGGTCGCGGCCATGGCGGGTGGCGCGGTCGGCTCGCTCCCCTGCGCGCTGCTCAAGCCGGAGCAGGTGCGCGCGCAGGCGGCCGAGGTCCGCGCCCGCGCCGAAGGGCCGCTCAACCTCAACTTCTTCTGCCACCAAATGCCGCCCGCACCCGACGAGGGCGAGTGGCTCGCTCTGCTTCGGCCCTTCTACGACCGGTTCGGCCTCGAACCCGCGGCGGGCGAGGGGCCGGGACGCGCGCCGTTCGATGCGGCGATGGCCGAAGCCATCGAGGCCGTGCGGCCGGAAATCGTCAGCTTCCATTTCGGCCTTCCTGACGGCAGCCTGCTCGACCGCGTCCGAGCGGCCGGCGCGCGAGTGATCGCGACCGCGACCACGGTAAGGGAGGCGCGCTCGCTTGCCCGGCGCCGCGTCGATGCGATCATCGCCCAGGGATGGGAGGCGGGCGGCCATGCCGGCAGCTTCCTCTCGCCGCCCGAGGAGCAGCTCGGCCTGATCGCGCTGGTCCCGCAGGTGGCCGACGCGACCGACCTGCCGGTGATCGCCGCCGGGGGCATCGCCGACGGGCGAGGCGTGGCGGCCGCGCTCACTTTGGGCGCCGCTGCCGTCCAGGTCGGCACCGCCTACCTCTTTTGCCCGGAAAGCCTCGTCGCGCCGGCGCATCGCGCTGCTTTGGCCTCCGAGCGGGCCGAGCGAACCGTCTTCACCAACCTCTTCACGGGTCGCCGCGCCCGCGGCCTCGCCACTCCGCCGGTGGACGAGCTCGGCCCGGTCCGCCCCGAAGCGCCCGCCTTTCCCCATGCCGGTGCCGCTCTGGCGCCGCTCGCCGCGGCGGCGCGGGAGCGTGGGGAGGCGGGGTTCGTCCCGATGTGGTCCGGCCAGGCGGCGCCGCTCGCGCGCGCCGAGCCGGCGGCGGGCCTGACGAAGCGGCTGGCGCGCGAGGCGCTGGCGCTGCTCGGGGCGAAGGCCTAGGTTCGCGCCGTGATCGAGATCGCCCGAATCGCCGTCCTCAGCGACAATTATGTGTGGCTCGCGCATGAGCCGCAGTCGCGCGAGACGGCGGTGGTCGATCCGGCCGTGGCCGAGCCGGTGCTCGCCGAAGCCGAGCGGCGCGGCTGGCGCATCACTCAGATATGGAACACGCACTGGCATCCCGACCACACCGGCGGCAATGCCGCGATCAAGGCGGCGACCGGCTGCTCCGTCACCGGCCCCGCGGCCGAGGCGGCGCGGATTCCGACGCTCGACCGGCAGGTCGGCGAGGGCGACCGCGTCAGCCTCGGCGCGCTCGACGCGGCGGTGCTGGAAGTGCCGGCCCACACCGCCGGCCACATCGCTTATCATCTCGCGTCCGAGCAAGTGATCTTCGTCGGCGACACCCTGTTCGCGATGGGCTGCGGGCGACTGTTCGAAGGCGACGCCGGGCAGATGTATGCGAACCTGAAGCGCCTCGCCGACCTTCCGCCGGAGACCCACGTCTATTGCGCCCACGAATATACGCTCTCGAACGGCCGCTTCGCGCTCACCGTCGAGCCGGACAATGCGGCCCTCGCCGCGCGCATGGCCGAGGTCGAGGCGGCGCGCTCCGCCGGCGAGGCTACCGTTCCGACCACCATCGCCCTGGAACGCGCCACCAATCCGTTCATGCGCGCGGTTTCGGTCGAGGAATTCGCCCGCCGCCGCACCGGCAAGGACAATTTTCGCGGTTAGCAACGGAAGCCCCGGGCCGTTCGTTTTTGCGACACTGCCGTTCGATGGAGGCCCCGATGAAGTCTGCGTTCCTGATCGCCCTTACCGGCCTCGCCGCCGGCTGCACCGCTGGAGAAAGCGTCGAGGTCGCCCACGAGAGCGAGGCCGACATCGCCGAGGCCCTTGCCGGACGAAGCGCGGGCGCGCCCCAGCCCTGCGTCGAGACGCGCCGGATCAGGAGCAGCCGCTCGCTCGGCGACGACGCCATC
>DASVVV010000110.1:0-23769 GCA_036386375.1 Allosphingosinicella sp. | reverse complement strand
AGCGGCGACCTGCCCCTGCTTTTGCGGGGCCTGCCGATCTAGCCGCGTCAGACCGGTTCTTCCGCCTTTTGCTCCATCGCCTCGGCCGCTCGGCCGCCGCGGACCATCAGGAAGGTGCCCGACCAGTTTTCCGCCACGACCCAGCGGCCCTCGATCTCGTCGCCCCCTGCGGCGGCCGTGCCGGCGTAGCGGACGACGTCATATTCGCCGTCGGCGGCGTCATACATCTTGATGAAGGTGACCGACGCGCCCTGCCGGCTGCCGTCGATCACCGCGCCGATCGTCCGGCCGAAGCGGTCGGGCTCGCTGGTGCTGCCGGTCAGGCGGCCGCCCACATCGTTCAGCACCGCCTCGAAATTCACCGGCGGCAGCGCGACCGGATAGTTGAAAAAGCCGCTCCATTTCCCGCTGAGATCGATGTCGCTCATCGCTCCAGCGGTCGCGCTTCCTCGATCAGCATCACGGGGATTCCGTCGCGAACCGGATAAGCGACCCCGGCCGCTTCCGACACCAGCTCCTGCGCCGCCTCGTCGTAGCGCAGCGGCGTCCGCGTGACGGGGCAGACCAGCTTCGCCAGCAGCCCCGGATCGAGCGTCACTGCAGCGTCTCCGGCCCGTCGGCGCCGCCCGGCGCCATCCGCTGGAACTGCATGAACTGGACGAGCAAATCGGCGCGCGCCGCCAGATCCGGCGCCTCGAGCAGCGCCTGCTTGGAAGCCACGTCCAGGGGCGCGATCTGGCAGATGCCGTTGACCAGCATCTCGTCGTCGAGCCGGGTGACCGCTTCCCATTCGACGATATAGCCCAGGGAATCGGCATAGGCCCGCGCTTCGCGCTCCACCTCGGCGCGCTGGGCGAGGCCGAGGATCGCCTCGGCATCCTCGTCGAAGCCGCCGCGGTCGGCGTCGACCTGCCGGTAGGGCGTCTCGACCGCCGCCTCGCGCGCGATCCGGAAGCGGCTGAGGCCTTCGAGAACGATGTTGAAGCGGCCGTCGTCCAGTTCATCGCAGCCGGCGATGCGGCCGATGCAGCCGACGTCGAACACTTCCGGTCTCGCTGCTCGGTCAGCCTCGGCGGCGAGGGCGGCGTCTTTCGGCTGGACCATCGCGATCAGCCGGTCGCTGGCCAGCGCGTCGCGCACCATCGCGCGGTATCTCGGCTCGAAGATGTGCAAGGGGAGCTGGCTGCGCGGGAAGAGCAGGGCTCCCGCAAGCGGGAAGATCGGCACCCGGAGCAGCGCCGATTCGGTCATCCGAACAAGATCTGCGACAGCCGCCGCCGCTGCGCCGCCGCCCACGGATCCTCGAGCCCGACCGCCTCGAGCAGCTGCAGCAGCCGCGTGCGCGCCGCGCCCTCGTTCCACTCGCGATTCCGGCGGACGATCTCGAGCAGCTGGTCGGCGGCGCCGTCGTGCTCGCCCTTCGCCATGAGCGCGCCGGCCAGCTCGAAGCGCGCCTCGAGGTCGTCGGGGTTGGCGGCGATGCGCCGCTCCATCTCCCCGGCCTCGCCGGCCGGCGCGATCTCGGCCAGCGCCAGGGCCGAGCGGGCGCGGCCGATCGCCGGGTCCTTTTCCACGCCTTCCGGGAGGTCGGACAGGACCGCCTTCGCCTCGTCCAGCTCGCCGGCGGCGAGGAGGGCCCGCGCCAGCCCGGAGACCGCCTCGCCATGCTCCGGCGCCATCTCGACGATCTGGCGGAAGATATTCGCCGCGCGCGCCGCGTCGCCCTCGGCCAGCACCTGCTCGCCCATCTCGACCAGCGGCTCAACCTCGGCCTCGCGCTGCTGCGCCTCGCCCTCGACCGGGATCTGGGCGAGGATCTGATCGAGCGCGCGCTTGAGCTGCCCTTCGGTGCGCGCCGGCGTCAGGTCCGCCACCGGCTGGCCCTGGAACATGGCGTAGACGGTCGGGATCGACTGGATCCGGAACTGGGCGGCGATGAACTTGTCCTCGTCGACGTCGATCTTGACGAGCTTCACGCCCTTGTCGGCGTAATCGGCAGCCACTTTCTCGAGCACAGGCGCCAGCTGCTTGCACGGCCCGCACCAGTCGGCCCAGAAATCGACAATGACGAGCGCGGTCATGCTCGGCTCGACGACGTCGCGCCGGAACTTCTCGACGGCTTCGCGTTCGCCCGCGCTGAGGCCCAGGGTCGCCACTGAATATTCCTTCCGATATTTCTGTATCTCGCCGCCCTATGTGGGATAGGCGGGGCCTCTGCCAACCCCACCCGCGGCTCTTGCGACCCTCAAGGGCCCATGCTAGCAGCCGCCGCCTTACCCGGGCCGCGCCTTCGCGGCCCCGCTCAGAGCGGGCGTAGCTCAGGGGTAGAGCACAACCTTGCCAAGGTTGGGGTCGAGGGTTCGAATCCCTTCGCCCGCTCCAGACTTTTCCGGACGCCGGCGCCGCCTTCAGCCGAAGCTCCGGATCCGCGGCTCCGCCTGTTGCGGCGGGCGCTCGTGAACGCCCCTACCCTCACTCGCTTCCTCCCTCCTTATTACCGACAAGAAAAGGCGAAGGAGCCGGCGCCCGGCACCGGCCTCGCCAGGAAACCGCTCGTCCTCAGTAGGGGGCGAGCTACGTCGAACTGCTATCGAAGGATCCGCGCCGTCGCCGGCCTCACCACAAAGCCCTCGATCCCGAGCAGGGGTTGAGCTCGACGAAGACCCGTACCGAAGGGCCGCGCGCAGGCCTCGCACCGCCCGAAGCCTGCCCGACCTGCCTGCATTGGGTGACACTCAGGATTTCCCCATGCCGACTAAGCGAAATACATTCCCTGCGGCCTCGTCCTTCTCGGTCGCCGCTTTTGCGTGCCATAAGGCTTACCGCCGATGCACCAGGAGAATCGCCGATGCCGCCAAGCCCGCCCAAATGCACGTGCACGCTGAGCGACAAGATCGCGACCGACGATCCGGGGCTCTTCCGCTATTGCTTCGCCTGCCACTGGGACAAGGCCGACACGACGCCCAAATATACCGTCTTCGTCGAAGCACGCAGCGACGCCGAGGCGCACCGGATGGCGCTCGATCAATGTCCCTTCGAGGTAAGCAAGCCGAGCAAGCCGAACCAGGACATCGACTGACCCGCCGCGCCCGCGCGAGCATAGTCAGGCTCTCCAGCCCGGCCCCGGCGCGGCCCATCTCGAACCTTGTCCTGAGCGGAGCCGAAGGGCGTGTCCTGAGCGCAGCCGAGGGAGCCGCAACGGGCCGGCGCCACGGCCCGAAGCCCTGTATTGAGATTTCTTCGAGGCCGGCTTGCCTCGGACTTCTGCACTGAGCATGACTTGTCTCGTTCCTTGGCCATCCTCCGGCCGCCCGGGGGGGCGACGCCGCCGGTCGAAACGTGAAACATCGTCGGCAGCACCCGCGCCCGGCAAGCGGCCGCGCCTGCGCCCGGCAAGCGTGACGTCCGTCACGAGTCTCGGCCGCCGCCGCCCGCCAGCGTCGGCGAGCGCGGGCAGTCCGCGCTACCGAAGGAGGATCATTATGTCACTTCGCGAATTCGCCGCTGCCGGCCCAGCCGAGAGCGTCAGGCTGATCGGCTTCCATTCCTGCGAGATCGTCGGCAACTTCCCGGGAGGCGACATCCTGATCGTCCGGGGCGAGGCGCCGTGTCTCAACATGCGCGTCCGGCTGTCCCCGCGCATCTATATCGATTGCCCCGAATACTGGGGCATCGAAGTCACCGGCTCGCTGCGCGGCGGCATCTGCCTCACCGCCATCAAGCCCTATGTCGTGTCCATCCCGCTGGCGGGGATTGTCGGCTACAAGGGAATCGAGGTGATCGGCTCGCGGCGCAGCGAGCGGATGGACGTTCCCGGAGGCTGCAGCCAGGGAAGCTCGCGCAACTGAGTCACGCCCCTTGTCCGCCGGTCCGGTCCCTTAAACGTCTGTGGGCGGGCGTGCGACGGCGGCCGGCCAGACCGTTGCGGCCGCGCTAATCCCCCATTCACCCGTGGCGCGTACATTGCGCACCGACCCGCCCCCTCCTATCTACCGGGCGACAGCGTGGCATGGTGCTTCCTGGGTCCCCTCTTCAGCCGGGCCCCCGTCGAAGTACCTCTTCGATGGGATGATTCATGGACGACAACCGCACGCCGACCCCCAACGGCTCCGACAAGGAGCCGTCCGGCAACAACTGGATGAAGTCGCTTCTGATCTGGGCCGGGGTGCTGCTGGCCTTGGTGCTGTTCGTCCAGATGATGGGGGGCGGGGCGACGGCGGCGCGCGATTCGATCCCCTATTCCGAGTTCCTCAATCGGGTCGAGGAGGGATCGGTCAAGCAGGTGTCGATCGGCAAGGACGTCATCACCGGCCGCTTGACGAACAACGAGACCTTTCGCACCAACGCGCCGCCGCAGGACACCCAGCTGGTCGAACGGCTGCGCACGCGCGGCGTCGCGTTCGAGGCGCAGCCCGAGGCGCAGACGTCGCTTTGGACCTATCTCCTCGTCCAGTCGCTGCCCTTCCTCCTTATCCTCGGCATCGCCTTCTTCGTGATGCGCCAGATGCAGAAGAACGCGGGCTCGGGGGCGATGGGGTTCGGGCGGTCCAAGGCCAAGCTGCTGACCGAGAAGCACGGGCGGGTGACGTTCGACGACGTCGCCGGAATCGACGAGGCGCGCGAGGAGCTTCAGGAGATCGTCGAGTTCCTGAAGGACCCGACCAAGTTCGCCCGTTTGGGCGGCAAGATCCCGAAGGGGGCGCTTCTGGTCGGCTCGCCCGGGACCGGGAAGACGCTTCTGGCGCGGGCGATCGCCGGCGAGGCGAACGTGCCTTTCTTCACGATTTCGGGGTCCGACTTCGTCGAGATGTTCGTGGGCGTCGGCGCGTCGCGGGTCAGGGATATGTTCGAGCAGGCCAAGAAGAACGCGCCGTGCATCGTCTTCATCGACGAGATCGACGCGGTTGGGCGGCATCGCGGCGCCGGGCTGGGGAACGGCAATGACGAGCGCGAGCAGACGCTCAATCAGCTGCTCGTCGAGATGGACGGCTTCGAGGCCAATGAGGGCATCATCATCATCGCCGCCACCAATCGGCCCGACGTGCTCGATCCGGCCTTGCTTCGGCCCGGCCGCTTCGATCGCCAGGTGGTCGTGCCGCGGCCCGACATCGAGGGGCGCGAAAAGATCCTCGCCGTCCACATGAAGAAGGTGCCGCTCGCGCCCGACGTCGATCCGCGCACCATCGCGCGCGGAACGCCCGGTTTTTCCGGGGCCGACCTCGCCAATCTCGTCAACGAGGCCGCCCTCCTTGCCGCCCGCATGGGCAAGCGGCTGGTGGCGATGAGTGAATTTGAATTAGCAAAAGACAAGGTGATGATGGGTGCCGAGCGCAAGTCCATGGTCATGACCGAGGAGGAGAAGAAGGCGACCGCGTATCACGAGGCCGGGCACGCGCTCGTCTCGCTCCACGTCGAGGGCTGCGATCCGCTGCACAAGGTGACGATCATCCCGCGCGGCCGCGCGCTCGGCGTGACCTGGAACCTGCCCGAGCGCGATCGCTATTCCATGTCGATGACGCAGATGAAGGGGCGCCTGGCGCTATGCTTCGGCGGCCGCATCGCCGAGCAGCTTATCTACGGCAAGGACGCGCTCAACACCGGCGCCTCGAACGACATCCAGCAGGCGACCGACCTCGCCCGCGCGATGGTCATGGAATATGGCATGAGCGACAGGCTCGGCTGGCTTCGCTACCGCGACAATCAGGAGGAAGTGTTCCTCGGCCACAGCGTCGCGCGCAGCCAGCATGTCTCGGAGGAGACGGCGCGGCTGATCGATTCCGAGGTCCGCCGGCTGATCGAGGAAGCGGAATCGACCGCCCGCCAAGTGCTCACCGACAATCTCGACGAGCTTCATCGGCTCGCTGGCGCCCTGCTCGAATATGAGACCCTGAACGGCGAGGAAGCGAAACGGGCGATCAAGGGCGAGGATATCGGCCGCGGCGATGCCGATCGCTCGGCGCCGCCGCCGATCACGGGCTCGTCGATCCCGAGCACCCGCCGCCCCCGCGGCGGCCTCGGTGGGCCCGCCGTCCAGGGGGCCTGACCGGTCCGATCATCTGACGAGGGCGTCGCTGCGGCGGCGCCCTTTGCGTTTCCGGCGTCAGCCGAACGCGCCGAGCGTCAGCAGCAGCAGGAAGAAGAGCATCGCGGCGATGAACGCGAAGACAATCAGCGCCGCCGTGCGCCAGATCGCGCTGAGCGGCGACAAGACATAGGCGCCGCGCAGCTGCCGGTAGATGTGGATCGGCGGCACGAACGTGATCGCGAGCCCGGCGATCGCTTCGGGAAGGCCAAGCGGCCGCAACAGGCTGAGCGCGATCAGCCCAAGGCTCATGAAGGCGATCGAGTATGTAACGAAGACCGTGTGGTCGTAGGCCCGGTACTGGCGGTAGCGCCGCCGGTGAAGGAACAGCAGCCACAGGAACGGCACCGAGATTGGGATCAGGGCCCAGGAGAATTTGTAGGCGTTGGTCTGCAGCTTGTAAGCCAACAGCGAGGGGTTCTGCCCGGCTTTCTCGATGGCGTGATCGATGAAGTCCGAACCCGTATTGGCGTCGATCTTACCGACGCCCTCCTCGGCCCCCGCGGCCGGCGCAGCAGCGTTCTGCTTCGCATGGCCTTCGCGCGCAGCCTCCTGCCTCGCCTGCTCGGCGTCGCGGGCTTCCTCCGCCAGGAACAGGTCGATCGCCTGCCGGTAAAGCCGCTCCTGGAGCGCGGCGTCGCGCTCCGCCTGGTGGATTTCGGTATCGATCTCGGTCGTCGGCTGGCGCGCGGCTGCGAGCCGGCGCCGTTCGATCCGCAGGCGCGTCAGCTCGGCGCGGTTCGCCGCCTGCTCGCGCCGGAAGTCCCGCTCCGCTTCGGCGCGGGCCTCGGCGTTGGTCTGGCCGGTGCCGTTGAAGCTGAACGGCCCCCCTACCAGGGTGAAGACCGCGAACATCAGAAAGACCGAGAACAGGAACAAGGCGATCGGCGACACGAAGCGGCCGCGCTCGCCCTCGACATAGCGGCGGGTGAGCTCGCCCGGCCGCCACGCCAGCATCGGCAGCGTTCGCCAGATCTTGCCCTCGAAATGAAACACGCTGTGGGTGAGATCGTGCCAGAATCCGCTCAGCGTTCGATGGACATGGCCCTTCTGGCCGCAGCGGTGGCAGAATTCGCCGGCCAGCCGCGTGCCGCAATTGAGGCAGCTTCCCTCGGCAGCGTGAGCGGCGTCGCCCGCGTCGGGTTCGACTGCGCGGGCAATCAGGCCGCCCGTCACCGCTTCACCGACCCCCTCGATGCCCGACACCATGACTGTCGGTATGACGCAAGCGCGCGAAGCCGTCGAGGCCGTTCGCGCCAGCCCCCCTGCCATGCTATCGGCGGCCGATGTGGTGCACCGGCCTGCTCGGGGGCTCGTTCAACCCCGCCCATGACGGCCATCGGCGGATCAGCCTCGAGGCGGCGCGCCGGCTCGGCCTCAAAGAAGTCTGGTGGCTGGTCTCGCCGGGCAATCCGCTGAAGTCGGCGAAGGACATGGCGCCGCTGGCGGCCAGGGTGGTCTTTGCGCAGCGCACTTCCCGCCACCCTTCGATCCGGGCGACCGCGATCGAGGACGAGCTCGGCACACGCTACACGATCGACACGCTGCGCGCGCTGATCCGGCGTTATCCGCGGCGCCGCTTCATCTGGCTGATGGGCGCCGACAATCTGACCCAGTTCCATCGTTGGCGCGATTGGAGGAACATCGCGCGCACGGTTCCGATTGCAGTGGTTACTCGCCCGGGCTATGATGATGAGGCCCTCACGGCTCCCGCCATGGGCTGGCTGCGGCGCTTCGTCCGGCCCGCGGCCGACGCGAGCAACTGGACGAGGTGGAGACCGCCGTCCCTCGTGCTGCTTCGCTTGCCGCCCGATACGACCTCAGCCACCGCCCTGCGTGCCGCCGATCCGCAATGGCACGAAGCCGTCACGAAATCGTTTCACCCCGAGGCTATCCGCGATCCCGTGACCCGGAAGCCCTTGTTTGGAAGGAGGCCGTTTGCCCGCACCCGCACCCGCTCCGCTTGACGCCGGAGCCGACGAGCGCGCTGAGGTGCTTCACCGCCTGGTGCTCCGCTCGCTTGACGACGACAAGGCCGTCGACCTCGTTTCCATCCCCCTCAACGGCAAGTCCAACATCGCCGATTACATGGTGATCGCCAGCGGACGTTCGAGCCGGCAGGTGGCCGCGATGGCGGAGAAGCTCGGCGAGCGCATCAAGCGCGAACTCGGACGCAACGTAAGGACCGAGGGTCTGCCGGTCGCCGACTGGGTGCTGATCGACGCCGACGACGTCATCGTCCACATCTTCCGCCCCGAAGTGCGCAGCTTCTACAATCTCGAGCGAATGTGGGCGTTTGAGGAGCGCACGCCCGAGGAGCGGGCGCCGGCCGCCGCCACGCGCTAGAATTGCGGCTGCACATCATCGCCCGCGGGAAGATCGGCCGCGGTCCCGAAGCCGAGCTGGTCGAGCGCTACCTGAAGCGCGTCCCTTGGCCGGTCGCGACGACGGAATTGGCCGAAAAGGCCGTCTTCCCGTTCCCTGCGGCCGGCGCCGTTACCGTCATGCTCGACGAGAAGGGCGAGCAGCTCTCGTCCGTCGAGCTGGCGCGACAGCTCGAACGGTGGCGCGACGCCGGCCGGCGCGAGGCGCGATTCCTGATCGGTGGCGCCGAAGGCTTCAGCGAGGCCGAGCGCGCCTCGACCGACCTGCTCCTTTCGTTCGGGCGGACTACCTGGCCGCATCTGCTCGTCCGGGCGATGGTGGCCGAACAGCTGTTCCGGGCGACCAGCATCCTTGCGAACCACCCCTATCATCGTGAAGGATAGCGGCCATGCGCATTGCCTTGGTCGTGGCTTCCACTCTGATGCTCCTCGCGGGGGCCTGGGCCGCGCGAGCCGCGCGCGGCGACGATGCGCGGGCGCTGGCCGAGGCCAAGCAAGAGGCTGAGCAGGCGGCGGCTCGTTTCGAGCGGCTCGACCGTCAGGCCCGCCAGGCGACCGACGCCGCCGCCCGCGCGCGCGCCGAGGCGGAGGCGCTTGCCGCCCGTATCCAGGCGGCGGAGGCCCAGCTGACCGCGGCCGAACGCCGGATCGCGCTGATCGAACGGCTGCAGTCGGCACAGCGGGCGCGGCTCGCGGCGCGGCAGCAGCCGCTGGTTCGACTGACCGGGGCGCTGCAGACGCTGGCGAGGCGGCCGCCGGTGCTGGCGCTGGTCCAGCCCGGCTCCGTCCAGGACACCGTCCATGTCCGCTCGCTCCTCGCCGCGACGCTGCCGGAGATCCGCCGGCGCACTGCGGCGCTTCGGGCCGAGGTCGATCGAGGCGATGCGCTGCGCGGCCAGTTCGAGCTCGCCCGCCGCGCCTTGCTCAACAGCCGTCGCAATTTGCAGGCGCGCCGCGCCGACCTCGCGGGGTTTGAAGCGGCGCAACGGGCGCGCTCCCAGCAGCTGACCGGCCTCGCGGTCGTCGAATCGGACCGTGCGCTGGTCTTCGGCGAAGAGGCGCGCGCGCTCGCCCGAACCATCGGCACCCGCCAATATCAGGCGCAGCTTGCCGCCAGCCTGGCCGAACTGCCCGGACCGCTGCCGCGGCCCGGCAGCGCCGGCGAGCCGCCTTCGCGGCCGCAGCTCCCCTACATGCTGCCGGTCGAAGGGGATCTCGTCACCGGCGTCGGCGAGATCTCCGACGCCGGCGTTCATTCGCGCGGCCTCACCTTCGAGGCTGACCCGCGGTCGCGCATCGTGGCGCCTGCCAACGGCCGGGTCGCCTTTGCCGGGCCGTTCCGAAGGTATCGCAACGTCGTGATCATCGACCACGGCCGCGGGTGGACCACGGTGATCACGGGCCTCGAGGACCTTAATGTCCGGCGCGGGCAGGCCGTCGCGCGGGGCACCCTGCTCGGCCGCGCCGGCAGCGATTCGTCCGAGGTCGGCGTCGAGCTGAGGCGGGAGGGGCGCCCGGTGCCGCTGGCGCAGCTGATTTCCGGATGAGGCGTTAATCTCCCGTTGCTTTTCGGCGCCCTAGAAAGGCTGTAGAAGCCGCCATGTACAAGCCCAGCAGGACAGCGATGGCCAACAATCTCATCCGATCCCTCGCCCTCGTCGGCGCGGTCGCGTTCATCCCCGCCACCACGGCCTCGCTCGCGCAGGTGGACGTCAACTCCTATCGCGAGATCGACCAGTTCATGAGCGTGCTGGAACGGGTGAAATCCGAATATGTCGATCAGGTCGACGACGCGACTTTGATCCGCGGCGCCATCGACGGCATGCTGGGCAGCCTCGATCCGCACTCATCCTATCTGGACGAGCGCGGCTTCAGCAGCCTGATGACGACGACCGACGGCAATTATGGCGGCCTCGGCCTCACCGTCACGATGGAAGAGGGCGCGGTGAAGGTGATCGCCGCCACCCGCGGCACGCCGGCCGACCGCGCCGGCATCAAGCCCGGCGACTTCATCACCCATATCGACGGGCGGCTCTTCTACGGCGGAACGCTGGACGAAGCCGTGGAGCGGATGCGCGGGTCGCCGGGAACGAGCGTGCGGCTGACGGTCGTGCGCTCCGGGCGCGAGCGGCCGTTCGACGTCACGATCACGCGCGCGAACATCGACATCCCGGCGGTTCGGCATGAGGTGCGCGACCGTGTCGGCATCCTCACCGTCACGACCTTCAACCGCAATACAACCGAGGCGGCGCAGCGCGCCATTGCCGACATCGAGCGCCAGTTGGGCGGGCCGCCGCTCGGCTACATCCTCGACTTGCGCTCCAACCCCGGCGGGTTGCTCGACCAGGCGGTCGGGCTTTCCGACCTGTTCCTCGAACGCGGGGAGGTCGTCTCGCAGCGCGGGCGCCGCCGGACCGACATCGAGCGTTATTACGCTCGCCCCGGCGACGCCGCCAAGGGCGTCCCGATCGTTGTGCTTGTCGACGCCGGCAGCGCCTCGGCCGCCGAGATCGTCGCCGCGGCGCTCCAGGACCACCGGCGCGCAATCGTCATGGGCGAGCGCACGTTCGGCAAGGGTTCGGTCCAGACGCTGATCCCGCTCGGCCGCGGGACCACCGCGATCCGGCTCACCACGGCCCGCTATTACACGCCGTCGGGCCGTTCGGTTCAAGAAGGCGGGGTCTCGCCGGACATCGCCGTCCCGCAGCTTTCCGATCCCGACTACGCCTCGCGCAGCCGGGTCCGCGAATCCGACCTTCGCCGCCACCTGGTGAACGAGGCCGCGGTCAACGACGACCTGGTCCGCGACGACGGCCGGCCCGATCCGCGCTTCGCGGCGACGGCCGCGGAGCTCGAGCAGCGCGGCATTGAGGACTTCCAGCTGCACTATGCGCTCCAGACCATCGCCCGGCTGGGCCGCACGCAGACGGCTGGCTCGCCGCGTCCGGTGAGCCGCTGACGGCGGCAATATGACGCTTACGCCGCTCCGGCTGGCGAAGCTGATCAGCCTGGCAGTGCCGGCAGCCTTGCTGGCCGGCGCCTACGGTTCGCAGCATATCGCCGGGCTCGCCCCGTGCGAGATGTGCTTTTGGCAGCGTTACGCCCATTGGGCCGCGCTCGCCTTCGGGATCATCGCTCTGGCCTCGACCCACCGCTTTCCGGACCGCGGCCGCAGCTTCGTCTGGCTGGCGGGGCTCTGCATCCTGATCAGCGGGGCGATCGGCGGTTACCATGCCGGCGTCGAGGCGGGCGTGTTCGAGGGCTTTACCCAGTGCACCTCGGTCGCGGGCGGCGGCGCGACCGGCGACGATCTGCTCGCCGAGATAATGCGCGCGCCGATCGTGCGCTGCGACGAGGTCCAGTGGGCGCTGCTGGGGATCTCGATGGCGGGATGGAATGCGATCCTTTCGACCCTTGCTGCGTTGGTGATCCTGTGGCTGAGCCTGAAACCGTCTCGCATCCGCAGCTGAGCCCGTCCGCTCTCGACTGGCGGCCCGGCGACGAGCGGCCGGACGTCCATGCCATCATCCGCGTCGACCAGGCCGGCGAATATGGCGCGACCCGCATCTATGCCGGCCAGCTCGCGGTGCTCGGCGAGGGTCAGCCGGCGTCGCGGCTGATCGCGCGCATGGCGTCGCAGGAGCAGCGCCACCTCAAGCGTTTCGACGAGCTGATGAACGACCGCGCCGTCCGCCCGACGCTCCTGCAGCCGGTCTGGAACGTGGCTGGCCACGCGCTAGGCGCCGTCACCGCCCTGATCGGCCCCAACGCCGCCATGGCCTGCACGGCGGCCGTCGAGGACGAGATCGACCGCCATTATTCCCAGCAGCTCGCGGCGCTGGGTGCCGAGGAGCCGGAACTGGCCGCCACGATCGGGGAGTTCCAGGCCGACGAGCGCGAGCATCGCGATAGCGCGATCGCGGCTGGCGCCGAGGACAGTTTCGGCTATCCCATCCTCTATTCCGCGATCCGCGCCGGCTGCCGGCTTGCGATCGAGCTATCGAAAAGGATCTAAACGATGCGCGCGCTTCCCTTGACCCTCGCCGTTATGCTCCTCGCCGCACCGGCGCTGGCCCAGCAGCCCGGCGTACCGGCGCCGGAAGCGGCGGCCGCCGCCCCGCAGGCCCCGGCGATCGGCCCGACCGACGATCCGCGCGTCAACCAGCTGATCATCTACGGAGACGATCCCTGCCCGCAAAGCACGAACGAGGAGATCATCGTCTGCGCCCGGCTGCCGGAAGGCGACCGCTATCGGATCCCGCCCAATCTGCGGGAAAATCCCGATGCGCCGGCGAATCAGAGCTGGGCCAACCGCGCGGTCGAGCTCTCTTATGTCGGCGCCAGCGGCATCGGCAGCTGCTCGCCGGCGGGCGCGGGCGGCTCGATCGGCTGCTTCAACCAGATCGTCCAGCAGGCGCGCGCCGAACGCGCCAACCGTCCCGGAGTCGACTGGGAGGCTTTGATCCAGCAGGCGCGCGAGGAGCGGATGCGCCGGATCGGCGAAGTCGAGGTCCAGGAAGCCGAGGACGAGCGCAACCAGCCCGACTGATCAGGCCGGCTCAAGCTCCGCCGGCACGGTCTCCTCGATCCAGCCGCCGCCGAGGACGCGCTCGCCCTCATAGAGAACCGCGGCCTGTCCCGGCGCGACGCCATATTCGGGCGCGAGGAAGGTCACGCCTGTCCCGTCGAAGCGCGCCGGCACGGGCCGCGCGAGCGAGCGGACCTTCACCGCGAGACCGTCGCGCTGGTCCTCGCCCATCCAGTTGACGTCGCTGAGCCGCGCCGAGCGCACCGCCAGCGCGGCCTTCGGCCCGACCACCACCCGCGCCGTTTCCGGCTCGAGGCGGAGCACGTAGAGCGGCTCGGCCTGGCCGCCTATTTCCAGCCCGCGCCGCTGACCGACCGTGAAGTGGATGAGGCCGGGGTGGCGGCCGAGGCAGCGGCCGGAGCGGTCGACGATCTCGCCCGGGCGCGCGGCGTCGGGCCGCACCTTCGCCACCACCCGAGCATAATCGCCGTCGGGGACGAAGCAGATGTCCTGGCTGTCGGGCTTCTCCGCCACCGCGAGCTCAAGTTCGCGCGCCAGGTCGCGCACCGAGGGCTTGGGGAGGCCGCCGAGCGGAAAGCGCAGATAATCGAGCTGCTCGCGCGTCGTGGCGAACAGGAAATAGCTCTGGTCGCGCGCCGGATCGTCGGCCCGGTGGAGCTCGGGCCCGTGAGCGCCCTCCACGCGGCGGACATAGTGGCCGGTGGCGAGGCAGTCGGCACCGAGGTCGCGAGCGAGTCTGAACAGGTCGGTGAACTTCACGCCCTCGTTGCAGCTGATGCACGGGATGGGCGTGCGGCCGCGGGCATATTCATCGGCAAAGCGCTCGACGACCGATTCGCGAAAGCGGCTTTCGTAGTCGAAGACGTAATGGGCGATTCCGAGCCGCTCGGCGACGGCGCGCGCATCGTAAATGTCGCGCCCGGCGCAGCAGGTGCGGCTTCGGCCCACCGCCTCGCCATGGTCGTAGAGCTGGAGGGTGACGCCGATCACTTCCGCGCCGCTTCCGGCAGCGAGCGCGGCCACCACCGAGCTGTCGACGCCGCCCGACATGGCGACGACGATCCGCGCCTGTGCGGCTGGCCTGCGCAGCTGGAAATCCGCCTCGATCATTGCGCGAAGATAGGGGCTTTCCGCCCTCGCGGCCACCCGGCCTCCGCTTTACCCCCTCTTCACCCTCTTGAGTTAGGGACTCGGCACCATGGACATGGCTTTCCTCGATCGCGCCGAGCGCATGCTCGCGCTCGGCGAGCCGGCGCGGATCGACCATTCGATCCTGCTGGCGACGCTGGCGGCCCAGCGCCGGGAGAACGGATCCCATGGCGTCAGTATCGAGGCGGCGGTCACGGGGGGTGCCCTGGACGAAGAGCCGCTGATCGAGCTGGTGCTCGCCGGCCCGACCTGGCGGCAGGCGCTCGCCGCGCAGCGCGGCTGTTTCAGCCGTGCCGAAGCGGGACGGAGGATCAATGTCCGCTAAACCATATCTACCGTGTTCTTTACCTTGGCGTTTTAGCCTTCCTTCAACGCTCTGCCGCTACAAGCGCGGCATGCGGGGAGGCGGCCAGGCCGCGCGCGCTTCAGTGTTGAGGTACGAATGATCGAGAATCAGAGAATCCGGCCTGCGCAGGTGATCGGTCCGCTCGGCGAGCCGCTGACGATCGAGTCGCTGCCGCCGCCCTCGACGACCCGCTGGGTCGTGCGGCGCAAGGCGGAGGTCGTCTCGGCGGTCAATGGCGGCCTCCTCAGCGTCGACGAGGCCTGCGAACGCTATCGCCTCAGCCTCGAGGAGTTCGCCGGCTGGCAGCGGGCGGTCGACCGCTCGGGCATGCCCGGCCTGCGCGTCACCCGCATCCAGCACTATAAGTCGCTCTACGAGCGGCAGCAGAATTACTGACGCCTTCAACCGATTGAAAAACTAGGCTAGGCATCCCGAGCAACCGCCCGGCGGCTGCAGAGGGGGCGCTATCATGCTCTGGTACATCCTGGTGTGGCTCGTGCTCGGCGGCCTGGTCGGCTGGATCGCGAGCATCGTCATGCGCACCGACGAGCAGCAGGGCATTTTCCTCAACGTCGCCGTCGGCATCGCCGGCGCGCTGATCGGCGCGGCGATCTTCTATTGGGGCGACATCCTGCAGCCGGTGACGATGGAATCGTTCGTCGTCGCGCTGCTGGGCTCGATCCTGCTGCTCGCGCTGATCAACCTGTTCCGCCGCGGCAGCCTGCGCTAACCGCCGCGGGGGAAGGCCTTATTGCAGCTCGAACGTCACGGTGAGGCTGGCGGTCAGCGTCTGCTCGCCCGGAACGACGTCGGTGTTCGCGGCCTGTGCCATCGCCTCGCGCATCATCACCGGCTGGGGCGGCGGCATATAACCCATGCCTGCCTCGCTGACCGATAGGATGCGGGCGACGCGCATGCCGAGCGCGCGCGCATAGAGGTCGGCCCGCGCACGAGCGTTCGTCAGCGCGTTTCGACGCGCCTCGTCGAGCGCCTCCTCAGGCCGGTCGATCATGAAGCTTGGGCCGTCGATCTGGTTGGCGCCCGCGGCGACCAGCGCATCGAGGATCCGCCCGGCATTGGCGATGTCGCGGAAGCGTACGCTGACCTGGTTGTTCGCGCGGTAGCCGATCAGCTCAGGCGTTCGGTTCTCGATGTGCCGCCATTCCGGGCTGAGGTTGATCGAGCTGGTCTGGATGTCGCGCTCCGCCACACCGGCGCGGCGCAGCGCGGCGCGGACCGACTGCATCTGCGCCGCATTCTGGCGGATCGCTTCGGTCGCGGTCGGCGCCTGGGTCATGACGCCGGCATTGATCCGCACCACGTCCGGGACCCGGTTCGCCTCGCCGGTCGCGACCACGTCGAGCCGCGTGCCGGTAACCGGCCGGGCGTCGACGGCCTGCGCCGCGGCGGGCGCGGCGGCCAGCAGCGCGGCCGCGGCAATCAGCATCCGCATCATCAGCAAACTCCTCTTTCAACAGCGGCCGTGCTCGACCTCGGCGCCGATTAGCGCCGCGCCGGCTGCACCGTTGCTGAACCTGCTTTGGGCGCTAGCGTCGGCCGGCGAAGAGGCGGTAGATGAACAGGATGATGATCGCGCCGACGATTGCCGCCAGGAAACCGGCGCCCTCTCCTATTTCGTACCAGCCGAGCGCGCGGCCGACGAAGCCCGCGACGACCGCGCCGGCGATGCCGAGGAGGATCGTGACCAGGCAGCCGCCCGGATCGCGGCCGGGCATGATCGCCTTGGCGATCGCGCCGGCGATGAGGCCGATCAGGATCCAGCCGAGCCAGCCATAGTCCGCCATATATTCCGCCATCTCTGTCGACCTCCTCTTGTCCGGCCGCCGGGCCGTCCCACATTTCGACCTTGGTAAAGGCCAAACATTGGTTGTAGGACGCGGTTCCGCCGCGGGGGTCAAGAGCGGACGGGTGTTTTCCGCCTTGTTAGAGGTGATCTATTGCGGTAACACAGCGGCTGCCGGGCGGCCCGAGCGCCGTCTTGTTGAGTGGGGACGATGGAAGCGATGAACATCGAGACGACCAAATGGCGCCGCGAGGCGATCGACGACGTCGTGGTGGACGAGGAAACGATCGTCATCCGCCGCCGCCGGCGCCGCAACATCATCCTCGCCGCCGCCGCCGTCGCGCTGCTGCTGGTGCTGGCCTTCTTCATGTTCGGCGGCAGCGGCGAAAAGGCGGCGGCGCCCAAAGCGAGCGCGGGCGATTCGCTTCCGGCGGTCAGCGTCGTCGTGCCGGGGCGTCAGGACGTGCCGGCCGTCATCTCGGCCACCGGCTCGCTGGCCGCGCGCCGCGACATGCAGGTCGGGGTCCCAGGCGAAGGCGGCCAGGTCGTGCGCGTCCTCGTCGAACCGGGCCAATGGGTGGGCAACGGCCAGACGCTGGCGATCATCGACCGCAGCGTGCAGGCGCAGGAGAGCGCTCAGCTCGCCGCTCAGATCGAGGTCAACCGCGCCGACCTTCGGCTTGCCCAGAACGAACTCGACCGGGCGATGGCTTTGGTCTCGCGCGGCTTCGTCAGCCAGGCCGACGTCGACCGCAAGCGTGCCACCCGCGACGCCGCCGCCGCCCGAGTCCGGGTCGCACAGGCGCAGCTCGCCGCCGCCCGCGCCAGAATCGGCCGTCTCGACGTGCGCGCGCCCGCCGCCGGGCTCGTGCTGGACCGCAATGTCGAAGCCGGTCAGGTGGTCGGCGCCGGCTCGGGCTGGCTGTTCCGCATCGCCCAGGGCGGCGAGACCGAAGTGCTCGCCCGCCTCCCGCAGACCGACCTTGCCCGCATCACCGCCGGCGTTCCCGCCACCGTCACCCCGGTCGGCTCGGCCCAGAGCTATGAGGGCACCGTCTGGCAGGTTTCGCCGGTCATCGATCCGCAGACGCGCCAGGGCGAGGCGCGCATCCTGGTGCCTTATAATCGCGACCTGCGGCCGGGTGGTTTCGCTTCGGTGCTAATTCGCGCCGGCTCCGTGACCGCGCCGCTGCTGCCCGAATCCTCGGTGCTCACCGACGATACCGGCAGCTACGTGATGATCGTCGGCCCGAACAACACCGCTCAGCGCCGCCCGGTCAGGGTCGGCTCGGTCACCGACCGCGGCGTGGTCATCGCTGAAGGGCTGAACGGCACCGAGCAGGTCGTCGAGTCGGCAGGCGCTTTCCTCAATCCGGGCGAGCGTATCCGCCCCGAACGCCGCGTTCGCCGCTAGCGGCCGCAACTGGAGTCGCTGAAAGATGCGTAACATCTCGGCCTGGGCGATCCGCAATCCGGTCATTCCGCTCGTCCTGTTCACCTTCCTGCTCGCTATGGGGCTTCTCGCCTTCATGCGCATGGACGTGAACCTCAACCCGGACATCACCGCCCCGGCCGCAAACGTCACCATCAGCCAGCCCGGCGCCGCCCCGCCGGAGCTTGAGATTCAGATCACGCGCCGCGTCGAAGCGGCGGTGCGCGGGATTAACGGCGTCAACGAGATCAACTCGACAATCCGCGAGGGAAGCAGCAGCACCTTCATCAGCTTTGAGATCGGCACGCCCGAAGAGCGCGCCGTCTCCGACGTGCGCGACGCCATCGCCCGAATCCGCGGCGACCTGCCCGAGGGCATACTCGAGCCGCAGGTCGAGCGTGTCGACTTCACCGACGAGCCGATCGGCTATTTCTCTGCGCAGAGCACGGCCATGACGGTCGAGCAGTTGAGCTGGTATATCGACGACACGCTCAACCGGCGCCTGATGGGCATCGAAGGCGTCGCCGTCGTGAGCCGCACCGGCGGCGTCAGCCGCGAGGTCCGGGTCGAGCTCGATCCGGTTCGGATGCAGGCGCAGGGCGTCACCGCGTCTCAGATCAACCAGCAATTGCGCTCGATCAACCTCAACGCCGCCGGCGGCCGCGCGGAGATCGCCGGCTCCGAGCAGTCCGTGCGCGTGCTCGGCAGCGCGATCACCGCCCACGATCTTGGCGAGACCCAAATCGCGCTCGGCGGCGGCCGGACGATCCGCCTGAATTCCGTCGCGAGCGTGCGCGACCAATGGGCCGAGCAGACCTCCTACGGCATCCAGAACGGCCGCCAGGTGGTGAGCTTCATGATCCAGAAGGCCAAGGGCTATTCCGACGTCACCGTCTATCACGCGGTGCAGGAGGAGCTGCGGGCACTGGAGCGGGAGGATCCTCGCGTCCGTTTCACGCTGCTTTTCACGCCGGTCAAATATATCGAGATGCAGTACGAATCCTCGATGCGCGCGCTGGTCGAAGGCGCCGTGCTCGCGGTCATCGTCGTGTTCATTTTCCTTCGCGACTGGCGCGCGACCCTGATCTCGGCGATCGCCATTCCGCTCTCCGCCATTCCCGCCTTCTGGTTCATGGACATGCTGGGCTTCACCCTGAACATGGTGACCTTGCTGTCGCTGAGCCTGGTGGCCGGCGTGCTCGTCGACGACGCGATCGTCGAGATCGAGAACATCGTCCGGCACATGCGGATGGGCAAGAGCGCCTACCAGGCCTCGATCGACGCGGCCGACGAGATCGGCCTGCCGGTCGTCGCCACCACCTTCTCGATCGTCGCCGTGTTTCTGCCCGTGTCGATGATGAGCGGGATCATCGGCCAGTTCTTCATCAGCTTCGGCCTCACCATCGTCATCGCCGTCCTCATCAGCCTGATGGTCGCGCGCATGATCACGCCCATGATCGCCGCCTATTTCCTGAAGTCGAAAGGCCAGGCCAGCCATGGCGAAGGCTGGCTGATGGACCGCTATCTCGGCGTCCTGCGCTGGACGCTGAAGCACCGCTGGAAAACCGTCTTCATCGGCATGGCCTGCTTCGTGATCCAGCTCTTCGCTTTCGCGACGCTCGAGCAGACATTCCAGCCGAACACCGACGACGACACCGTCTCGGCGGCGATCGAGATGCCCCCTGGCGTCACGCTCGACCAGACCCGCGCCGTCGCCGAACAGGCGCAGGCGGTGATGATGCGCCAGCCCGACGTCGCTTCGGCCTTCGCCTCGGTGCGCGCCGGCAATGCCACCATCTACGTCTCGCTCAAGGACCGGCACGACGGCCGCGAACGGACCAGCACCGAGTTCCAGCGCCAGGTCGCTCCGCAGTTGCAGCAGATAGCGGACGCGCGCGTCTTCTTCCGCAATCAGCAGGTGGCGGGCGGCCGCGACGTGTCGGTCCTGCTCGCCGGCTCCGACCCCGCCAAGCTGCAGCAGGCGGCGCTCACGCTGGTCGAGCAGATGCGCCAGCGGCCGGAGCTGCGCGCGCCGCGCATCGCCGGCGACCTCAGGCGGCCGGAGATCACGATCCGGCCGCGCCTCGACCTGATGGCCGACATGGGCGTCACCACCCAGGCGATGAGCCAGGCGATCCGGGTCGCGACCCAGGGCGAAATCGACCAGGCCAGCGCGCGCTTCTCGCTCAGCGACCGCCAGATTCCGATCCGCGTCTCGCTGACCGAAGGGTCGCGGCGCAACCTGTCGACGATCGAGAACATGCCCGTCCCCACGGCCAGCGGCGCATCGGTGCCGCTCAAGGTGGTGGCCGACATCAGCTTCGGCGCCGGCCCCTCGATCATCCAGCGCATCGACCAGGAGCGGCGCATCATGGTCGGCGCCGACCTCGCCGAGGGCGTCGTCGACAGCGAAGCGATCATCAGCCAGCTGCCGATCATGTCGAATCTGCCGGAGGGGGTGGAACGCGCCCGCTCGGGCCAGCAGCGCGAGGAGGCCCAACTCGTTTCCGAGTTCATGACCGCGCTGGTCTCGGGCACCTTCCTCGTCTTCGCGGTGCTGGTGCTTCTCTACAAAAGGCTGATGGCGCCGTTCGTTAACATGGGGTCGCTTCTGCTCGCGCCGCTGGGCGGGGCGATCGCCCTTCACATTGCCGGCCACGCGGTGTCGATGCCGGTATTCATCGGCATCCTGATGCTGTTCGGCATCGTCGCCAAGAATTCTATCCTGCTGCTCGACTTCACGATCGAAGAAATGGCCAAGGGCGTGCCGAAGAACGAGGCGATCATCGACGCCGGCCACAAGCGCGCCCAGCCGATCGTGATGACGACGATGGCGATGGTGGCAGGTATGATCCCGACCGCCTTGTCGCTCGAAGGTGACGCCAGCTGGCGCGCGCCGATGGCCGTGGTGGTGATCGGCGGCCTGTTGCTCTCGACGCTGCTGACGCTGGTGCTCGTGCCGGCGAGCTTCAGCCTGGCCGACAGCTTCGAGCGCTGGCTGACGCCTAAATTCTCGCGGATCATCACCTATAAGGGGCCGCAGGACCACGGGCCTGGCCGCGCCGCGCCGCAACCGGCGGAGTGATCCCGATCGGCGACGGGTTTGAACCAAGCCCGCCGCCGGTTATTCAACAGCCATGAGCCTGCTTCGACCGGCGCCGCTTGGACGGTTCAACCCGGCGCAGCGCGGCGTTCGCGGCATGCGGGTGCTGGCGACGGCGATGCTGGCCGGCATGGCGGCTTTGTTCATCGCCGCGACCGGTCTCGCCGACGCTCACCCGGCCTGGGGCTTCGTTCGCGCCTTCGCCGAAGCCGCGATGGTGGGCGGAATCGCCGACTGGTTCGCCGTCACCGCGCTGTTCCGCCACCCGCTCGGCCTGCCGATCCCGCACACCGCCATCATCCCGCGCAACAAGGACCGGATCGGCGACACGCTCGCCGCCTTCCTGCGCGACAATTTCCTCACCCCGTCGGTGGTTGCGAGGCGGATGCGCGCGCTCGACGTGGCCGGCGCTGTCGGCCGCTTCCTGTCCAGTCCGCCGGGCGAGGGGCGGCTTCGGCAGGGTGCGTCGCGGCTGGTCGCGGACGTGCTCCAGGCGCTCGACGAGGAGCAGCTCGGCCGCATGGTCAAGTCCGCCGTGTCGGCGCGAATGCGCGCGATGGAGCTGGCGCCTTTGCTCGGCCGCTCGCTCGACGCGGCCATTACCGACGATCGCCACATACCGATCCTCGACGCGATGGTCACCTGGGCCGGACGGACGCTGGACGCCAATGAGGATCTGATCCGCAAGATGGTGCATGAGCGCGCCAACTGGATCCTCCGCATGACCGGCATCGACGCCCGCCTGGCCGATTCGATCGTCGACGGCCTGCGCCGCCTCACCATCGACATGGCCGTCGATCCGGCCCATCCGGTGCGCGCCAAGGCGGAGGAGGGCCTCGCGCGGCTCGCCTGGAAGCTTCAGCACGACCCTGACACTCAGGCCCAGATCGAGGAATGGAAAGGCGAGATCCTCGCCAACAAGGCGGTGGCCGACTGGGTCGAGGGGCTTTGGGAGCAGGCGCGGGCGGCGCTGCTTCGCGCCGCGCGCGATCCGGACGCCGCGTTGGCGGGTCGGCTCGGCGAAACGCTTCGCCAGCTGGGGCGGACGCTCGAGCGGGACGGCCGCCTTCGCCAGACGATCAACCAGTTCGCCCGCCGCGCGGTGGTCGGCGTGGTCGCCTCCTACGGCAGCGGCATCGTCACGCTGGTTTCGGAAACGGTGCGGGCCTGGGATGCGCGCACCGTCACCGACCGGCTTGAGGCGGCGGTCGGCCGCGACCTCCAATATATCCGCATCAACGGCACCATCGTCGGCGGCCTGGTCGGCCTTGCCATCCACACGGCGGAGATGCTGGCATGAGCGAGGAGAGCGACGCCCTTCGCGAGCTCGCCGCCAATCGCGGCTGCCGGCTGCGCACCTCGCGGCGGCGCAGGCCGGGCGGCGACTATGGCCGCTACGGCCTGATCGATTCCAGGACCGGGCGCGAGGTGTTCGGCTTCGGCCCAGACGGCCTCACCGCGTCGGCCGACGAAATCCGATCCTTCCTGCGTAGCGGCGGCGAATCCACTTGGCGCACCTCACTCGGCAAGGCCGAGCCCACCAAGGCGGCGCTTGCGCCCGAACGACGCCGGCCGCGTCCCGCAGCCGACCCCCGGCCGCGCGCCGAGCCGAAGCCCGCCGGAGCGCCCGAGGCCGAGCCTGGCCCTGAGCCCGAGCCGGAGCCGGAGCTTTCGATTCGCGAGGCGAAGCCGCGCGACGCGGGCGCAATCGCCGCCTTGATCGTCGGCCTGGGCTACGACGTCGGCGCCGCCGATGTGAAGCGACGGCTGGCGGCGCTCGCCAAGGCGGATCAGGCGGCGCTGGTCGCCATTCGCGGCGAGCTGGTCGGCGTCCTCAGCGTTTCGATCATGCAGGTCCTTCACCGCCCGCGCCCGGTCGGCCGCATCTCGCTGCTGGTGGTGGCGGAAGGCCTTCGCGGCGGAGGCATCGGCACCGCGCTGGTCGAGGCGGCCGCGGAGCGGCTGAAGGCCGCGGGCTGCGGGCTCCTGGAGGTGACGAGCAACATCAAGCGAAGCCGCGCCCACGGCTTTTACGAGCGGCTCGGCTTCGAACGCACCAGCTATCGCTTCGCCCGGATCCTGAACGAATAGCTAGCCGTCGCTGACGCGCTCGATGTCGGCGCCGACGGCCTGCAATTTCTCCTCGAGCCGCTCATAGCCGCGGTCGAGATGGTAGACGCGGTGGACCTGGGTCTCCCCTTCGGCGGCGAGGCCGGCGAGCACGAGGCTCATCGAAGCGCGAAGGTCGGTCGCCATGACCGGCGCGCCGTTGAGCCGGTCGACGCCGCGCACCACCGCCGAGCGCCCGCGCACCTCGACGTCGGCGCCCATCCGGTTGAGTTCCGGCACGTGCATGTAGCGGTTCTCGAAAATGGTTTCGGTGAGCAGGCTGGTGCCGTCCGCAAGGCTCAGCATCGCCATGAATTGCGCCTGCATGTCGGTCGGGAAAGCCGGGAAGGGGGCCGTCGAGATCGACAGCGGCCTGATGCCGCCGTCGGCGCCGACCTTGATGCCCTTTGGCGTGTCTTCAATGATCGCGCCGGCATCCTCCAGGCCCGACAGGATCGACGGCATCGTCTCGCGCCGCGCCCCCCGCAGCTCCAGCGAGCCGCCGGTGATCAGGGCGGCGCAGGCATAGCTGCCCGCCTCGATCCGGTCGGGCATGACCGCGTAGGTGGCGCCGTGGAGGCGCTCGACCCCCTCGACCGTCAGCGTGTCGGTCCGGAGGCCGGTGATCTTGGCGCCCATGGCGACGAGGAGCTGCGCGAGGTCGGTGATTTCGGGCTCGCGCGCCGCATTCTCGATCACGCTCGTCCCGTTGGCGAGCACGGCCGCCATCAAGGCATTTTCGGTGGCGCCGACCGACACCATCGGAAAGCGGATCGTGCTTCCGGTCAGGCCGCCTTTGGGGGCGATCGCC
>DASVVV010000109.1:0-20567 GCA_036386375.1 Allosphingosinicella sp. | reverse complement strand
TCTGATCGTCATGGGCATGATCCAGAACGCCTTCGCCAATTCCAGCTTCTCGCTGCTGGTCGGCAAGATCCAGGGGACGATCGTCGATTATCTGATGCCGCCGCTTTCGGTCGGCGAGCTGATCACCGGCCTGCTCGGCGCGGCAGTCACCCGCGCCTTCCTGGTCGGCGTCGCCGTCTGGCTGGCGATGCTCGCCTGGCCCGGGGTCGACGTCTACCCGAGCCACTTATGGGCGGTGTTCTGGTTCGGCCTGATGGGAAGCCTGATGCTCGGCCTGCTCGGCCTCATCACCTCGGTCTGGGCGGAGAAGTTCGACCATGCGGCGGCGGTGACTAATTTCGTCGTCGCGCCGCTGTCGCTTCTCTCCGGCACCTTCTATTCTGTAGACGCGCTGTCGCCGGCCTTTCGGGCGATCAGCCACGCCAACCCCTTCTTCTACGTCATTTCGGGCTTTCGCTACGGCTTCCTCGGCGTCGCCGATTCACCGATCGCGCTTGGAGCGCTGCTGCTGCTCGCGATTAACGCCAGCCTCGGCGCCCTTTGCTACGGCTTGCTGCGCAGCGGCTGGAAGCTGAAGGCCTGACCGTTCAGAAACGAAGCGGTGGCTGAACGCGCGCTTTCCCGCCCGTTCAGCGCCGCCACAGCGACGGGGGCCTAGCCTCGGCTCCTGCATCGGTGCAGCAGGAGTAGTCATATGCGTAAATTGCTTGCTTCAGTCGCCCTCGCGACCGTCGCGCTGACCGCCGTTCCCGCCGCGGCGCAACATCATCAGCCCGGCCATCACGGCTGGAACCACCGCGGCCCCGCCCGCCACGCCGTCGCCGAACTGCTCGGCCGGCTCGACCGGGTCGAGCAGCGCATCAACCGTTCCGACCGGCGCGGCATGATCTCCGGGCGCGAGGCGTTCGGCCTGCGCCGTGAGGCCGTCCGCATCCGCCAACGGCTCCACCGCGCCGGCCGGGACGGCCTGTCGGGCCGCGAGTTCGGCGAGCTTCATGCGCGAGTCGGTCAGCTCGAGCAGCGGCTCCGGTTCGAGCGCCGCGACCGCGACGGCCGGCGCGGCTGAGCGAGCCCGGAGCGCCGCTCCGATTGACGCGGCGGGGCCTCGGTCACTATAGCGCAAAGAGGAAGGCGGCCTCCAAGTGAGGTCGCCTTTTTCCCACGTCCAAGGCCCAGGAGTGCCATCATGGCGATCACGCCGCTCATGCCCGTCTACCCGCGTTCGCCGGTCCGTCCGGTGCGCGGCGAGGGAGTGTATCTCTACGGCGAAGGCGGCGAGAAATATCTGGATTTCGCCAGCGGCATCGCCGTCAACCTGCTGGGCCACGGGCACCCGGCCCTGACCAGGGCGATCCAGCACCAGGCCGCGACTCTCATCCACGTTTCCAACCTCTACGGCTCGCCGCAGGGTGAAGCTTATGCCAGGCGCCTGACCGAGCTCACCTTCGCCGACACGGTCTTCCTGACCAATTCCGGCGCCGAAGCGGTCGAATGCGCGATCAAGACCGCGCGCCGCTACCACCATCATCACGGCCGTCCCGACAAGCACGAGCTGATCACCTTCACCAGCGCCTTTCACGGCCGCACCCTGGGCACCATCAGCGCCACCAACCAGGAGAAGCTGCGCGATGGCTTCGCGCCGCTTCTCCCCGGCTTCAGGGTCGTCGAGTTCGACAATCTCGACGCCGCCCAAGCAGCCATGGGCCCGCAGACGGCCGGTTTCCTGGTGGAGCCGGTTCAGGGCGAAGGCGGCATCCGCCCGGCCAGCCGGGAATTCATGAAGGGCCTGAGGCAGCTCGCTGATGAGAACGACCTGATGCTGGTGCTCGACGAGGTGCAGTGCGGCATGGCGCGCACCGGCACGCTCTTCGCTTACGAGCAATATGGCATCGAACCCGACATCATGGCTTCGGCCAAGGGCATTGGCGGCGGCTTTCCGATGGGCGCCTGCCTCGCCACTGAAAAGGCCGCGGCCGGGATGGTGATCGGCACCCACGGCTCGACCTACGGCGGCAACCCCCTGGCCTGCGCCGCCGGCCAGGCGGTGCTCGACGTCGTCGCCAATGACGAGTTCCTCGCCCATGTCCGCCGGATGAGCGACCGCCTGCGCGGCGCGCTCGAGCAGATGATCCCCAATCACGACCATCTGTTCGAGAGCGTTCGCGGCATGGGCCTGCTGCTCGGCGTCAAGCTCAAGAGCGACAGTCGTGCCTTCGTCGCCCATCTTCGCGAGCACGGCCTTCTCACCGTTGCCGCCGGCGACAATGTCGTGCGAGTCATCCCGCCGCTGGTGATCGAGGACGAACATATCTCCGAATTCGTCGAGAAGCTCTCCGCCGCCGCCCGCGCCTATGAGGTACCGAAGGCGGCCTGATCGGGCGGAACTTGAACGCATCGGCTGCGTCGCCACATGGCGCGCATGGCTTCCGAACCGACCAACAAGGCCGCCTCGGCCGCCAATCTCGACGAGGCGGTCGGCTTCACGCTGCCGGCGCGCCACGCGCGAGGCCGATTGGTCCGGCTCGGGCCGCTGCTGGAGGACGTGCTCTCCGCCCACGATTATCCGGCGCCGATCGCTCGCATCCTCTCGGAGGCGATGGTGCTCACCGCTTTGCTCGGCACGACGCTGAAGGAGGGCGAGGGGCAGCTGACGCTCCAGGCGCAGACCGAGGCCGGCATCATCGACCTCCTGGTGTGCGACTATCGGAGCGGCGAGCTGCGCGGCTATGTCCGTTTCGACGCCGCGCGTCTCGCCGCCGAGTCGAGCCTGCCCTCGCTCTTCGCTTTGTTCGGCAAAGGCTATCTCGCCATCACCTTCGACCAGGCGGTGACCAAGGAGCGCTACCAGGGCATCGTTCCGCTCGAGGGCGGCAGCCTCGCGGAGGCGGCGCAGCATTTCTTCAGCCAGTCCGAGCAGATACCGAGCCTGGTCCGCCTCGCCGTCGATGACAGCGGCCGCGTCGCCGGCGGCATCCTGCTCCAGCATTTGCCGGAAGGCGAGGAAGGGCGCGAGCGGCTTCACACCCGGCTCGACCACCCTGAATGGGAGCATGTCCGCATCCTGGCCGAGACGATCCGGTCGCGCGAGCTGTTCGACGAGGGGCTCCCGTTGAGGAACCTGCTCTGGCGGCTGTTCCACGAAGAGGAGGAGGTGCGAGTCCTCGCCACCGTCGGGCTCAGCAAGGGCTGCCGCTGCAGCCTCGAATATGTCCGCGGTGTCATCGCCCGCTTCGGTCCGGAGGAGCGCGCGGACATGGTCGACGATGATGGCTTCATCAGCGTCGATTGCGAATTCTGCTCGCGGGTCTTCCCGATCAGGCCGGAAGATTTTGAAACCGGCCCTTTACGTTAACCATTTGTTTAGCATAAGTTAGCTACAAGGGGTGCGTGCCAGAGTGGGCACGCTTTCCTCCCTAGCAGGCTTCAGGCCTGAACTGGGCCGCTCCCGAAAGGGGGCGGCCCGTTCTTTTTGGCCGCGGCCCCATTATAGGCGGGCGCGATGAGCTCCGCGCCCTCAGCCCTGGTCCTGCTTTCCGGCGGCCTCGATTCGATGGTCACGGCCGCGCTCGCCCGCGAGGCCGGCTTCCGGCTGCTCGCGCTGACCATCGATTACAATCAGCGCCACCGCATCGAGCTCGACTCGGCGGCCGCCATCGCGGCCCGGCTTGGCGCCGAGCGCCACATCGTCCTTCCGCTCGACCTGCGCCGGTTCGGCGGCTCGGCGCTGACGGCCGACGAGCCGGTCCCGAAGGAGGGTCCCGGAAGCGGGATTCCCGTGACCTACGTCCCGGCGCGCAACGCCATCTTCCTGTCGCTGTGCCTGGGCTGGGCCGAGGCGGCGGGCGCGCGCGACCTCTTCATCGGCGTCAATGCGCTCGATTATTCCGGCTATCCCGACTGCCGTCCCGACTTCCTCGCCGCATTCGAGCGGATGGCGAACGTCGCCACCAAGGCCGGCGTCGAGGGCAGCCGATTCACCGTCCACGCGCCGCTGGTGGCGATGACCAAGGCCGAAATCGCGCGCGAGGCCCAGCGCCTGGGGCTCGACGCGGCGATGAGCTGGTCCTGCTACGATCCGGCGCCCCATGGCCTCCACTGCGGCCGCTGCGACGCCTGCCGCCTTCGCGCCAAGGGATTTGCCGAAGCCGGCCTCCCCGACCCCACCCCCTACGCTGCCTGAGGTCCTAGCGGCGCTCGCAATCGCGGCGTTCGCGGCGCGGCAGGCGCGAGCAATCGCCGCTGAGGTCGATCGGCGACAGCCGGATCGCGGTGCGCGAGAAAGCGAAGCTCTCGTTCGCGGCCGTCAAGCTGTTGCGAAGCTCGCGCATCCGCGCCGCCGCGACCTGGTGGAGCTCGCCCTTGCGCCGGGTCAGCGCCTCCTTGCCGATCCGCGAGGCGGTCTGGCAGAAACCGAGCTGCGCCTGCAGCGTGGAGAAATTGTTGTAGGTCTGGGTCGAATAATTGTCGAATTCGCGCGGCCCCGTGCGGCCGTGGACGCGGCGGAAATAGCCTTCCAGCGTCGAATAGGCGCTCGCCAGCTCGCGTGAATGGTGGGCGAGGAAGGCGTTGTAATTGTCGACGGTGCGCAGATAGGGCGAGAACTGGCACTGCAGCGCCGCCACGTTGAGGCCCGACCGCAGGTTCCAGACCAGATGCGCCCGATATTCGGCGGGGGTCGCGCCGGGAATGGCAAGGCCCACCATCGGGTCGTTCGGCTCCATGGGCCCGGGCCGGAAATCGGGATCGTAGAGGAAGAGCTGCGCCGGAGCCGGCGCGGCGGCGGCGAGCGCGGCGCCCACCACGAATTTTCCAAGCGTTCTCACTATACGCAACATCACCATCTGCCTCTCCGCCTCGCAAGCGCTCTCAAAGCTTAGCAGCCGCGCCGGCTGAACCCCATTCGCATTCGCTGCGCCCGTCGCAGCCCTGGTCCAGTTCGTCTCTCGAAACCGCTCCGCCGCCGCGCTCTCACAAGCCGCCGACGTTGCTGTCGACCGTATTGCCGCCGGTGTCGCCGCCGCTCGTATTGCCGAGCACGTCGGCAGTGCCGTTCGCCTGGCTGTCATTGCCGCCGGTCTCCATCGGCTCCGGCGCGTTGGCGACCGATTCCATGGCGCTCGCGTCGTTGGCCGGGGCGCCGAGCATGAGGTTGGCGTCGGGGGCGTTGGCCTGGGCCTGGTTGGCGGCCTCGTCGCCGTCGCCGCCACACCCCGCGACGAGCAGCGCCGCGCCGGCAATGGCCGCGATCCGCGTCGCGGCGGGTAGGATGTTGGGCATTTCGCGGCTCCTCATGCTGGAAGGCTGGCGGGGCTTATCCGCCTGCCGTCCCGGCGGCGCAAGCGGCAAGCCGCTTAGCCCATAAAAAGAAGGCCGCCGGGGTCGCCGGCGGCCTTCGTGTCGAACCTCGACGTAAGACGCTTACTGCGAGTTCGTCGTGGTGTTCATGTCCGTGGTCGACGTGTTCATCGACGCGTTCATGTCGGTCGACGCGTTCATGTCCATGCCGGCGTTCATGTCGGTACCGTTCATGTCGGTGCCCATGTCACCCATGTTCATGTCCATGCTGGTGTCGTTGCCCAGATCGGTGACGGCGGTGTTGTTCGCCTCATTGTCACCGCCGCAGGCCGCAACGAGCAGGGCCGCGCCGGCAACCATCGCACCGGTGGTCACTTTCTTGAGAATGTCACGCATTAAAAGGTCTCCCTAGATTGATGATTTGGTCGGGTAGGCCCCCTTTTTTGCCCAAATCGGTTGCGCACCTTATACGGAAAGCCGGCAGCCCTCAAGCCTTCCCTCGTCCCGCCGTAAGCGAGGAGAGGAAAGCCGCGAGCCCGCCTTCCAGCGCCAGGTCGAAACGAGTTTGCACGTTTGCGATACCCATGTCGTCGAGGCTGGTCACCGGGTGGTCCGCGATACCGCACGGTACGATGCCTGAGAAGTGGGAAAGTTCCGGCGCGAGGTTGACCGAAAATCCGTGCATCGTCACCCAGCGCCGGACGCGGACGCCGATCGCGCCGATCTTCGCCTCCGCGCCGCGACGGTCAACCCAGATGCCGATCCGCCCTTCCGCGCGGCGCGCCGCGACGCCGAGCTCGGCCAAGGCGGCGATCACCCAGCCTTCCAGCGAATGGACGAAGCGCCGCAGGTCGCGCCCCCTGCGCTCGAGGTCGAGGATCACATAACCGACCCGCTGGCCCGGGCCGTGATAGGTGTAGCGCCCGCCGCGGCCGGCCGCGTAGACCGGGAAGCCCTGCGGGTTGAACAGCTCGGCCGGGTCGGCGCTTGTTCCGGCGGTGTAAAGCGGCGGATGCTCGAGCAGCCACACCAGCTCGCTCGCCGTCCCGGCCCGCACCGCCTCGGCGCGGGCCTCCATCGCGGCCAGCGCCTCGGGATAGGGCGTCAGGCCGGGCGACACCCGCCATTCCGGAGGCGCCGGTGCGCCTGCCCTTTGGGGTCGCGCGAGAGGCTGCGTTGCGTCGGCCATGGCCTTTGCGCATAGACCAGCCAGGCAGCGAAGGAAATTCAGCGATGGCGGCTCTGTCGATCAGCAAGGCGTGGGACGAAACCGCCGAGTTCGTGAAGCGCGAGGCGCGGCTGCTCTTCCCGGTCGCCTTCATGCTCGTCGCTCTGCCGGTCGCGCTGATGGAGGCGCTGACGCCGGTGCCGCCCGCCCCCGGCCGGCCCCCGGAGCCGGGGCTGTGGTTGCTCCTGGTCCCGTTTGTCCTGCTTGTCACCATGATCGGGAACATCGCTATCAGCTATCTGGCGTTGCGACCGGGCGTCTCGGTCGCCGAGGCGATCGGGCGCGGCGCACGCCGCTTCGTGATGCTGATGGCCGCCTTCCTCCTTCTTGCCCTGGCCGGGGCGATCCTTTTCTTCATCCTGGCGATGGTGGCGGCGGTGATGGTCCCCGGAGCGATGTCGGCGGATTCGGCCGGAAGCCCGACGCCGCAGCTTGCAGGCGCCACCCTGCTGTTGGTCGCTCTCATGCTGCCCTTGCTCTTCTATTTCGGCGCTCGCCTGATGCTGATGACGCCGGCGGCGGCCGCGGAGGAAGTCGGCCCGATCGGGCTGATTGTGCGCAGCTGGCGCCTCACCGCCGGCTCGGTGTGGAAGCTTATCGGCTTTCTGATCCTGATCGCCCTCCTCGTCGGCATCCTCTCCACGGTCGTGCAGATAATCGGCGGCCTCTTCTTCGCGCTTGTCGCCGGGCCGCCCGAGCCGGGCAGCCTCAGCGCCCTCCTCGTCACGACCCTGATGGCCGGCGTGAACACAGTCGTCGCCGTCTGCCTCACCAGCCTGATCGCGCGCATGTACACCCAGCTCGCCGGCAGCGCCCCCAGCGACGTCTTCGCCTAGCCGAGCAGCGGCACCTGCGGCGCGCAGTCGCGCGGCAGCAGGCCGTCGAGCCGCGGATCGCGGAAGCTCTCGAAGGCGCGCGCATAGGCGCGGAATCCCGCGCGTAGATAGGAGGGGAGGGCGGCGGGATGGTCGAGCGTGCAGGTGTGGACCCGCACCCGCTCCACCCCGTCGCGCCAGGCCAGTGCCAGCGTCTGCGCCAGCAGCCAGCGGCCATGCCCGTGCCCGGCAAGCTCGGGCACCAGCCCGAGAAAGCGGATCAGGCATTCGCCGGCCTGTCTGAAATCGAGCTCGAGCAGCCCCGCCTCGCGTCCGTCCCGGCCGATGACGGCATGCACATCGGCGACACTGTCCAGCAGCGCCGTATCGTCCATCGCCAGGCGCGAGAACCACAGCCAGCGCTGCCCCACCGACCTGAACAGCGCGCGGTAGCGGTCCGGCTCGATCCGCTCCCACCGCTCGAGCCGCAGCGGCGAGAAAGCTATGTCCGGCGCCACTGGGCGCTCCGTCATCTCGAGGTAAGTAACGACCGCGCCGACATGTCCGGCCGGGACCCCTGCGAGGCCGCCGCTCACGACCAGGTCGCCAGCGGCGGCAGGCTCATCAGGATCGCGTCGACATTGCCGCCGGTCTTGAGCCCGAACAGGGTCCCGCGGTCGTAGATCAGGTTGAACTCGGCATAGCGGCCCCGCCATTCGAGCTGGCGCGCCCGGTCCGCGTCGTCGAACGGCATGTTCATCCGCCGCCGGACGAGCCGCGGAAAGACGTCGAGGAAGGCCTCCCCCACGTCGCGCGTGAAAGCGAAGTTCGCGTCGAAGTGCCCCTCGAGATGGTCGAAGAAGATGCCGCCGACGCCGCGGTGGACGCCGCGGTGCGGGATGAAGAAATATTCGTCCGCCCACTTCGCGAAGCGGGTGTAATAGGTCTGGTCGTGGGCCGCGCAGGCCGCGCGCAGCCGCGCGTGGAAGTCGGCCGTGTCCTCCTCATAGGGGATGGGCGGATTGAGGTCGGCGCCACCGCCGAACCAACGCCGCGTCGTCGTCAGGAAGCGCGTGTTCATGTGCACGGCCGGCACGTGCGGATTGGTCATGTGCGCGACCAGGCTGATGCCGGTGGCGAAAAAGCGCGGATCCTCGGCGGCGCCGTGGACGGTGGCGGCGAAGTCGGCGCTGAAGCGCCCGCCGACGGTCGAGACGTTGACTCCGACCTTCTCGAATATCTTCCCTTTCAGCAGTCCCCGGACGCCGCCGCCGCCCTGCGCGCCGTCGGGGTCGTCCCGTTCCCACGCCGAATATTTGAACGCCGCGTCGCTCCCGGCCTCGCGCTCGATCGCCTCGAATTCGGCGCAAATCCGATTGCGAAGGCTCTCGAACCAGTCCCGCGCCGACTGCTGCTCCTCGTCCAGCTCGATCATGGCAGGATCGATGCCCCTGCGAGCGCCGCCACGCAAGCCGCTCCCGCCGCGCCGCGGTGCCGAAAACCGACGCCGCCCGCCGGCCGGCTTGAACCCGCCCATGCGATGGTGTCATGGAAGCGTCACCGTTGAGGGGGAGCCGCCGACATTCGCCAGATCGCCGCCTTGCCCTATCGAAGCCGCGGCTCGGCGATCGACGCCCCGGTCAGCGTCCTTCTCGTCACCTCCCGCGAATCGCGGCGCTGGGTCATCCCCAAGGGCAATCCGCAGGGCGGTCTGGCGCCGCATGCCTCGGCCGCGCTCGAGGCCGAGGAGGAAGCGGGCGTGCGCGGCGCGGTCTGCCCGACGCCGCTGGGCTCCTACCGGTATCGCAAGCGCCGCCGCACCGGCGCTTCGCTGATGCTCGACGTCGACGTCTTCCCGCTCGCGGTGACCGAGGAGCTGCCGAGCTGGAAGGAGGGGAAGGAGCGCGAGCGGCGCTGGTTCCCGCTCACCGAAGCCGCCGATGCGGTGGATGAGCCCGACCTCGCCGACCTGATCCGCTCGTTCGATGCATCGGAGTTCAACAAGGCGGCGCGCCGCGGCGGAATGCTGAGCGTCGTCGCCGAAAGATCGAGGGCTGCCTGGATGTTCGGCTGGTTTCACAAAATGCTTCCGCGCACGGGCGGGTTTTTCGAGCGTTTCGAGGCGCATGCGCTCAGCATCGGCGCGGCCGCGGGGGCGCTGAGCCGGCTGATCGAGGGCGGCCCGGGAATGGCCGACCATATTCGCGAGATCCATGAGCGCGAGCACGACGCCGACAACGTCATCCGCGAGGTGCTCCACGAGGTCCGACGTACCTTCCTGACGCCGTTCGACCGCAGCGCCATCACCCGTCTGATCGCCTCGATGGACGATGCCATCGACGAGATGCAGGCAGCCGCCTCGGCGGTCGACCTCTACGAGATCACCGTCTTCGACCAGGAGATGAAGGACATCGCCGCGATCATCGTCGATGCGGCCCGGATCACCGGCGAGGCGATGCCGCTCCTGCGCGATGTCGCCGGCAACGCCGCTCGGCTCCACGAGCTCACCGAGCGGCTGGTCCGGATGGAAGGTCATGCCGACGAGATACACGCCGCCGGGCTGAAGAAAGCGTTCCAGCAACACGGCTCGACGGACACTTTGCGCTTCATCGTCGCGCGCGAGATCTACAAGCATCTGGAGCGGATCACCGACAGCTTCGAGGACGTCGCCAACGAGATCGACGGCATCGTCATCGACCACGCCTGACGCCCGATGCACGAGCTTGCCTTCCCCCTGCTGGTCGCTTTGATCGCGCTCGCGCTGGCGTTCGATTTCCTGAACGGGCTCCACGACGCCGCCAATTCGATCGCCACCGTCGTCGCGACCCGCCTCCTCGGGCCGGTGCAGGCGGTCCTGTTCGCGGGCTTCTTCAATTTCGCGGCCTATTTCCTGATGCTGGCCTTCCCGGCGCTTCACAAGGTCGCCGACACGATCGGCAAGGGCCTGATCGACGCCGAACTGGTGACGCCCGCGGTCGTGTTCGGCGCGCTGGTGGGGGCGATGTTCTGGAACGTCGTCACCTGGCTCAAGGGCATCCCGTCCTCGTCGAGCCACGCGCTGGTCGGCGGGCTCGTCGGCAGCGGCGTCGCCCATGCCGGGCTGACGGGCGTGCAATGGTCGGGGCTCAACAAGACGCTGGTCGCGATCGTCCTGTCGCCGACGCTCGGAATGCTGCTCTCGATGCTCATCATGCTGGTGACCAGCTGGCTCGGCGTCCGGGCCTCGGCACGCGGCGCCGAGCGCGTGTTCAGGAGTCTCCACCTCGTTTCGTCGGCTGCTTATTCGATCGGCCACGGCCTGAACGACGCCCAGAAAACGATGGGGATCATCACCGTCCTCCTTTATTCGACCGGCTATCTGAGCGGCCAGTTCGAGGTTCCGCACTGGGTGGCGGTCAGCTGCTACGTCGCGATCGCGCTCGGCACCCTGACCGGCGGGTGGCGGATCATCGAGACGATGGGGTCGCGCATCACCAAGCTCTCTCAGCATCAGGGCTTCAGCGCCTCGGCCGGCGGCTCGGTGATGCTGTTCGCCGCCTCGGCGCTGGGCATCCCGGTTTCGACCACCCACACCATCACCGGCTGCATCATCGGCGCCGGGGTCGCCCGACGCGCCTCGGCCGTGCGCTGGGGGGTTGCCCGCAACGTGCTGACGGCCTGGGTCATCACCATCCCCGCCTCCGGGGCGGTCGGCGCCCTCTTCTACGCGCTCACCACCTTGTTCTGAGCGGTCCTGGAGCGTGCGGGGTCAGCATCGGCTAAGGTTGCGGCAGCCATAGCGATCGCATGAAATTCGAGGCGGGAGGCGCGGTGCGGCGAATCTTGAGGACCTTGGCCGCGGCTGCCGCCGTCGGCGGGGCGGTCGGGCAGGCGCAGGTGCGGGCGCCGGTTCCGGTCCAGGAGCCGGGAGCTTCGCTCGCCGAAGACGCCGCTGATTATGCCCGCCGCCACGGCATCGCCCCTGCCGAGGCGCTGCGAAGGCTGCGGGCGCAGCAGGCGAGCGTGGCCGTCACCGACGCGATCCGTGACGAATTTGCCGGCCGCCTCGCCGGCATCGCCATCGAGCACCGCCCTTATTGGCACGTCGTCGTGCTGCTGACGGGGCCGGAGCCGGTTCGCGACCGGATCGTCGCCGCCGGCGGGAGCGTCCTGCCTATCGTCTTCAGGACGGGCGCAACGGCGACCCGCGAGCAGCTCGTCCGCGCGATCGACGAGCATCGCGCCGCGATCCTGGCCCAGTTGCCGCGCGTGCAGGGCATCGGCGCGGACGCCCGCACCGGCGAGCTCGTCCTCCACGTTCGTCCGGAAGACTGGGATCCCGCTGGCGACGCCGGGTCGCGCATCGCCGCGGCAGCCGGCGTGCCGGTGCGTATCGAGCCGCTGGGCGGGGCGGCCGCCGATGCCGGCATCGAGGGCGGCGCACGCGTCGCCGGCGTCGAGCCGGTGAGCGGCCGCCGCCAATATTGCACGACGGGCTTCGTCGTCACCGACGGCGCGCGCACCGGCATCGTCACCGCCGCCCACTGTCCCGACCAGCTCACTTATTACGATCCCGACGGCGGCGGCGAGGTCGAGCTCGCCTTCGTCGGCGGCTGGGGCGCGCGCTACCAGGACGTCCAGCTCCACGTCAGCGAGGCGCCGCTGCGGCCCCTCTTCTACGCCGCCGCCGACAAGAGCCGCCTTCGCAGCCTCACCGGGAGCCGCCCGCGCGCCGGCATCCGCGCCGGCGAGACGGTCTGCCATCGCGGCGAGACCAGCGGCTATAGCTGCGCCGAGGTCGAACTGGTCGATTACGCCCCGGCCGGCGACCTTTGCGGGGGGCCGTGCGACCCGGTCTGGGTGACCGTTGCCGGCCCCACCTGCAGCAGCGGCGACAGTGGCGGCCCGGTCTTCGCCGGCACGACCGCCTTCGGCATCTTCAAGGGCAGCAGCCGCCGCGGGAGCCAGTGCAACTTCTATTTCTTCATGTCGGCCGACTATCTGCCGGAAGGCTGGACGCTGCTCCGGGATACGTCTCGGGCAGGTGCCCCTCAGCCGCCGCAACCCCTTCTGCCGTAGCGCCTCGGCGCCGCCGCCGCCGTCAGATCACGACGAACTCGCTGGCCGTCATGATCAATCCCGGGGCGAGCGTGGCGAACAGCATTGCGCCGCCGGAAAGGCTGCCGTTGCTGTCATAATAAAGCTCGCCGGTGTCGGTCTCGTAGATGATCCGGTGCGAGGTGCTGGTGGCAAGGCCGCTGTCGTTGGCGGTGAACTGGCTGGCGCCGAGCGCGCCGAGCGTGGTCAGCTTGGTGAAGACGGCATTCTCGAGCTTGATGGTGTCGGCCGCGACGGAATAGTTCAGGATCGTATCGACGTTGCCGGCGCCGAGCGCCGAGTTGAACAGGAACGTATCGGAGCCCGGGCCGCCGTCGAGCGTGTCGGCGCCGAGCCCGCCGTTCAGCAGGTTGTTGCCGCTGTTGCCGACGATGGTGTTGGCGTGGTTGTTGCCGGTGCCGCTTATGTTGGCGCTCCCCGTCAGGTTCAGCCGTTCGACGTACAGGCCCGCGAGGGAGAAGCTGACGTTGCTGTTGACCGTGTCGAACCCCTCGCCGTCTTTCTCGATCACCTTGTCGCCGGCGCTGCTGACGTAATAGGTGTCGTTGCCGGCCTTGCCCTCCATCCGGTCCGAGCCGCCGCCGCCGTGAAGGACGTTGTTGCCCGCATTGCCGATCAGCGTGTTGGCAAGGCCGTTGCCGATGGCGCTGATGTTGCCGGATCCGGTGAGCGTGAGATTCTCGACCAGGCCCTGGGCGTCCGCCGCCGAGCCCAGATTGAAGCTGACCGACGAGTGGACGGTGTCGATCCCGTCGCCGCCGTCGTCGAGCTCGTTGACGACGTCGCCGCTGTTGTCGACCACATATTTGTCGTTGCCGACGCCGCCGGTCATGGTGTCGGCGCCGCTGCCCCCGTCGAGCCGGTCGTTGCCCAGGCTGCCGAACAGGAAATCCGCGCCGCCCTTGCCGGACAGCGCATTGTCGGCCTGATTGCCCCGGATCGTGTCGCCCGCGTTGCCGCCGGTCACATTGTCGATCTCGTAGAGCGTGTCGTTGCCGATGTCGGCGCCGGTGGCATTGAAGCCGGGATCGGTGAAGAAGAAGCGCAGCTGCACCGTGATGGCCGAGGCGGCGGCGGAATAGTCGGCCGTGTCGCTGCCCGCGTCCTGCAGCAGCGTGTTGCCGCCGCCCAGCAGGTCGTCGCCGGCACCGCCGATCAATATGTCGTCGCCCGTCCCGCCGAACAGTTCGTCGTTGCCGGTGGCGCCGTTGAGCGTGTCGTTGCCGCCGAGGCCCGCGACCCTGTCGTTGCCGCCGCCGGCGTTGATCCCGTCCCGGGTGCTGGTCCCGAGGATCGAATTGGAATTGCTTCCCCAGCTTTGGAAGAGGATTCCGGTGGCGGCACTGTAGCTGAAGCTCAGCAGCGTGTTGGCCGCCGGGACGTCGTTTCCGTAGAGGGCGCGCGCCGCTTCAGGGTCGAGCGTCCCGAGCGACGTCACCGCCGCGCCATAAGCCATCACCGTCTGGGCGGTGGTCGCGCCGGCGAAAAGCGGGTCGCCGTCGAACGGGTGCTTCAGCCCCAGCGTGTGGCCGATCTCGTGAAGCAAAGTGTAGGCGAGCGCGGCGCCGGTTGGGGTTTTGACGGCGTCGAGGAAGATGTCGCCGTCCGACGACAGGCTCTCGTCAACGCCGGTGCCGCCGAAGAAGAAGCCGCGATTGACCTTGATCGCGAAGCCGCCGGAATCCGGGTTGGGCGTGAGCGCGATGTCGACCTTGTGGAAGGCGAGGTCTCCGCCCGAAGGCACCTCCACGAACGAGATGCCGCACACCGCCGCCCACTGTGCCAGCGCGGCGCGCGCCGCCGCCTTTTCGGTGGCCGTATAGGCCTCGTAAGTGGCGCCGGCGCCCGGCGCGAAGCCGGCGCTGCCGTCGGTGACGTAGGAGGGCGGGGCGGTGCCGAATGAATAGGTGACCACGCAGGCCTGGCCGGCGAAGCCGAAGCCGTTCCAGCTGTTGTTGGTGAGGAGCGCGGTATAGTCGGTGACGTCGGTCATGGCGCATGCCTCCCCTGCGCAGCACAAGCCGGGCGGTGCGCCGGAGAAAGTCGCGCCGCGGCATCGGGAATTGAAAATCGGACCCTGGCCATCTTTTCCCCCCCGGGACTTGCCAGTGAAGTCAGCAGCCTACAGCCGAGGCGCCGCGGAGTCGAGCAGGCCTGGCGCGGCCCCCTGCGGGGCCTTCCGCTCAAGGCCACGAGCCCGTCTGACGAAGCGCCTCTGCCACCCCGATCCCCGCGGCCACCGCGAGGTTGAGCGAGCGCGTCCGGGCCGCCTGCGGGATGCGTATTCGCAGGTCTGCCCGCCGATGGACTTGCTCCGGCGCCCCGCGGCTTTCCGATCCGAACAGCAATATATCCCCCGCCTCGAACCGCGCCTCCGCCAGGCGCGCCGCGCCGGCGGTGGTGAACAGCACCAGCCTCCCGCCCAGCCTTGCCTCGAACGCGGCCCAGTCGCGATGGCGGGTAACGTTCGCGATGTCCGCATAGTCCATGCCGGCGCGCTTCAGCGCCCGCTCGCCCCAGGGAAAGCCGCAGGGCTCGATCACGTCGACCGGCACGCCGAGGCACGCCCCGAGTCTGAGGATCGTCCCGACATTCCCCGCCTGGTCGGGCTGGTAGAGCGCGATCCGCACAGCCGTCGCTGCGCCCCCGGCCGCTCAGGAGCGCGCCGCCCGCCGTGTCACCCGTTCGACTGAATAGGGGCTCCAGGCGCGGTTGCGATACGCCTCCCAGGTGGCGGTGAATTCGTCGTCGCCGAGCCGGATGATGGTCTCCCGCACCCGGACCACTCCGCCGGCGGAGCGTGCGTCGCCTTCCAGCACCAGCCGCGCGCCCTGCCAGCCGGGCGATCTGACGACCGCATAGGTGCCGCTGCCGTCGAAAATGATCCGCATCAGCTCGCCCGACGCCTCGTCGCGGCCCCAGACGTCGCGCGATTCCGCGCCTCCCTCGACCGCCCGCCCGTGCCCCGAAATCCAGGCCGAGCCGACCAGCGGGCGCACGTCATAACTAAAACGCTCGCTGGTGCCGTTGCCGGGATCGGTGGCGGTGATATCCCAGGCTCCAGCGAAATAACCGATTCCCGAGTCCGCCGCCGCGGCCGGTGCGGCCCCCGGCTGCGCGGCCGCCGCCCCGGAAGCCGGAGGCGCGGCGATGAGGGCGGCGGCGAGCGCGGCGATCTCGAATGTCGTGGCCATGGCTGCGCATCATAAGATCGCGCGCGCCGTGCGCAACGGTGCGCGGCATCGCCGCCCGCCGCGGTCCGCGGGCGCCTCGCCGAAGCGAAAGCTAATATGGGTCAGGGAGTTTGCCTGGCCGCCGCGAGTGCTTTCGTGTATGCTCGCTCGTCGGCTGAGACGGGGAGGGATCGGCCATGGCCTGGTACAGGCTCTACCAGCTTCAGAGCGGCCATATCCGCCTCGGCGAGGATTTCGACGCGGCCGACGACGACGCGGCGCTGCGCTACGCCGTCGAGCACATCATCTTCGAGGCGGTCGAGCTGTGGTGCGGCGCCAAGCGCATCGGAATGATCGCCGCCCCGATGAAGCCGGCGAAGCCGTCGCTTACCACCCGCGAATGAAGGACGCCGCAAGCCGGGCTCGGACAAGCCGGCCACCCGCCCGCGTGCTTTGGGCCAGGCGCCCTTGGCCCGTCCGCCAGCCATGCTATCCCCGCCCGATGTGCAATCGCTACCGCCAGGTCAAAACCCGCGAGAATTTATCGCTGATATTCGACGCCCGCCTGCTCCCCGGCCGGCCGGAGCCGGCGACTGAGCTCTACCCGAAGCGGCTGGCCGCGGTGATCCGCAAGGAGGCTGGCGAGCGCGTGCTCGACGTCATGGTCTGGGGCTTCCCGCCGCCGCCGAAGAGCCGCGCGCCGGTCACCAACGTGCGCAACCTCGCGAGCCCGTTCTGGCGCTCGGCGATCGGCCGGCCCGATCGCCGCTGCCTCGTCCCGGTGACCGAATTTTGCGAATGGGAGGGCGAGGCCGGCGCGAAGCGCGAGCGCTGGTTCAGCCTGCCGGCCTGCGAGACTTTCGCCTTCGCCGGCCTATGGCGGCCCGTAGCGGCCGAGCGCGCGTTCGCCTTCCTCACCTGCGAGCCCAACCCGCTGGTAGCCCCGATCCACGCCAAGGCGATGCCGGTCATCCTCCATCCGGAAGATTATGACCGCTGGCTCGGCGGCGCCGTCGAGGACGCCTGCTCGCTCGCCTTGCCGTTCCCGTCGCAGCTGATGGCGGTGGCTTGAGGCACTCGCGAAAAACTGCATGTCCCCCCAGCGCTCCCGATGATCGGGACGGGGACGCTGCCTGGGCCCCCCGATCAGATTAACCTGACAGTGCCAGTCGTTCTGGCCTAGGGGCGTTTGGCACAGCGAGACAGGGAGATTTTTCATGAAGCTTAGGACCGCTTTGGCCGTTGCGGGCGGCCTTGCCGCGCTGGCCGCCTGCAACGGCAATCCGACCGAGCAGGCCGCCGACAATATCGAGGCAAATGCCGAGAATGTCGCCGATAATCTGGAAGAAGCGGCTGACAATGCCGGCACCGAGGCCGCGGAAGACGGGCTCGAGAACCAGGCAGCCGCCACCCGCGAGGCCGGAGAAAATGCCGCCGAAGACATGCGGACGAACGATCCGGATACCAACCTCGCCAACGGCATGTAGCCGACGAACGCTTGTGACGGGTCGCTCGGACGAAGGCGGCCGCAAACAAGGGCGCCCCTGGCGGCGCCCGTTCCCTTCACGGGCGTCGGCATCCGGGCGCAGCGCGGGCGGCGCGCCGACCGCGTCACCGCCGTTTCTAACCTGGGCTAGGAACCGGCCGGCCTTCGCCTTGGTTCTCTTTCTTGCGGCAGCCGCAATGGGCGGTTCCGCCGCGTTTCCGAAAAGGACATCGGCCATGGGCGATTACGACAAGAACGAGGACACCGGCGGCAAGCCCGGCTACGACCAGGGCCAGGGCGGCAAGCCCGGCTACGACCAGGACCAGGGCGGCAAGCCCGGCTACGACCAGGGCGGCGGCGGCAAGCCGGACTACGACCAGGGCGGCGACAAAGGCGGCGGCAAGCAGGACCAGGCCGATTATGGCGGCAAGCCCGGCGCCGACACGAAATAGGCTCCCCGACCGGCAGGCCGCGGTCGACCCGATCGCGGCCTGCAACCGGACCGTCGGGACGGCTACGTGACGGTGCCGGCCCCCCGGGCCCCGCTCCGGCATATCGCCGATGACCGCGTCGGCGGGGACGTGCTCGGGCGGGCCTACGCCCCCGCCTGATCCCGCGGCCTCGGCGGAACACGCCCTCGCCGCCTCCTCGCGAACCGATCTGGAAGAAAAAGTTTTCCTACACGTTCTTTTTATGTTCTAAAATCCCGGATGAGCGGGAACAGTGATTCGCGGGCGCCCAGGCCCCGCATCGACGCGGCCGCCAAGGCCGCCTTCATCAACGCCCTGTGCCGCGGCGAGCGCCGCGAGGACGCCGCCAAAGCGATCGGCTTCACGCTGATCGGCCTCTACGGCGCCAAGCGGCGCGACCCGGCCTTCTCGGCCGGCTGGAGCGCGGCGATGGCCGCCTCGGCCGCGGCCGAGCGGCGCGCGCGCACGCGCCGCCGCGGCGGTTCCGGCGACGGCCCGGGCGAGGAGCGCATCACCGCCAACGCCCGCCGCCCGCTTCAGCGCCGCTGGATGCGCAACGTCCGCTTCGACGAGGAACGCCGCGCGCTCTTTTTCACCCATTTCGTCGGCAGCTGCGACACCAGGGCCGCCGCCGAGGCGGCCGGAGTCAGCGAGTCGACCGTCAACTATCACGTCCGCACCGATCCCGGCTTCGAGGCCGAGTTCGTCCGCGCGCTCGAAAAGGGCTATGTCTTCCTCGAGGCCGAGGCGCTGCGTCAGCGGCTCGCGGCGCAGCGGCGGCTGCGCGACCTCCTCGCCGAGGCCCCGCCGGACGCGTCCGTCCCCGCCGACCTCGCCGCCGAATTCGAGCGGGTGATGAAGCTGCTCGCCCGCCACGACCGCAAGCCGCGCCGTCCCGACCGCGACCTCCCGCCGGGCAGCAGCCGCCGGGCCTGGACGTTCGAGAGCGCCCTCGCTTTGCTCGAGCGCCGCCTCAAGGTGCTCGGAGTCCAGCTGCCGACGCTCGCGCCGGACCTCGCCGCCCGCTTCGACGGCCCCGGCGAGACGGGGGACAGTCAGTCGTGACTGTCGCCATCAAGCGCAGCGAGGCGTTCGCCGCCTTGCTCGCGCTCGTCGCCCTGCCGCCGGAGCGCCGCCGCGTCGCGCTCGCCGCTCTGCCGGAGGCGGCGGTCCTCGCGATCGCGGAGGAATGGTGGTGGCGCACCCATGGCGGCCAGCTGGAGCCCTTCACCGCGCAGGACGGCGGCCCCTGGCGGGTCTGGGCGATCGTCGCCGGCCGAGGCTTCGGCAAGACCCGAGCCGGCGCCGAATGGGTCTGGGCCCGCGCCCGAGGGGACAGCCTAGCTGGCTGTCCCCCCTCCGATCTGCGCATCGCCCTCGTCGCCGCCACGCTCGAGGAGGGCCGCTCGGTGATGGTCGAGGGCGACAGCGGCCTCCTCGCCTGCGCCCGCATCGGCGAGGAGCCGCGCTGGCTTCGCACCCGCCGCACCCTCGTCTTCCCGTCCGGCGCCGAGGCCTATCTCTATTCCGCCGGCCGCCCGGACAGCCTGCGCGGCCCGCAGCACCATTTCGCCTGGTGCGACGAGCTCGCGAAATGGAGCCGCGGCGATGCGGCCTGGGACAATCTGATGCTCGGCCTGCGCCTCGGCGAGCGTCCCCGCACGATCGTCACCACCACGCCGCGCCCGGTGCCGCTGATGAAGCGCATCCTCGGCCTGGCCCACACCGCCGCCACCCACGGCCGCACCGACGAAAATCCCCACAGCGCCGCCGACTTCCGAACCGCCATGCGCGAGCTTTACGGCCACACGCGCCTCGGCCGTCAGGAGCTGGAAGGTCTCCTCCTCGAAGACCTCCCCGGCGCCCTCTGGACCCGCGACATTTTGGAGAAGGCAAGGGACAGTCACTCCGTCATTGCGAGGAGCCGAGCGACGCGGCAATCCACTGCGGACGGCGAGCCCCTGTCTGGATTGCTTCGCTACGCTCGCAATGACGGCCCAGGCTCCGTCCCGGCGCAAAGTACCACTTTGCGACGTGTCGTCATCGGCGTCGATCCGCCGGCAAGCGCCCATGGTGACAGTTGCGGCATCATCGTCTGCGGCATGGGTGCCGACGACATCGCCTACGTCCTCGCCGACCTGACCGTCGAGGCCGAGCGCCCCGAAGGCTGGGCCCGCCGCGTCGCCGCCGCCGCCGAGGCCTGGGACGCGCAGAAGGTCGTCGCCGAAAAGAACCAGGGCGGCGACATGGTCGAAAGCGTGCTCCGCGCCGCCGCCTTCGGCCTCCCCGTCAAGCTCGTCACGGCGACCAAGGGCAAGGCCGCAAGGGCCGAGCCCATCGCCCTCCACTTCGAAGCCGGCCGCGCCCGCCTCGCCGGCCACTTCCCCGAGCTGGAAGACCAACTCTGCGGCCTCACCTACACCAGCTACGAAGGCCCCGGAAACTCCCCCGACCGCGCCGACGCCATGGTATGGGCGATGACCGAACTCTTCGCGAAGCCGAAGGCAGAACCCAGGATTCGGGTGCTCTAGTTGCTTCTTGTCCCTCGCCCGACCGCGCCGACGCCATGATGAGCAGGTCGCCGTGTCCCCCGGACATGGAGCCGGAGGGGACATGTACTCGTACGTGTCCCCGCGTGCCTCGCTAATCGGGGACAGGATTAGGGGACACATACGTTTGTGTCCCCATTTTGCATTCCCGCCTAACTCCGCGCCGCCTTCTTCAGCGTCTCGTCGATCCGGCTCTGCCAGCCGGGGCCCTGCGCCCGGAAATGCGCGAGCACCTCGGGCGAAAGGCGCAGCGTCACCTTCTCCTTGCGCTCCGCGGCCGCCTTGGGCGGCCGCCCGCGCGGCCGCGCCTCGCGGATCACCTCGTCGCCGACCATGTGCCGCCCGCGCTCCGCCATCTCGCGAGTGAAGCGCGGCGGGTCGTCGCGATCAGGGCCGGTAGAGATTGTAGATTTCTCGCTCATCCTTCTCCGCCTTCCTCAGGCTTATGATCCGG
>DASVVV010000108.1:0-5233 GCA_036386375.1 Allosphingosinicella sp. | reverse complement strand
CCGGGCCTTTTCGCATGCCTCATTGCGTTCCCGCGGGCGGCGCGCCGTTCGCAGCGAGGAAGGTTCGGATCCGCTCGAGCATCTGCCGGCGCGCGTCGCCGTCGGCGAGATCGTGCTCGAGCCCGGGGAAGACGACGAGCTCGCTGCGCTTGCCGGCGCTTCGCAGGGCGTCATTCATGCGCCGCGAATGGCCGACGAGCACGTTGAGGTCGCGGTCGCCGTGGAACAGCAGCACCGGGGCGGCGATGGTCGAGGCACGGCGCAACGGCGAGCCTTCGGCGACGTGCGGGCCCTCGCCGATATATTCGGCGACGTTGCGCGCGTTGGAGAAGATGCGGGCATCCTCCTTGACCTGCTGCAGGTCGGTGACCGGAGCGATAGCGACGATCGCCCGGAACAGCCCGGGCTCCGTCACGCCCGACTGCAAGGCCGCATAGCCGCCATAGGACCAGCCCACGATGGCAAGGCGGCCCTGGTCGGCAATGCCCTGCTGCACCAGCCAATGCGCCCCGGCGGTGATGTCGCCGATCGACGTGCGCCAGCTGCGAAAGCCGTTCTGCTGCAGCCATTGCTCGCCATATCCGGCGGAACCGCGATAATTGGGCTGCAGCACCGCATAGCCGAGATGGGCGAAATATTGCGGCAGCCAGTCGAAGCCCCATTCGTCGCGCGACGAAGGCCCGCCATGCGGCAGCACGATGGCCGGAAGGTTGCGCCCGTCGCTGCCCGGCGGAAGCGTCAGGTAAGCGGGAATGCTGGTGCCGTCCGATGCCGGATAGGTGACCGGCCGCACGCTCGCCAGCCGGACATGCTCGAGCTCCGGCCGGACGAGCGCGATCTCGTTGAGGTTGCGCGCGGCGCGATCGAACAGGAAGTAGCGGCCCGGATCGGAATCGCTGCCGGCATGGATCAGCAGGCGGTTGCCGTCGTCGCTCTCCTCGACGAAGTCGATCAGCGGAAGATTCGGAACGGCGCGGCCGAGCGAGCGGGCGAGATTGGCATAAGCGCTGTCGAAATAGACGATACGCCGGCGTTCGTCGGCAAAGGTCACGCCGATCACCTTGCCGCCCCGCGAGGCCCGGACGACTCCGTCGACGTCCACCTGCTCGTTGGCATAGGCCAGTTCGGTGTTCATCGAGCCGTCCAGCGCCACGCGATAGAGAGCGAAGCGGCCATTGAGCTTCTTCAGCGCGTAAGCGGCGTTGAGCACCGGATCGACGGCGACCGGGTACATGCCCTGTTCGGTGAGCGCGTCGAAATGGCTGAAGTCGCGCCACTCGCCTTCCGCGCCGGTTCGATAAAAATAATCGAGCCGGGAGCTGACCTGGCCGGTCGCGCCGCGCATCGCCTGCGTGGCCATGATCCGGACGTTGCCGCGCCCGTCGCTGATGAACTGGACGGCATTGGGATTGGCCCGCACCACCGAAGCGCTGCGCAGCGTGCGCACGTCGACCCGGTCGACGCCGAGCCCCTCGGTGGTCCGCACCATGCGGGTGCCGATACGGCCCGCCTCGGGCACGTAGGACCGGCTCATCAGCACCGTGCCGTCCTCACCCGGCCGCCAGTCGATGATCGAACCGTCGAACTGGCGGATATAGGCGTCGAAAAAGGATTCCCGCTCACCCAGCAGCTTGGGGTCGCCGCCGTTCGCGTCGATCGACAGCAGCCGGTAAAAGGGGATGAGGAAATTGCCCCTGCGCTGCAGGAGGGTGACCCTGCAGACGAGACGATCGTCGGACACGAAATTGCACCATTGGACGCGTTCCGGGTCGCCATCGGTGCGCAGGATGACTCGCGCCTCGGTGGCGCCAAGCTCCTGCATCACGACCATCGTGTTGGCGCCGGGCCCCGGGGTCAGATAGACCACCCGGCGCGCGTCCGGCGAAAGGTCGATCTGCTCGATCCGCGAGCGAGCGCCGAAAAGCGTTGCTGGATCGCTGCTCGGCTCGGCCGACGGCCGGTCCTGAGCGGCCGCCGCCGAGGCGATGCAACCGGCGAAAATGATCAGGCGTTTGAACATGGTAAGCCCCCCGCCCGCGATCCAAGCCGAGCTCGGGACGATTCGCAAGTTGTTTGAAGGACCGCCGCTTGTCTGCCCCTTGTCGTCCTGCCACTAGGCGATCCGCTCGCCCCGCCTTTCCCGATGCTGGAGAATTTCTATGCGACTAGTCACCCTCCTTCCGGCGGTGTTGCTGATGCCGGCACTGGCCGCCTGCGCGACGACGCAGCAGCCGGAGACCGCGGCCGGGATTTCGCTGGGAACGCTGCAGCGGGTGACTCAGCAACTTTCGTCGGACGCCTTCGAGGGGCGGGCGCCCGGATCCCAGGGCGAGGAGCGTACCGTCCAGCTGCTCGCGCAGGAATTCGAGCGCGCCGGGCTTCAGCCGGGCAACAACGGCAGCTGGTACCAGGACGTGCCGCTGGTCGAGATCACGGCGCGCGGCAACCCGCAGCTGCGCGTGACCGGCGGAGCGCAGCCGCTGACCTTCAACTACCGCACCGATTTCGTCGGGGCTTCCTACCGCGCGCAGCCGCGGGTGGAGGTCTCCGACAGCGACATGGTCTTCGTCGGCTACGGCATCAACGCGCCGGAACGCGGCTGGAACGACTATGAGGGCGTCGACGTGCGCGGCAAGACGGTCGTCATCCTCGTCAACGATCCCGACTGGAACTCGGCCGGGCTGGAGGGGCCGTTCAACGGCCGCGCCATGACCTATTACGGGCGCTGGACCTACAAATATGAGGAGGCGGCGCGGCAGGGCGCGGCCGCCGCTCTGATCGTCCACGACACGGCGCCCGCTTCCTATGGCTGGAACGTGGTCGAGAACAGCTGGACCGGGCCGCAGCTCTATATGCAGTCGCCGAACGGCGGCGCGGACCAGACCGCGGTCAATGGCTGGCTCACCAACGAGGCGGCGCGTCGGCTGCTGGCGGCGGGCGGGCAGGATCTGGACTCGCTGACGCGCGCGGCGCAGCAGCGCGGCTTCCGCGCCGTGCCGCTCGACCTGCGCGCGTCGGTCGCGGTGGAGAACGGCATCAGGACGGCTGCGTCGAGGAACGTGGTCGGGATCCTCCCGGGACGGACGCGCCCGAACGAATATGTCCTCTACACCGCCCATTGGGACCATCTCGGCGTCTGCCGCGAGGAGGGCGAGGACCGGATCTGCAACGGCGCCATCGACAATGCCACCGGCACGGCGGCGCTGGTCGCGCTCGCCGAGGCGCATGCGCGCGCCGGTGCGCCGGACCGGAGCCTCGTCTTCATCGCCGTGACCGCGGAGGAATCGGGGCTGCTGGGCTCGGCTTACTACGCCGCGAACCCGATCTACCCGCTCGCCCGGACCGTGGGCGGGATCAACATGGACAGCCTGACGATGCACGGCGACGCGCGCGACTTCTACGCCGTGGGCGCCGGCAAGTCGGAGCTCGACGCCTACCTCCAGCGCGCCGCCGCGGGCGAGAGCCTCGCGCTGACCCCGGAGCCGCAGCCGCAGGCCGGCTATTATTACCGCTCCGACCATTTCAGCATGGCCAAGATGGGCGTGCCGATGGTCTATGCGAAGCTCGGCCCCGATCTGGTCAATGGCGGCCGCGCCGCCGGCGACGCCTGGCAGGCGGAATATCGCGCCAACCGGTATCACGGCCCGGCCGACGAATATGACCCGAGCTGGGACTGGTCGGGCGCGCTTCGCGAGCTGCGCATCTTCTACCGGATCGGTCGCGAGCTCGCCGAGACCGACGCCTGGCCGAACTGGAACCAGGGCGACGAATTCCGCGCCATCCGCGACCGCTCCCGAGCCGGTAATTAATTTCTTAGCCGGTCACCATTCCAACCGACGTTGAGCGCCTGCGCATGGCGGACAAGGCGCTTATCGCGGGACCAGAGGCGAGTGCCGGGCCGCAGCCGGCACGCGGCCAGAAGATGTACGTCGACGAACCCCAGGCCTGTGCCCCCGAGCTTCTCTCCAGCGATGAGCGCGAGAAACGCCGCTTCCGATGCGGTCTGCGCCGCTGGAAGTACCTGAAGGAGACTTCCGACTCGCTGCCAGTCCCGCGGATCGCCAACGGCTATCTCGCCTATGATGAAGGGATGGCTGAGCACCTGCCCTAATCCGACGAGCATCTCGAGCTCGCGGACTTCGGCCCTGAAGTGATCGACCCAGACCGAGGTGTCGACCAGAATCAATAGGGCGGCCGTCGCCGGGGCGGAAGTTTGAAGTCGGGCATCGTTCCGCCCAGTTCGATCAACCGTCTCCCGGCCTCGCGGGCGATTAGGGCGCGCAAAGCCTCCTCGATCAGCATCGCTTTGTCCTCGATGCCGCTAAGCTCGCGGGCACGCCCGATCAGCTCTTCCTGGCTATCGGCGCGCGAACTCTTCGAGGGCGTGGAGGAGCGCTCCCGCTCAAAGCGGACCCGCCGGCGCTCAAGATCCAAATCCCGAGTCCGCCACCCGACGCTGCGCCAGCCACGCGTCTGGCTGTGCCCTGACCCGGACTGGTTCGCCCACCACGCCGCATATTTGTACGCGCTCCGTGGAAGGGGCGCGCCCAGTCTCTTCTCGATCTCTTCGAAACTTGCCTCCCAAGCGTCTGCCTTCTTCGCCGCGAGAAACTGGGCTAAGGGTTCATAGCGCGACATCACCTCCTCCTTGACTCGTAGTACATAGATAGTGATTCACTAAATGTCAAACCGCAGCCTCCAGCCGCCCGAATGGGCGCCGCATGAGTTCGTCTGGGTCGGCTTTCCCAGTCATGCCGAGCTGTGGCAGTCGGACCTCGAGCCGGCGCGCGAGGAGGTCGCGGCCTTCGCCGCCGCCGTCCATGCAGGCGGCAAAGGCGAGGAGGTGCGGCTGGTCGCGGCGGGCGGCGAGGCGACCGCGGCAGCGCGCAGGCTTGCGCCGTTTGCGACCGTCGTCGAGGAGCCGTTCGGCGACATCTGGCTGCGCGACACCGGCCCGATCATCCTCGGCAGCGGCGCAGAACGGCGCGCGGCCTGGTTCGGGTTCAACGGCTGGGGCGGCAAATACCGCCTCGAGGGCGACGACACGATCGGCCTTCGCCTCGCGCAGAGCCTCGGCCACGGCCCGGAGCGCCACGACTGGATCCTCGAAGGCGGAGCGATCGACGTCGACGGCACCGGCCTTGCCGTCACCACCGAGCAGTGCCTGCTCAACCCGAACCGCAACCCGCTGCTCGATCGCGCGGACATCGAGGCGCGGCTGCGCGGGCAGCTC
>DASVVV010000107.1:0-16631 GCA_036386375.1 Allosphingosinicella sp. | reverse complement strand
TCGGCGCGGCCCGCCGCGAGGATCGAATTGACGTGATCGGTTTCGTAGATGTTGCCGACCGCCATGGTGCGCACCCGCGCCTCGTTGCGGATTCGGTCGGCGAAGGGCGTCTGGAACATGCGGCCGTAGACCGGGCGGGAGTCGGCCCAGGTTTGGCCCGCCGAGACGTCGATCAGGTCCGCCCCAGCTTCGGCGAACGCCCGGCCGATCTCGACCGCGTCCTGCGGCGTGATGCCCTCGTCGCCCATCCAGTCATTGGCTGAAATGCGGACCGACATCGGCTTTTCGGCCGGCCAGGCCGCCCGCATCGCCTGGAAGACCTCTAGCGGGAAGCGAAGCCGGTTTTCGAGGCTGCCGCCATATTCGTCGCTGCGCTTGTTGGTCAGCGGCGTGATGAAGCTGGACAGCAAATAGCCGTGGGCGGCGTGGAGCTCCACCATGTCGAAGCCGGCCTCGTATCCCATCCGGGTCGCAGCGACGAACTGCTGGATCACCGTGCCCATGTCGGCCCGGCTCATCGGCTGCGGAACCTGGTTCTCGCTCGACCACGGGACGTCCGAGGCGGCCATGATCGGCCAGTTTCCACTGTCGAGCGGCAGGTCATAGCCCTCCCAGCCGACCTTGGTGCTCCCCTTCGGCCCGGAATGGCCGAGCTGCAGGCAGAATTTGGCGCGACTGTGGGAGTGGACGAAGTCGACGATCCGCCGCCACGCCTCGACATGCTCGGGGGCATACATGCCGGCGCAGCCGGGCGTGATGCGGCCCTCGGCGGACACGCAGGTCATCTCGGTGTAGACGAGGCCGGCGCCGCCCTTGGCGCGCTCGCCATAATGGACGAGGTGGAAATCGTTCGGAGTGCCGTCGACGGCGGAGTACATCGCCATCGGCGAGACCACGACACGGTTTTCGAGGGGCATCGCGCGAAGGCGCAGCGGCGCGAACATCGGCGGGGCCGCCTCGTTGACCGGCGCGCCGCGAGCCTTCGACTGAAACCAGCGCTCCACACCCTCCAGCCAGGCCTTGTCGCGCAGCCGCAGATTTTCGTGGCTGACGCGCTGCGAGCGCGTGAGCAGCGAGTAAGCGAACTGGATCGGCTCGAAATCGAGGTAGCGCTCAATCGTCTCGAACCACTCGGTCGAGTTGCGGGCGCTGTTCTGGAGCTTCAGGACCTCCAGGTTCCGCTCCGCCTGATATTCTTCGAGCGCCGCCTCGCGGCCGAGGCCCGGGCGGTTCAGCACCTCGGCGAGCTTGATTGCATCTTCGAGCGCCAGCTTCGTCCCTGATCCGATCGAAAAATGCGCCGTATGGGCCGCGTCGCCGAGCAGGATGAGGTTACGGTACGACCAGCGGTCGCAGACGATGCGACGGAAATTCAGCCATGCCTGCGGGCCGGGGAGGTGCCGGGCGTTCGACATCAGTGGATGGCCGCCCAGATATTTTGCGAAGATGTTTTCGCAGAGAGAAATCGCGTCCGGCTGATCCATCCGGTCGAGGCCGAGCCCCGCCCACGTGTCGGGCGCCATCTCGACGATAAAGGTCGAAAGGCCGTCGCCGAAGCGATAGGCGTGCGCCCAGACCCAGCCGGCCTCCGTCTCTTCGAAGGCGAAGTTGAAGGCCTCGAACACCTTGTTCGTCCCGAACCAGAAGAACTTGTTCCGCCGAACCTGCACGTCGATCCCGAAATGCCGTTCGTAGCGCGTGCGAATCCGGCTGTTGGCGCCGTCGGCCGCGATGACGAGGTCGTAACCGGCCCAGTCCTCGAGCTCCGGGCTGGCCTCATGCTCGAAATGGAGCGCGACGCCGAGTTCGCGCGCGCGCTGCTGCAGGATGTTCAGGAGGCGCCTGCGGCCAATGCCGATAAACCCGTGGCCCGAGGAGCGAATGCAGGCGCCGTGAATGTGGACGTCGATATCGTCCCAATGCGCGAATTCGTCCCGGATGACGGCGCCGCTGACGGGATCGTTCGCCATCAGGTTCTCGACCGTCTGGTCGGAGAAGACGACGCCCCAGCCGAACGTGTCGTCGGGGCGGTTGCGCTCGAACACATGGACGTCATGCGCCCGATCGCGCAGCTTCATCGAAATCGCGAAATAGAGCCCGGCGGGACCGCCGCCGAGGCACGCGATCCGCATCCTCGCCTCCATATTTTAGAGTTAAAATATCGTGGCCGCGGGCGTCGTCAAGCGGTACTTGCCTTGAGCACGTATGGTCCCCTCAGGGGCTCCGTTGCGCGCGCGCCGTGGCTACAGGTCTGGAAGGACCTGGTCGGCTTCGCCCCAGCCCTGGAGGGGGCGGCTGGCGCCGCGCTCGACGAGCAGCGCGCCGTCGCGGACGGTGAAACGGGCGCCGCTCTCGGTCTCTTCGAGTTCGTCCCAGTTGATCGGGGCGGAGACCGGCGCCCCCTCGCGGGCGCGGGCGGAATAAGGGAGGATCGCGGTCGCGCCGCGCTGGTTGCGCAGATAATCGAGGAAGATGCGGCCCTTGCGCCGGTTCTTGGCCAAGTGGGCGGTGAAACGCTCCGGCTCGGCCGTGGCCAGCGCGACGGCGAAACGCTGCGCGAAATCCTTGACCGCCGGCCACTCGGCTTTGGGCTTCAGCGGCACGACGACGTGCAGTCCCTTGCCGCCGGTCAACAGCGGAAACGTCTGGAGGCCCATGTCGGCGAGGTGGCGGCGAATGTCCTGCGCCGCTTTCTTCACTGCGGCGAAGCCGAGCCCTTCGTCCGGGTCGAGGTCGAAGACGAGCCGGTCCGGCTGCTCGACCGCGTCCACCGGCGATCCCCAGCCGTGGAACTCGACCACGCCCATCTGCACCATGGTAAGCAGCCCGGGCTGGTCAGTGACGTAGAGATAATCCTCGATCTGGCCCTTCTTCTCCTCGATCGGGATGCGGTGGACGAGGTCGCCGAACGTGCCGGCGTCATGCTTCTGGAAAAAGCATTTCTTCGCCCGCCCCTGCGGACAGCGGATCAGGGTCAGCGGCCGGTTGGCGGTCCATTGCAGCATCATCGGCGCGACGGTGCGGTAATATTGGGCGAGCTCGGCCTTGGTGATCTTCGCCTCGGGGTAGATCATCCGATCCGGATTGCTGATCCTGATGTTGTCGCCGGCCGCCGCCGGCAGCGGCTGCGGCCGTTCCGGGACCACCTCGGCGGCGGGCTTGTCCTCGCGCAGGCCGAGGAAGCTGGGGTGGCGCAAAACGCCTTCCGAGGTGAATTCGGCATAAGCGATCTCGGCGACCAGCTGCGGCTTCACCCAATGGGCGCCGCGCGCATCCGGCCGCGGCACGGCCGTCGGCGCCTTCGCCACCTCGAGCGGCTCCATCCGCGCCAGCAGCTCCTTTATCGTCGCCATCGAAAAACCGGTGCCGACCTTGCCGACATAAGTGAGCTGGCCCCCCTCGTTGGTGGCCATCAGGAGCGAGCGGAAACCGCGCGCCTTCGCTTCGCTCGGGGTCCAGCCGATGATGACGAATTCCTGGCGGTTGGTGCACTTGATCTTGAGCCAGGACTTAGTTCGTCCGCCGCGATACGGTGCGTCGGCGCGCTTGGAGATGATCCCTTCCTGGCCGGCGTCGCACATCGCGGCGAACAATTGCTCGCCCTTGCCGACGATATGGTCCGCATAGAGGATGACGGGCGGATCCCCCTCGCCGACGAGCGCCTTGAGCCGCGCCTTGCGCTCGATCGTGCCGAGCGGGCACAGCACTTCGCCGTCAATCTCCAGCGCGTCGAACAGGAACAGGGCGAGTCCGCGCCCGCCTTCGCCGATTGCCTGCTGGAGCGACGAAAAACCGGTATTCCCTTTCTCGTCGAGCTTGACGATCTCGCCGTCGAGCAGCGCCGAGCCGCGCGTCAGCCGCGCCGCCGCTTCGGCGATTTCGGGGAACTTGTCCGACCAGTCGAGGCCGTTGCGCGTGTAGACCTTCGCGCGCCCCCCGCCGATGGCGAGCAGGCAGCGATAGCCGTCATATTTCATTTCGTGGATCCAGCCGGATCCCGTCGGGATGCTATCGACGAGGGTCGCCTTCTGGGGCTCACGAAAGGCAGGGAGCTTCGCGCGCCCGGCGCCACGTGTTCGCCTCAACCCGTCATTCCGGCGAAAGCGGGAATCCCCGTTCTCTTGAGGGGCGTCGGATGCCGCATTGGATCCCCGCTTTCGCGCGGATGACGCGGCGGTGGTTTTCGGCATCTTCTTCCAGCTCGCCAGCTCCTTGGCCTTCCTGCCCGCGGCGATCTCCTGCATCGTCCGGCCGGTCTTGATGCTGGTGAGATAGGTGTCGGTGAGGCCCGTGGAGCTGCCGACATGCTCATCGGTCACTTTCTTCAGCATCCAGTTCTCGGCGCGCTCCCTGCCCTTGGGCTTGAGGCGGAACATGACCCACTCCCCCCTCATACGCTCGCCGTCGAGGGTGAAGTGGAGGTGGCCCTCTTGGAGCGTCTTGCGCGGATCCTTGCGCGGGTCGGGCGTCCAGGTGCCGCGATCCCACAACATCACCGTGCCGCCGCCATATTCGCCTTTTGGGATCGTGCCTTCGAACGTGGCGTAGGAGAGCGGATGGTCTTCGGTCCGTACCGCCAGGCGCTTGTCGTTGGGATCGAGGCTTGGGCCGTTCGGCACCGCCCAGCTCTTCAGAGTCCCGTCCAGCTCGAGCCTCAGATCGTAATGCAATCGCGTCGCATCATGCTTCTGAACCATGAAGCCGTGGCCGTTGCCCCAGGCGAGCCTGTCGAAGCCGCCCGGCGGCTCCGCGGTCTTCGTGAAGTCCCGCTTCTGGTTATATTTAGCGAGCGGATCTTTGCTATCGCTGCGCGCCATTCCCGCACCTCGTTCGTCCCGAGCGAAGTCGAGGGGCGGCGGCGATGACTCCGTGCCAGCGTCCCTCGACTACGCTCGGGACCAACGGAGATTGAAGGCTCACCGCCCGGACGCTCGCTTCTTGGCCGGGGCCGCGTTCGCCGCCCCCTTGCGCGGAGCCGCAGGTTTGCGCGCCGCCGGGACCTTTTTCGCCGGCTCCTTCTTCGCTCCCCCCCTGCCGCCGCCGCTCGCCTTGCCGGGCGCGTCGATCGACTTCTTGAGCGCCGCCATCAGGTCGATGACGTTGGAGCCGCGGCTCGGCGCCGGCTCGTCCTCGGTCGAGATGGTCTTGCCCTTGCGCTTGCGCTCGATCAGGTCGTGGAGCGCGTCGACATAACGGTCGTGGAACTTGGAGGGGTCGAATTTGGCCGTCTTGCGGTCGATCAGCGCCTCGGCGAGCTCGAGCAGCTCGGGGTCGGGCTTGGTCTCCTCGATATCGCGGAAATAGCCCTGCGCCTTGTTGACCTCGTCGGCATAACGAAGGGTCTCCATCAAGATTCCGCGCCCGCACGGCTTCAGGCTGACGATATATTCGCGCCCGCGCATGGCGAGCTGCCCGAGGCCCGCCTTGCCGGTGTCCCTCAGCGCCTCGCGAAGCACGATATAGGCTTCCTCGGCGAGGTCGTCCGCCGGCACGACGTAATAAGGCTTCTCGTAATAAAGTGGGTCGATCTCCCGCTGGTCGACGAACTGGGTGAGCTCGAGCGTCTTCTTGCTTTCCAGCTTGACCGCCTCCAGCTCCTCATCCTCCAGAAGGACGTAAGAGCCTTTTTCATATTGGTAGCCCTTGACGATCTCGTCCGGGTCGACCGGGCCGATCCCGGGCACCACCTTCTCGTATTTGATCCTTTTGCCGGTCGGCTCGTGGATCTGGTTGAAGGCGATCGTCGCGCCCGATTTCGTGGCGGAGTAGATTTCCACGGGGATCGAGACCAGCGCCAGTCTGATCTGTCCTTTCCAATAGGGGCGTGCGGCCATGGGTGCGGGCTCCAAATCGATTCGCAGCCGATTCAATCGCCGGGACGAGGCGCGGTTCCGCTCAGATCGGAATCTCGGTCGTGTACTTCACCTGCCGCAGCGCGAAATTGGACGCGGCGTTGGCGACGCTGGGGTGCGCGAGGACGCCGCGCATGATGAAGCGATCGTAATCGGCGACGTCCCTGACGGCGATGCGCAGGAGATAGTCCCACTCGCCGCTCATCGCATAGCATTCGACGATCTCGGGCCGGGCCTGGATGAAATCCTCGAATTCGGCGCGGGCCTCGACCGTCTGGCGGCTCATCCGCACCTGGCACAGCACGTTGACGCTTCGCCCGAGCGCCTCGGCGCTGGCGATCCGTACCGCCGCACCCAGCACGCCTTCCTTCTCGAGGATCCGGACCCGACGCCACACCGATGCCGCCGACGAACCGACCAGCTCGGCCAGGGCCGCATGAGTCAGCGACGCGTCGCGCTGAAGCTCGCGAACGATTCGCCGGTCGATCTCGTCGAGATGAAACACGTCTGTCATTTTTTCCTAGGACCTGAACTGTACGTTTCACACTTATACACGTCAGGCCTCCACTTTGACAACTTATCCTCGCCGGTCCGATGTATAGGACGGCATCCGAGGAGAGCCGAATGACCGACGCGCCGGTGCTGGACAGACCGACCTTGCTCGACCGGCTCGAGGAGCAGGCCGCCGATTCCCTCCTCGCCTTGATCACTTTGTGCGACGCCGATCCGCGCCCCGACAAGATCGACGTCGGCGTCGGCGTCTATCGCGACGCCGCCGGCACCACGCCGATCCTGCGCGCCGTCAAGGCGGCCGAGCGGATCCTGCTCGAGACCCAGGAGACGAAATCCTATCTGGGCTCACAGGGCGACGCCCGCTTCACCGAGCTGATCAAGCCGATTGTGTTCGGCGACGCCGCCGCCGGCGATAACCGGATCGTCGGCGTCCAGACGCCGGGCGGCTGCGGGGCGCTTAGACTCGGCGCCGAGCTAATCGCCAAGGCCGATCCCGACGCACGCATCTTCGTCGGCCAGCCCACCTGGCCCAATCACGGCCCGCTGATCGGCTGCGCGGGGGTCGAGATGATCGACTATCCTTATTACGCGAAGGAAAGCCGCCGGATTTGTTTCGACGCGATGATGGACGTGCTGGGCGGCGCCCGCGCCGGCGACCTCGTTCTGCTCCACGGCTGCTGCCACAACCCGACCGGCGCCGATCTCGCGCTCGACCAGTGGCGCGCGATCGCCGACCTCGTCGCCGGGCGCGGCCTCATCCCCTATGTCGACCTGGCTTATCAGGGCCTCGGCAACGGCCTCGAAGCCGATGCGGCCGGGACCCGGCTCGTCGTCGAGGCAGCCGAGCAGGCGCTGGTCGCGCAAAGCTGCGACAAGAATTTCGGCGTCTATCGCGAGCGTACGGGCAACCTCTTCATCAAGGCGTCGAGCGCGCGCGGTGCCGGGATCGCGCTCGGCAACCTCATGTCGCTGGCGCGCACCATGTGGTCGATGCCGCCCGATCATGGCGCGGCCGTCGCGCGCATCATCCTCGACGATGCCGAGCTCCGCCGCGACTGGCAGGCCGAGCTCGGCGAGATGTGCGCGCGTATCCGGTCGCTTCGAGCCCGCCTCGCAGCCTTCGATCCGCGGCTCGAATATATCGCGCGGCAGAACGGCATGTTCTCGATGTTGCCGCTGTCGAGCGAGGCGGTCCTGGCGCTCAGAAAGGAGCGCGGCATCTACATGGCGACGAGCGGGCGCTTCAACGTCGTCGGCCTGTCGGACGACAATGTGGACCGCTTCGCCGCCGCGGTGGTGGAGAAGATGAATGGCTGACGCGCCGGTGAGGGAGCGCATGAGCGAGACCAGCGCGCCCGATCCCGCCTTCGACTGGCGGCGGATCGCCTGGCTCGTCCATGTCAGCCGGGCGATGGACCGGCTCGAGGAGGAGCGGCTCGTCCCCGGGCGCAAGGTCCTCTACCAGTTCAGCGCGCGCGGGCACGACATGGCCCAGGTGATGCTCGGCAGCCGTTTGACCCACCGTCACGATGCCGCCTGCGGCTATTACCGCTCGCGCCCGATGCTGCTCGCGCTCGGCGTGCCGCTTGCCGATGCGCTCGGTTCCGGCATGGGCAAGGAAGGCGGCTATTCGGACGGGCGCGACATCGGGGTGGTCTTCAACTATCCCAATCCCGGCGCCTGTCCGGCGCTGCCGATGTCGGGCGGCGTCGGCGCTCAATATACGCCGACGGCCGGCTGGGCGCAGGCCATCGAATATCAGCGCAAGGTGCTCGGCGATGTCGATTATGAGGGAGCGATGGCGGTCGTCCTCGGCGGCGATGCGTCGGTGGCCACCAACGGCTTCTGGTCCGCGCTGACGATCGCGACGACGCAGAAGCTGCCGATGCTCTTCTACGTCGAGGACAATCGCTACGGCATCTCGGTCCCTTCGACCTTCCAGACGCCCGGCGGCGACATCGCGAGGAACCTGGCGAGCTTCGCCAACCTCCATGTGCTGTCGGGCGACGGCACCGAGCCGGCCGAGGCGGCGCGGCTGCTCGGCGAGGCGGTGGACCATGTCCGCGGCCGCCGCGGCCCCGCTCTGCTGCGGCTCACCGTGCCGCGCCTCCAGGGCCACAGCTTCCAGGACACGCAAGCCTATAAGTCTCCCGACGTGGTGAAGTCGGAATGGGCGCGCGATCCGCTTCCCAAGCTCAAATCCTACCTCGTCGGCTCAGCGCTGAAAGAGAGCGAGTGGGACGATCTCGCCCGCCAGGCCGACGCCGCCGTCGAAGCGGCACGCGCCGAGGCGGAGGCGCGTGGAATCGCCGATCCCGAGACCGTCACCAGCCACGTCTTCTACGAAGGCGAGATGCAGCAGCGCGGCGGCCAGTGGACCAAGGGCTATCGCGCGCCTTCGTCCACCGAAACGCCCAAGCCCGAAGGCCAGCGGATCAACATGGTGACCGCGATCCGCCGCACGCTCGACAAGGAGCTGGAGCTCAATCCGCGCGTGCTGCTGTTCGGCGAGGATATCGGGCCGAAGGGCGGCGTCCATGCCGTGACGCTCGGCCTTCAGGAGAAATATGGCGCCGAGCGCGTCTTCGACACCAGCCTTTCGGAGGAGGGGATCGTCGGCCGCGCGGTCGGCATGGCGATCGCCGGGCTGATGCCGGTGCCCGAGATCCAGTTCCGCAAATATGCGGAGCCGGCGCTCGAGCAGATCAACGATTGCGGCACGATGCGCTGGCGCACCAACAACCGCTTCGCCGCGCCGATGGTGCTCCGGATGCCCGTCGGCTTCTTCAAATGCGGCGACCCCTGGCACAGCCAGACCAACGAGGTGCAGTTCGTCCACAATCCCGGCTGGCTGGTGGCGGCGCCGAGCAATGCCGAGGACGCCGTCGGCCTGCTCCGCACCGCGCTTCGCGGCAACGACCCCACCGTCTTCTTCGAGCATCGCGCGATGCTCGACGACCCCTGGGCGCGCCGGCCCTACCCCGGCGACGATTATGTCCTCCCGTTCGGCCGGGCGAAGAAGGTGCGCGAGGGCGACCGGATCAGCATCGTCACCTGGGGCGCGATGGTGCCGCGCTGCGAAGAGGCCGCGAAAGGATTCTCCGCCGACGTCATCGACCTTCGGACGCTGATGCCGTGGGACCGCGAGACGGTCCTCGATTCGGTTCGCCGCACACGCCGCTGCCTGATCGTCCACGAGGATCTGCGCACCGGCGGCTTCGGCGCCGAGATAGCCGCGGTGGTCGCCGACGAAGCGTTCCTCGACCTCGACGCCCCGGTCGCGCGGGTGACGATGCCCGACATTCCCAGCCCGCATAATCCGGTGCTGCTCGAATGGGCCGTCCCCTCCGTCGAAAAGATCCGAGCGAAGATCGAAGAGCTGGTGGGGTTCTGACGTGATCGATGTCGTCGTTCCCGAGGAGCAGGAGGGCACCAAGGCGGTCGTCCGCGCCTGGCTCAAGCAAATCGGCGACCGCGTCGAGGAGAACGACCCGCTGGTCGAGCTCGAGACGGACAAAGTGGCGATGGAAGTGCCGGCGCCGGCCGGCGGCGTGCTGCGCGAGATATTGCTGCACAGCAACGCCGATGCCGCGCCGGGGGCGGTGCTGGGCCGGATCGCGCCGACGGCCGAAGCGACGGAAACTGAAACCGTTCCTCCCGAGAGAAGTCCAGGGACGCCGGCACAAATTCATGGCGAACGCTCCTCGCCGGCGCTCGGGACGAACGAGGATCGCGGCGGGCTGGAGGCGCGCGAAACGCGCCTCTCTCCCTCCGTCAAGCGCGCGATCCTTCAGCATGATATCGACCCGGGCGGGATCCAGGGCACTGGGCGCGGCGGGCGCATCACCCGCGCCGACGTCGACCGCGCGGTCGAGGAAGCGACCCGCGTCGGCAAGCCGACCGAGGGCGTCATTCCGGCGGCCGTCGGCGACATTCGCTCCCACTTCATCCCGCACGACAGCATGCGGCTGCGCATCGCCGAGAATATGCAGCGCTCGCTTGCCGAGGCGCCGCATGTGACGGCCGTGTTCGAGGCTGATTTCAGCGCCATTGCGGCGCACCGCGATCGCCACAAGGCGGCTTGGGCGAAGAAGGGCGTGAAGCTCACCTACACCGCCTATCTCGTCGCGGCGGCGGCCGAGGCGATGAAGGCGGCGCCGGCGATCAACAGTCGCTGGCATTCCGACAAGCTCGAAATCTACGACGACATCAATATCGGCGTCGGCACCGCACTCGGCACGAAGGGCCTGATCGTCCCGGTGCTTCGCGAGGTCCAAAAGCTGTCGCTGAAGGGGATTGCTTCCGGCCTGGACGACCTGATCGAACGCGCGCGGGCGGAGAAGCTCACCTCGGCAGACGTGAGGGGCGGCACTTTCACCATCTCCAATCACGGCGTCTCGGGCTCGCTCTTCGCCGCCCCGATCATCATCAACCCGCCCCAAGCGGCGATCCTCGGGGTCGGCAAGCTCGAAAAGCGTGTGGTCGTGCGCGAGGTGGAGGGGATCGACGCGATTCAGATCCGGCGGATGGCCTATGTTTCGCTGACGATCGACCACCGGGTCGTAGACGGGCACCAGACCAACGCCTGGCTCACCCGCTTCGTGGAAGTCCTGGAGAGCTGGCCCGCCGACTAAGCTTCGCAGCTGCGCCGGTAGCCGTCCAGGAGCGCGTCCCACCCGCCGTCAAGGCCCTGTGCCGTCTCGGCGGCTCTGGCGCCGAAGCGGTCGAGGTCGCGATGTTCGAATTCGACCAGAGTCTCGTCGCCTTGGGCGTTGAAGCGGACTTCAACCGTCGTCTGGAAACCAGGATCGTAGTTCCAGTCGGCGTCGAGCTGCCAAGCGAGGAGGAGCCGGCAGGGCGCCTCCCATTCGATTACCTTGCCCCAATCCTTCTCGGCGCCGTCCTCGCCGATCTCATACCAGCGACCGCCGGCTCGCGGCTCGATCACCACATCCTTCTGCGGCGAGGCGAGCAGCGAATGGCTCTTGATCCACCAGCCGCCCATCCCGGCAACGAAGGTGTCAAACGCCTTTTGCTGCGGCGCCTTTACGCGGAAAGTCTTGCGGACCGGGGCCGCGCCGATGCGCGGCGATTCGACATTCATTCGCTCTCCTCTCTTTCCGCGGCCTCGACATAAGCGGCGAGCGACGCCTCCCAGAAACGGTCGAGCCATTGCCGGATCTGACCCAGGCCCGCGGGGTCGATGCAGTAAATGCGGCGGGTGCCTTCCGGCCGGTAGCGCACGAGCCCAGCCTCCTTAAGCACCTTGAGATGCTGCGATACGGCCGGGCGGGTGACGGGGAGCCGCGCCGCTAGCTCGCCCACCGCCATCGGCCGCTCCGCGAGCTGCCCGACGATCGACTGGCGCATAGGCTCGGCTAAAGCGGCAAAGAGTTGAGCGTTAGCCACAACTAACGGTTAGTATAGGCTTACGCAGAAGTCAAGTGCTACATCGCGCCCGCATTGAGCTAGAAGCTTCTTCTGAGCCAAGGTTGGAGATCGACGTGGATTCAGGTCGAGAGGGGTCGGTTCGCGCGCTTGCCGGGCGCTGCATGTGCGGCGCGGTCGAATATGCCGTCGCCGATGCCTTCGAGTTCGCACTTTTCTGCCATTGCTCGATGTGCCGGCGCTCAACCGGATCAGCGTTCAAGCCGCTGGCGGGCATCCCTCGCAGCGAGCTGAAGCTGGTGCGGGGAGATGAGGCGCTGCTGATCGTGGGCGAGGAGAGCGGCCACGACGCCCGTTGCGGACGCTGCGGATCCCTTCTTTATTCAGTCGTCAGGGACGGCACCTTTGTGCACGTCGCTATGGGGACGTTGGTGGACGAGCCGAGCACCCGCCCGACCATGCATATATTCGTCGCGTCCAAGGCCGGCTGGTATCAGATCAACGACGATCTGCCGCGCTATCAGAAATTCCCCGAGGGCTGACCGACGTCCGCCTCAGTCGCGGCCCATCGCGGTCTGCGGTCGGCGGGGCTCGATTCGCACCGCCGTCGGCCCCGACATCCCCGGGAAGCGCGGCCACATGCCGGCGGCGAGCGCCCGGCGGCTGGGCGATTGCTCGGCGCTGCGCTGCTCGTAGATCCAGTAATTCCTGAGCACGATCGGCACGTAGCCGCGCGTCTCCCAGTAAGGGATCGATTCGAGGACCAGCAGAGGATCGCTCTGGTCGAAGCGCGCGTTCCACGCTGAGATTGGCGCGGGCCCGGCATTGTAGGCCGCGATCACCCGCGGCAGCAGCCCCTGCGTCGCCGGCTGGTCGCGCAGATATTCGAGATAGGCCTGGCCGAATTCGATGTTGGTGGCAGGATCGGTGAGGCGGTTCGGGTCGGCCGGGATGCCGCGCCAGCGTATCAGGTCGCTCGCCGTGCCGGGGCGCACCTGCATCAGTCCGCGCGCACCGGCGGGGCTCACGGCGTCGGGACGAAAGTTCGATTCCTGAAGCGCGTGGGCGAAGGCAAGGGCGGGGTCGACGCGCCAGCCGCGGCCCGGGCGCCAGCTCGGGTGCGGATAGCGGTCGTGGGTCGCGGTGCGGCTGCCGCGCGGACCGTTATGGGCGAGCCACATCTGCGCGCCGGTGAGGTTGAGGCGGCCGGCGAGATGGAGCAGCGGCTCATGAAGCCGGGGGTTGCCGATCCGCGCCTGGTGGCGGATCAGTTCGCCGGCGAGATTGGCTTCGCCGATCTCGGCCAGGGCAGCCGCCGCGCGTACGTTCGGCAGGCCGGAAAGCGCCTGCCAGTCCTGGGCGCTGAAGGCGTCGAGCGACGCGGGGGCGCGGCGCAGGCCGAGGGCGCTTTGGGCGAGCAGGCCGTAAAATGTTTCGTCGAGCCGGGCGGCGGACTGGAGATGAGCCTGGACAAGTTGCGGCCGGGCCCCGGCCGTATTGGCACGGGCAGCCCAATAATGGGCAGCGGCGGCGAGCTCCTGGTCGGAGGAGCGGGCGGCGACGGCGGCGAAGCGCTCGGCGGCATCATGATAATCGCCATCGCGCCAGGCGGCGAGGCCCGCAACCCATTCGGCGTGGAGCGCCCATTCGGTGACGCCGCGGCGGCCCTGATCAGCTATTCGCCGCGCGTCGCGGTCGTTGCCGTTGAGGTAATAGACCCAGGCGATGCGCTGCTGGAAGGCGGTGCGCGCTTCCGGGCTGAGCTCGCCGCTGCGCTCGTTAAACAAAGTCTCGGCCTCGAACGGCTGGTCAGCCACGAGCAGCGGCTGGATCAGGGGCTCGATCGCATCCGCTACAGCGTCGCCCCGGACCGGGCGCGGCCGCTGCCGCCGCGGCTGACCGGGAAGGCCCCCCAGCCGCTGCGCCTCCGGCAGCGCCGGAAGCTCGCTCGCGCCCCGCGCTCGGGCGAGGCGTGCCAGGTCCGCCGCGTGCGGCAGATGCGGGGCCCGCTCCAGCAGCGCGCGCAGAGGCTCGAGCTCGACCCGGGGCGAGCCGGCCATGGTATAGAGCATCGCCCGCGCCAGATCGTGGAGCGGGCCCGCGCGCATCCCGTCCAGCCGTCCGGCCGCGCCCGCCCAGTTCTGGGCGCGCAGGTCGGCGAAGACGGAACGGTAATTCTCGCGCTCAGTGGCGTTGAGCTGCGCCGGGACGGCTACCGCCTGCGCCGGCCGCGGCTGCGCCGTCTGTGCCGCTTCCGCCCAGGCGGGCGACGCCGCGAGGCCGAGGCAGGCAAGCATCAGGATTCGCATCCCGGTCATGATTCCAGTTCCTTCTTCAGCATCTGCAGGTCTTCCCAGGCCGCCTTCTTTTGCCCCGGATGCTTGAGCAGATTTTCCGGGCGAATCGTTGCCAAAGTCCTGACCGGGCCGGTGGGCGTCTCGAGCGCATGCCATCGCGCCCGCGCCGCCAGCACGCCGTCGCCGAGCAGCGCCTTGGAACAGATATCGCCGAACAGGAGCACCGCCTTCGGCTTGACGAGGCCGACATGGTGCAGGGCGAGCGGCGCCAGCGCAGCGCAGAGTTTCGCATCCAGCGTACCCGCCGGGGCGCAGAACGGCGCGAGCGAGGCCAGGTAGAGGCTGTCGCGGTCAAGCCCGATCGCCCGTATCATCCGGTCGAACAGCTCGCCCGCCGCTCCGGACAGCAGATTGCCAGCTTCGAGATCGCCGGCCGAGGGCATGTCCACGAGCACCATCAGCCCCTTCGCGGGGTCGCCGGAAGGCCCCAGCCTGCGCGCTGAAAGCGGCGCAAGCGGCGGCGTGTCGCTGGCCATCAGCCAGTTCTGAAAGGCCTCCAGCGTCGCGGGGAGCGTGATTGCCCGCTCCGCGGCGGCGGGAGCCTTGCCGGCAGGGTTGAGCCAGTCGCGCGGGCTTTCGTCGACAAGCGTGTCGACGCCGGCTTCCTGCCACCATGAAAGGGCGCTTGCCGCCCAGCTTGAGGACATCCCCGTCCGACCCCGCTCCACTACCCGCGGCCAATTGAGTCAAAGCGGGGCGGGCTGGTCAATCGCAGGACCCGTGTTTATCTGCCAGCCGTTGGCGCTTTGCGACGACAGGAGCAGGAATGACTGAGCGCGAGTCGACGGCCTATGACGTGGTGATCGTCGGCGCTGGCCCCGCCGGCCTCGCCGCGGGCATTCGCCTCAAGCAACTCGCCGCCGAAGCGGGACGCGAGCTTTCGGTCTGCATCCTCGAAAAAGGGTCCGAGGTCGGCGCCCATATCCTGTCGGGCGCGGTCGTCGATCCGCGCGCGCTCGACGAGCTGCTGCCGAACTGGCGCGAGCTCGATAGCCCGCTGACCGTGCCGGTCACCGCCAACGAGCATTGGGTGCTGACCGAACGCAAGAAATACGGCCTTCCGCACATCCTCATGCCGCCCTTCATGAGCAACAAGGGCACATACACCTTGAGCCTCGGCAATCTCTGCCGCTGGCTGGCCGGCCAGGCGGACGCGCTGGGAGTCGAGATTTTCCCCGGCTTCGCCGCGGCCGAGATCCTGTTCAACGACGACGGCTCGGTCAAAGGCGTCGCCACCGGCGACATGGGCGTCGCGCGCGACGGCAGCCGCCGGCCCGATTACCAGCCGGGAATGGAGCTGCACGGCCGCTACACCTTCTTCGCCGAAGGGGCGCGGGGGCACCTCACCAAGCAGCTCAAGCGGACCTTCGACCTCGAGCGCGAGAGCCAGCCGCAAGTCTACGGCATCGGCCTCAAGGAGCTGTGGGACGTCGACCCCGACAAGCATGAGCCGGGCCGCGTCATCCACACCCAGGGCTGGCCGCTCGACGACGCCTGGGGCGGCGGCTTCCTCTACCACCAAGCGAACAACCAGGTCGCGCTCGGCTTCGTCGTGGCGCTCAATTACCGCAACCCCTGGCTGTCGCCGTTCGAGGAGTTTCAGCGCTGGAAGCAGCATCCGGCGATCCGCCAGTTCCTCGAAGGCGGGCGGCGCGTCTCTTACGGCGCCCGCGCGATCAACGAGGGCGGCTGGCAGGCCGTGCCGAAGCTCGCTTTCCCCGGCGGCGCGCTGATCGGCTGCGCGGCCGGCTTCGTCAACGTGCCGCGGATCAAGGGCAGCCACACGGCGCTGAAGTCGGGCATGCTCGCCGCCGAAGCCGCCTTCGCCGCCGTTGCCGCCGACCGTTCCGGCGATACGCTCGACGCTTATGAGCCGGCGCTGCGCGACAGCTGGATCGCCAACGAGCTGAAGATGGTCCGCAACGTGGAGCCGATGGTGGCGAAGTTCGGCGGCACGATCGGCACCCTGCTCGCCGGCGCCGACATGTGGATGCGCTATCTCGGCATCGGCCTGCCGATCACGATGCGCCACCATCCCGACAACGAGACGCTATGGCGCAAGGACCTCGTTCGGCCGATCGACTATCCCAAGCCCGACGGCGCGATCAGCTTCGACCGTCTCTCCTCGGTCTTTGTTTCCAACACAAACCACGAGGAGGACCAGCCGGTCCATTTGACGCTGAAGGATCCCACCATTCCGGTCGACGTGAATCTCGCTCAATATGCCGGGCCGGAGCAGCGTTACTGCCCGGCCGGCGTCTACGAGTTCGTCGAGGAAGGCGGCCGGGTCAGGCTGCAGATCAACGCGCAGAATTGCGTCCACTGCAAGACTTGCGACATCAAGGACCCGACCCAGAACATCAACTGGGTCGTGCCCGAAGGCGGAGGAGGCCCCAATTATCCCAATATGTAGGTCTCTGACGCCCGCGCTCGCCGTCGCGGCGCTCGCACTTCCGGGCGCCGCCTGGGCGCGCGGCGAGGCGGGCGACGCGCTTAGCGCTTATGCGCAGGCACGCGCAGC
>DASVVV010000106.1:0-7973 GCA_036386375.1 Allosphingosinicella sp. | reverse complement strand
TAGAAGAAGGAAGGCCGCCTCGCGGCGGCCTCCCTGTTGGTAGAATTGCTCCCGGCTTAGCCGAGGAGCTCCTGCTCGAGCTTCTTCGCCATTTCCTCGATATTCTCAGGGGGCCACCCCGGAATGTCCATCCCGAGGCGGAGACCCATCGAGGCGAGTACCTCCTTGATTTCGTTGAGCGACTTCCGGCCGAAGTTGGGGGTGCGAAGCATTTCTGCTTCTGTCTTCTGCACCAAATCCCCGATATAGATGATGTTGTCGTTCTTGAGGCAGTTGGCGCTCCTCACCGAGAGCTCCAGCTCGTCCACCTTCTTGAGCAAATAGCGGTTGAGCTGGTTGGCGTCGGCTTCGGTGTCCATCGCGCTCGGCATGGCGATGCCGGCCATGGTCGGCACCGACACCATGCCCTCGTCGAAATGCACGAACAGCTGGAGCTGGTCCTGGAGGATCCGCGCCGCATAAGCGAGCGCGTCGTCGGGCGTCACCGTGCCGTCGGTCTCGACCGTCAGGGTCAGCTTGTCGTAATCCAGCTCCTGGCCGACGCGGGTATTCTCGACCTTGTAGCTGACCTGGCGAACCGGGCTGTACAGCGCGTCGACCGGAATGAGGCCGATCGGCGCGTCGGCCGGCCGGTTGGCGGCGGCGGCGACATAGCCCTTCCCGGTCTCGACCATCAGCTCCATGTTCAAGGTCGCGCCCTCGTCCAAATGGCAGATGACGAGATTCTTGTTCATCACCTCGATGTCGCCGGTGGTGGCGATCTGCCCCGCCGTGATCTCGCCCGGGCCGGTCGCCGACAAGGTCAGCCGCTTGGGCCCCTCGCCTTCCATGCGGAGCGCGATCTGCTTGACGTTGAGGACGATGTCGGTGACGTCCTCGCGCACCCCGGCGAGGCTCGAAAACTCGTGCAGAACCCCCTCGATCTTGATCGAGGTGACGGCGGCGCCCTGCAGCGACGACAAGAGCACGCGCCTGAGCGAGTTGCCGAGCGTCAGCCCGAAGCCGCGCTCGAGCGGCTCGGCGACGAACGTGGCGCGGCGGCGCGCATCGCCGCCGGCGGCGCGCTTCTCGAGCGCGTTGGGCTTCTTCATTTCCTGCCAGTTCTTTGCGTTGACGGCCATTTTTTTCCTCGGCGTTGGGGAGGGCGTCCCCTCCCTGAGTTGCCCGGGGACACGCTATGTGCGTGTCCCCCTGCTCGGTGCTGGGGACACGCAGACAGCGTGTCCCCCGAAAATCAGACTCGGCGTCGCTTGGACGGGCGCACCCCGTTATGCGGGATCGGAGTCACGTCGCGGATCGAGGTGATCGTGAAGCCGACCGCCTGGAGCGCCCGAAGCGCGCTCTCGCGGCCCGATCCGGGGCCCTTGACCTCGACCTCGAGGGTCCTGACGCCATGCTCGGCGGCCTTGCGGCCCGCATCCTCGGCGGCGACCTGGGCGGCATAAGGGGTCGACTTGCGCGACCCCTTGAAGCCCATCATCCCGGCCGAGCTCCACGCTATCGCATTGCCTTGCGCGTCGGTGATGGTGATCATCGTGTTGTTGAAGCTGGCGTTCACATGGGCGACGCCGGCGGTGATGTTCTTGCGCTCGCGACGGCGGAGGCGCTGCGGTGCTTGTGCCATGTTCGGTCTACATCCTTAAACCTGTTTCCGCTCTCCCGAGGAGCGGCTGACCCTGTCGAAGCCCTGTCTCGAAGGACCCGTTCATCCGCTCATCCCGAGTAGCCGTGAGCGAAGTCGAGACGGCCGATCGAGGGAAGGACGGATGAATTACTTCTTCTTCCCGGCGATCGGGCGGGCCTTGCCCTTGCGGGTGCGCGCATTGGTGTGGGTGCGCTGGCCGCGGACCGGCAGGCCCTTCCTGTGCCTGAGGCCGCGATAGCAGGCGAGGTCCATCAGCCGCTTGATGTTCATCGCCGTCTCGCGCCTGAGGTCGCCTTCGACATTGTGGTCGGAGTCGATCGTCTCGCGCAGGTGCAGCACCTCCTGGTCGGTCAGGTCCTGGACCCGGCGCTCGGCCGGGATGTTGAGCTTGGCGGCGATTTCCCGGGCCTTGGTGCGGCCGATGCCGTGGATGTAGGTGAGGGCGATCTCCACCCTCTTGTTGGTCGGAATGTTCACTCCGGCGATACGCGCCATAAATCTCTTCTCCTTGCTCCACAGGCCGGTTGGCGAGCGGCCCATCTCAGCGCTTGGCGGGTCCCGAAACAGCGACAGCCGACGCGCGCACGAATGCGCCGCCGGTCAACCGGTTGGCGGGATGGGTGCGAAATAGGTGCGGCGTCGGGCGATGTCAACCGCGCGCGCTCTCTCGGCGCCCGTGATTTTTCGCCTCGCCGCTAGCGCATCGTCACCCGCACGACGTTGCCGCGGTCGCTGGTGACGCTCAGGGTTCGGCCGCGCCGGAACGGCTCGCGATAGGGCCAGCATTCCCGCGGCGCGCCATGCCAGTAGAAGCAGAGCCGCCGGTCCCGCACCCGCCATCTGCCGTCGACAGAATGGCCGCGAAACTCCGCGCGCACCGTGCGCCTGTCGCGGAAGCGAAGCGTGGTCCGCTCGCCCGCGGCCGTCTGCATCCGGAGCGTGGTGCCGATAAGCTCGGCTCCGGGCTCGGGCCCGCGCGTCGTGGCGCAGCCGGCGACGAGGAAAGCGAGCATTGCCGCGAGGCGCCAGGACGAGAGCCCCGGCGCCTCGACTGGCCCGACGAGCAAGGAGCTGCCGCTCAGGCGGTCGCGCCCTGCATGCCGTGCTTGAGGGCGGAGGCGCGGTCATGGCCGGCGCGCACCGACTGATAGGCCTCGCGGATCACCGCCATCGTCTCGGCGGAGAGCTCGCGATCCTCCAGCGCCGCGTCATATTTGGCCTTGAGATAGTCCTCGCCGCGCTCGACCTCTTCGATGATCTCCTGGTCGCCGCCGCGACTGATCGCGTCGCGCAGGTCGACCCAGCGACGATGGAGGTCGGCTTTGAGCGAGCCGTCGTCATTGGGGGTGCCGCCGAGGGAGCGGACCCGCTCCTGGAGCCGGCCCACGACCTGGCGCCGTTCCTGGCCGAATTCGCGGAACATCTGGATGAACTGCGGCACGTCGGCGTCCTCGGCCGAGCGCTCGAAGCCGTTGGCGCTATCGATGGTGGTGGTGATCAGCGAGTTCAGCACGGAAATGTCGTGGTCGTTACCCATGGGTCACTCCTTCACTTGGGGATGTGCCGGAAGAACGAGCCGCGAGGGCGTTGGTTCACGGCCCCGTCGCGGCGGCGGAACGCCTCCGCGCGCCCGCGGGTTTGGGCCGGCAAGGAGGATCGTCGCGATGAAGCTCAAGCCGCTCGCCGAGCAGGTGATAGTCGTTACCGGCGCCTCGTCGGGAATCGGCCTCGCCACAGCGAAGCTCGCCGCGCGCAGGGGCGCAAAGGTCGTGCTGGCGGCCCGCACCCGAGAGGCGCTCGCCCGCGCGGTCGACGAGATCAAGCAGGCCGGCGGCGAAGCGGCGTTCGTCCAGGCTGACGTCGGCGTCCGCGCGGACTCGGAGCGGATCGCCGCGGAGGCGATCGCCCGCTTCGGCGGGCTGGACAGCTGGATCAACGATGCCGGAGTCATGATCTGGGGCAGGATCGGGGAGGTCCCCGAGGCCGACATGCGCCGGCTCTTCGACACCAATTTCTGGGGCGTGGTCCACGGCTCCGAAGTCGCCGTGGCGCACCTGAGGGAGAAGGGTGGGGCGCTGATCAACGTCGGCTCGGTCGAATCCGACCGCGCCTTCCCGCTCCAGGGCATCTATGCGGCCAGCAAGCATGCGGTGAAGGGCTTCACCGATGCGCTGAGGATGGAGCTGGAGGCGGACGACGTCCCGATCTCGGTGACCCTGGTAAAGCCGGCGTCGATCGGAACCCCGATGCCGCAGCACGCCAAGGATTATACCGGCCTCGAACCCAAATTCCCGCCGCCGATCTACGCGCCGGAAGAAGTGGCTGCGACCATCCTCGCCGCCTGCGAGCGGCCCGTGCGCGACGCCTTCGTCGGCGGCTCGGCGCGCATGTTGAGCAGCCTCGGCAACCGTGCCCCGCGCGTCGCCGACTGGATCAGCGAGAAGTTCCTGCTCCCCGCCCAATATGGCGACCGCCCCGCCACCCCGAGCGACAACCTCCGTTCGGGCCAAGCCGAAGCGCAGGTCCGCGGCGACACCCAGGGGAGCCTGATCCGCCCCAGCCTCTACACCCGCGCCGCCCGCAATCGCGGCGCCACCATGGCGATTGCCGCGGCGGCGGTCGGCCTCGGAGCGTTGCTGCTCAGCCGTGGCCGTTCGGGGGAGGACGGCTAGGCCGGCGCTTCGATCGGGAAATAGCGCTTGAGCTCCCCCAGGCTCTCGCGCGCGCTTTTGTGGTGGATGAAGATGCCGCCCACCTCCTCCCACAAATTCCGGTGCCTGAGCTGGTCGTCGACGAGGACGTCGCCTTCTTTGGCATGATCGCGCTTGTCGCGCGCCATGGTAGTGATGATGCGGGTGCCTGGAAAATGCTCGGCAGCCCAGCGCACCTTCTGGTCGGCCGCCCAATTGCCTCTCGGAAGGCCGGTGAGGATGATGGGATCGAGATGCTTTACTGCGTCGAACAGCTCCATCGCGTCGTCCATCAGCGGCAGGCTGAAATAGAAATCGGGCGCCGAGGCGAGCTTTGCCCAGAACCGCCCGATGCCGTGGCGCTTTTCGAACGCGCGTGGGGGGAGGCCGAGCACTGCGGTGGCGCCCTTGTCGAAATCGGCAAGGACGCCGTCGCAGTCGAGATAGAGCTGCCTCACGATCCCGACTCGGGGACACTCGCTTTCCGCGGCCCGGGGACACTTACATTCAGGACCGCCGCGCGGGGGTTTGATCGGCGGCGTGTGAAAGTAAGTGTCCCCATACCTGTCACCGGAACCGCGCGGGCTTCAGCATCACCGGCATCGGCAGGTCGAACATCTGCCACGGATGCTCCCGCAGCACCTCGTTGCTCTCTTTGGCCCTGCGGCCATCCGCGAGCGACCAGGTGATGTGGTAGGTGCTGCCGTCGGGGCGGCCGGTGTTGCCGCCGATCGCGACGATCATTGCCTCGACCCCTTTGCCGTCATGGACCCGCCCGACGATCTCGCCGTCGGTCTCCTGCGGCAGCGGCGCGTCGGCCGACGCCTTGGCGGCCAGGGTGACGTGATCGGCGACGACGTTCCTGAAACGGGGCGGGAATTGCTGGAGCAGCTCCTTGCGCTGCTCGCGGTCGAGCTTCCAGCCGAGGACGCTGTCGCCGCGGCCGGCGCTTGCCGCCGCTTGCTGTGCCGAAGGGGCCATGCCGCACTAACTTGGCATGCGCCGCACCGTTCCAAGCCCCCGTGCCGCCTTGCCTGAAGAGCCGGCCCCGCTTACATCGCGCGCCTGGTCGGGGCGTAGCGCAGCCTGGTAGCGCATCACACTGGGGGTGTGGGGGTCGCTGGTTCGAATCCAGTCGCCCCGACCATCAACGGCAGATGAAATCGATGCGGGGCATCGATTTTCGCCGTTGATCGTGCGGCAAGGCCGCACCCGCCGGAAGGCGGCTCAGAAGCTGGGAATCTCCACCCCTTCGCGCTCATTGTCCCAGATCATACTCACGATCCGCCAGCCCAGCTCGGCATCCCTGAACAGCTGGATCGAGTTGATGCCCCGCCGCTCCGGGTCGGCGTCGTCGACCGCGGTCCGCGCCTCATAGGCGCTCCAGACGTGGGCGATGTTGCCGAACAGGTCGATCCTTCGCCCGATCTCCACTTCGTAGAAGTCGTTGGCGGCGAAGTAGGGAGTGGTGTCGCGGGCATAATCGTCGAGGCCCATCATGTTCATCGCGGGCCGTCCCTCGCCGTCGACCAGGGTCCTGATCTGACGCGCCTGCGGATGAAAGCAGTTCGTCTGCCGCGACCAGTCACGCGGGCCCGCCGGGCCTGAGATCATCGCATACATCTCGTCGACCGCCGCCCCGATCGCCGCCCGGTCCGCATCTTCGCTCATTCGCCGCCCCTTTCCGCCCGAAGCACCGGGCCGTAAAGCCTGCCTATCCCGATCAGAGCCACGCCGAGCCCGAGGAAGGAGAGGATCCGCCAGATCCCTTCCAGCTCCGAAGCGTCGATCAGGAAGACCTTCAGGATCGTCGCCGTGAGCAGCAGCAGGCCGGCCAGGCGGAGCGCCTTGTCCGGCAGCCGGATGCCGGCCAGTAGCAAGCCGATCGACAGCATTAGTCCGGCGAGCGAATAGCCGTAAAATTCGGCGATCGGCATATCGAGCCCGGTCAGGATCGGGCCTTGGAAGCCCTGCCGCACCAGCAGCATCGCCGCCGTGATCAAAGCCGTCAGGAACAGCGCGAGCCACAACCCCGAAGCCGCGCCGCTGGAGCGGCGGCGGGCGAGGTAAATCCAAATGGCCGTGGTCAAATATTCGGCGGCGACTAGGTTCACGACCGGGAGCGTCCCGACCCACTGGTCGGCCCAGGCCGGATTGTGGATGAAAACGTCGAACCAGAGGAAGCGCGCGGCCGCGAAGCCAGTGAGCGCGGTCCCGCCCAGCCGGAGCAGATCGGACTCGAGCCGCGGCGGCCGCACCAGCCCCGCGGCAAGCGCCCAGCCGAGCGCGAATAGCGACTGGGTGGCGATGGTTCTTTCCAGAAGGCCGCGGGCCACGAAATCCTCGGTGCTGGACAGGCCGAAGGCTTGCTTGAACCAGACGTAGAGCGCCGCGACCGCGAACAGGCCCGCCGCGGCCGGCAGCGCCCGCCTCAGCCCAAGCGGCAGCGCCGGCAATGCGAAGCGGATTGCGGCGAGCAGGGAGGCGGGGACGGCCAGCGACCAGAGCGCGTCGAGCACCCCCGGAAGGTCGGGCGCGAGCACCGCAAGTCCAATCAACCCGGTGACCGCCGCCGCCGACAGCTCCGGCACCATCCACAGCGCCCGCGCCACGGCTACCGCCGTCAGCAGCCCCGCAATGGTCGCGAGGGCGAGGTCGGCGAGCCGTCGGGCGGCGAGCGCCAGCGCCAGCGCCGCGACCAGCCAGCCGGCCGCGATCAGCTCGGCCGGCACCAGGTCCCAGACCGCGGCTCCGGCCAGGAGCGCCGTGGCCCCCCCCGCCGCCAGCAGAGCGAGCTCGGCCGGCGCCTTCTCCGAGGCTCGCGCGCGGTTAAGCCAGACGAGAAAGGCCGGGCCGATCGCCAGCCCCAGCATCAGCGCGCCCCAGCCGGGACGTTCGAGCAATTCCGGGCGGGCCGCGCGCACGATGACCGCCGGCCCCGCGAAGCCGGCGCTGGCGATCGCGGTCCACAGCAAGCGGGGCCGCCACAGCCCCAAAGCGAGTCCCCCGAGCCCGAACAGCAAGGTCGTCCCCGCCGCCGCCGGCGCGACAAGAGGATCGGTCGCGGCAACGCCTTTCCCGACCAGAAGTCCGAGCGCCAGCAGGACGGCGAGCGGCGGCGCCAGCCGATATTCCGGGCGGAGCGCGGCAAGCACCATGCTCGCCGCGGCCAGCGCGCCGAACAGGATCCAGGCTGTGAGGCCAAGGTCCGCCCGCGCCACCAGCACCGCCAGCTGAACGATGCCGATCGCCAGCGGCTGTATCAGCCGCAGCTCTCGCCCCGGCCCCGGCCGCACCGTCGCCGCGCCCAGCGCCAACAGCACGATGAAGGCGCCCGCGGCAAGCGCATCCTGCGCCGGCTGCTGGAGCAGATAGGCGCTCCACACGAAGCTGAGGCCGACGGCGGCCGCGGCCAGCCAGGTCCAGCCGCGCCGCCAGGCGACCAGGAAGATCGCCACGTTGAGCAGCCCCAGATAAGCGAGCAGCGGTACCGCGCCCGCGTCGGGATCGCCGACCAGCAGGGGCGTCAGGAAGCCGCCGGTCAGGCCCATGATTGCGGTCGGCGCGCCGTGACGAAGCGCCAGCGCCAAAGCCGCGCCGGTAATGACCAGCATCGTCGCCGAGGCGGTGCCGGTGGC
>DASVVV010000105.1:0-17486 GCA_036386375.1 Allosphingosinicella sp. | reverse complement strand
CGCGGATCACGCCGGTGACGCGATGATCGATATGCTGGCCGCGGCGGACCAAAGTGAGCGTCCGGCCGACCGGGTCCTGGTCGCCGAACAGCCGCCGTGCCTCGGTCTCGGACAGGACGATGTTGCGCGGCTGGGCGAGCGCGGTGGCGGGATCGCCCTTGACCAGCTCGAGCGGGAGCACGTCGAAGAACGGCCCGTCGACCGACACGGCGTCGTCGACCATCAGGGCCTCGCCATTGCGAAGCACCACCGGCCCGGCCGAAGCGACGTGCAGCCGCGCCTCGACCTCCGGGAAGTCGCGCTGCAGCGCGGTCCCGGCGACATATTGCGACATTTGCAGGTTGAACCGGTCGCCGGTTTCGCGGTCGACCGCCCAGTTCTGCAGCTGGTAGACATTCTCGGCGTTCGGCAGCCACTCGTCGTAGCTTCGCTCGTAGCGCACGTAGAGGAGCAGCATCAGGCAGGCGGCCAGCCCGATGGCGAGACCCAAAATGTTGATGAAGGCATAGGTGCGGCTCTTGAGAAGCGAGCGCAGCCCGACCGTCAGATAATTCCGCCACATTGTCAGCCGCTCCTCCCCTTTTTGTTGTGAGCGTCCTTCAGTTCATTCGGTCATTCGTATCGAAGCGCGTGGATCGGGTTGGCCCGCGAGACTCGGATGGCGTGCCCGGCGACGGTGGCGCCGGCGATGGCCAGCGCCACCAGACCGGCGGCGACGAACCAGCCCGGATTGACGTCGATGCGGTCGTTGAAGCTGTTCAGCCAGTCGCGAAGCACCCACCAGGCGACCGGCCAGGCGATCAGGTTGGCGACCACCACGGGCCGCAGGAACTGCCAGATGAGGAGCCGCAAGATGTCCTGCGTGCGCGCGCCCAGCACCTTGCGGATGCCGATCTCCTTGGTCCGCCGCTCGGCGGCGAAGGCGGCCAGCGCGTAGAGGCCGAGGCAGCCGATGACGATGGCGAGGCCGGCGAACAGAGCGAAGAGCTGCCCCCTCCCCTCGTCGCCGCGATAAAGCTCGGCGACGCGGTCCTGCGCGAAGGTCGCCTCGAACGGCACTTCGGGGACGTGGCGCCGCCACACGGCGCGGATCCGCTCCATCACGTCGCTCGGCGCGGCCCCGGCGAAGCGGACGACCATCGCGTCATGGTCCTGCGTGGTCAGGAAGTAGATGATCGGCTCCGGGTCGTCGCGGGCGGAGCGGTACTGGACGTCGCGCACCACGCCGACGATCGTCGCCGGGACGCGATCGATCCGAAGCTGCTTGCCGACCGCCGCTGCCGGCTCGAAGCCGAGCTGACGCGCCCCGCTCTCGCTCAGGACGACATTGATTCCGCGCCGCTCCAGCAGCGTCAGGTCGTCCTCGGCCATCAGGGTGGAATCGTCGAGCGCGTTGCGCGGCGAATAAGTGCGGCCAGCGACGAGCCCGATGCCCATGGCCTCGAAGAAGCCGTAGTCGATATTGTAGGAACCAAGGCCAATGGGGTCATTGCGTCCCGGAAGCTCGACGTGGAGCGTGCTCCAGCCGTCGGCGGCGGGAGTGATCTCGGTCCGCCCGACGGCGGCGACGCCGGGGATGCGCTCGACCTCGCGAACCAGCGTCTCGGCCACCGGCGCGACTTGGGCGCGCGTCATGTTGTCGACGACGAGCAGACCCTCGCGCTCATAGCCGGCATCGGCGTTCTGAAGGTGGAGCGTCTGCGCGTAAACGCCCGCCGTGCACACCATCAGCCCGATCGAAACGGCGAACTGACCGACCACCAGAGCGGTCCGGAACCGGCCTGCGCCGCCGCCGTCGGCCCCGCGACCGCCCTTTAGGATGGCGACCGGCCGGAAGCCGGAGAGGTAAAAGGCCGGATAGCCGCCGCCGACGGTCCCGACGAGCAGGATCAGGACGATCACCGGAAGCAGAAGACCGTCGGCGCCAATATAAGTGAAGCCGAGCGTCACATCGAGGAAATCGCCGAGCCGCGGCAGCATCAGCTCGACCAGCGTCAGCGCGGCGACGGCCGCGAAAGCGGCGAGCAGCACGGCTTCACCGACGAACTGGGCAATGAGCTGGTGCCGTCGGGCGCCGAGCACCTTGCGCAGCGCCACCTCGCGCAGTCGGGCGGTGGCGCGCGCGGTCGTCAAATTCGCGAAGTTCACGCAGGCGATGACGAGGATCAGCAAAGCGACGATCGAGAAAGTCACGATCGTGCGCATGTCGCTGCCCGGCGTCATGGCATTGCCCTGGAACTGACCGAGGTGGATGTCGCGAACGTTGGTCAACCGAAGCGCCCAGCGGTCGGCACGGCTCATCTCACCGCTGCCGGTGCTTTCGCGCGGGATCCGCCGCTGCTCCCAGGCCGGGAGCGCGGCGTTGATCGCCGCGGGATCGGCCCCGGGACGAAGGCGGACGTAGACGGGGCCTGGAATCCGGTTCCACGCCATCAGCGCGTCGGGATCGTCGGGGAAGGAGGCGGTGCTGAGCCGGCTCACCATCTGCAGGTTTAGATGCGTGTTGCGGGGCAGATCGCGCAGCACGCCAGTGACCCGCATCGTGGTCGAGCGGCCGGCGCGGATCAGCGTCAGGGTGCGGCCGAGGGCGTCGACGGTCCCGAAATGCCTGCGCGCCTCGGTCTCGGTGAGCACCAGCGAATCGGGATCGCGCAGCGCGGTGCGCGCCTCGCCGCGGACGAACGGAAGCTGGACGACCTCGAAGAAAGCCGGGTCCGCGATCAACAGATCGGCATATACCGGCTGGTTGTTCAGCATGACGATCGGCCGCGAGGCAAAGGTGCCGACCGCCTCCTCGACCTGCGGGAAGTCCTGCTTCAGCCCGGCTGCCGCCGGATAGAAGCCGTTCTGCAGATATTGCGCCGGTTCGTCGCTCGCCACCCGCTCGCTCTGCAGCTGGAAGGTCCGTTCGGCGTTCGGAAGCCAGGCGTCGTAGCTCAGCTCATGCCGGACGAAGATCAGGATCAGGATGCACGACGCCATTCCGATCGCGAGGCCGAAGACGTTGATCGCCGTATAGGCCTTGCTCCGGACCAGGGAGCGGATGCCGACAGTGAGATAGTTCCACCACATCGGCCTCGCCCTATTCGTAGCGAAGCGCGTGGATCGGATTGGCCCGTGCGACCCTGAAGGCGTGCCCGGCAATGGTTCCGATCGCGATCGCGAGCGCCAGCACGCCCGCCAGCACGAACGGCGTGGGCCCCAAATCGATGCGCGTGTCGAACGTGTTCAGCCAGTCCCGCATCGCCCACCAGGCGAACGGCCAGGCGATCAGATTGGCGATCAGCACCGGCTTCGAGAATTGCCACGCGAGCAACCGCACGATGTCGCGGGTACGAGCGCCCAGTACTTTCCGGATGCCGATCTCCTTGGTGCGGCGCTCTGCGGTGAAGGCGGCGAGGCCGAACAGCCCGAGGCAGGCGACGACCACGGCGAGAGCCGCGAAGCCCGCGAACACCTGGGCACGCGCTTCCTCGGCTTCATAGAGCTCGGCGACCCGATCCTCACTGAATTCGCCGTCGAAGGGCACGTCCGGCGCGAGCCGTTTCCACGACTGTTCGAGCCGCTGGCGCACGCCTTGCGGATCCCGGCCGTCGTGGCGGATCAGCAAAGTGCCGGTGCCGGTCGTGTCCCAGGAGAACATGATCGGATCGATCGGCTCGCGGATCGAGCGGAAGCGCGAATCCCGCACCACGCCGATGATTCGCGCGGGCACCAGGCCGAATTCGGATTCGACGAATGTGACCTGGACCGTCTTGCCGACCGCGTCCGCCGGATTGCGGAAGCCCATGCGGCGGGCCGCGAGCTCATTGATGACCAGGTTGGCGCCGCGCGCCACGAGCGCCCGCTGCGATTCCGGAGTCGCGGGGAAAGGCTGGTCGATGCGGTCGGCCGGGCGGTTCTCGTCGAAGAGGCGTCCGGCGACGAGCTCGATTCCCATCGTCTCGAAGAAGGCCGGATCGACCGAATAATTGCCGATCGTAACCGGCTCCGACTGGCCCGGCACCTGGACGCCGCTGTTCGAATTGTTGTCGGTGGCGACGCCGATGCCCGAGCGGCCGACCGAGACGACGCCCGGGACGCGCTCCATCTGCTCGACGATCGCGTCGCTGCGCTCCAGCAGCTGGCGGCGGCCGAAATTCTCGACCTGGATGAGTCCGTCGCGGCGGTAGCCGGGATCGGCGGTGCGGGCGTAGACGGTCTGCGCGTAGACCACCGCGGTGCAGATGATGAGGCCGATCGAGACCGCGAACTGGCCGATCACCAGCGCATTGCGAAGCCGGCCCGAGCCTTCCGCCTCCGCCGAGGACTTGTTCGCCTTGAGCACCTGCGCGGGCTGGAACCGCGACAGGTAGAAGGCCGGGTAGACGCCACCCGCGGCGCCGACGACCAGCGTCAGCAGCAGGATCGGCAGAAGCATTCCGCCCGCGCCGAGATAGTTCATTTCGAGGTCGGCATCGAGGAAGCCGGCGAGCGGCGGCAGCACGAGCTCGACCAGCGCCAGCGCAAACAGCATGGCGATGCCCGCGATGAGCACCGATTCCGCCATGAACTGCGTCATCAGCTGCTTGCGGTTGGCGCCGAGCACCTTCCTCAGCGCGACTTCGCGGGCGCGCTGGCTGGCTCGGGCGGTAGCGAGGTTGGTGAAATTTACGCACGCCATCGCCAGGATCAAAAAGGCGATGATCGTGAAGGTGAGGATCGTGCGCCGGTCGTTGCCGGGCGTCATCGTGCCGTCCTGAGATTCGCTCAGATGGACGTCGCGAATGTTGGCGACCTTCCAGTCCTGCTCCTCGCCGGCATTGTATGTCTGTTGCCCGAACTGCTCGGGCATGATGTTGCGCCGCTCCCACGCCGGCAGCTGCGCCTCGATCGCGGCCGGATCGGTGCCGTCGCGAAGCGTGAAGTAGAACCAGCCCGACTGCCAGCCCCAGCTGGTCATGAAATTGGGCGATTCCGCGAAGAAGCTGCCCGGCTCGATTCGTCCGACCATGGTGAAGCGGGCGTGGCTGTTGCGCGGAACGTCGCGGGCAATGCCGGTCACCCGATAATCGCTGGTGATGCCGCGCGAGATCATCGTCAGGGTCTTGCCCATCGGATTCTCGTCGCCGAACAGCCGCCTCGCCTCGCTTTCGGTAAGAACGACCGAATTCACATGCGCCAGCGCGCTGCGCGGGTCGCCCTGGACGAGGGGGAACTGGAGAACGTCGAAGAACAGATTGTCGACGAGCAGCACGTCCTCGGTCGGCAGCGCTTCGCCGTTGCGAAGGATCACCGGCGCGCTGGAAAGGGCGTAGACGGAGCGCTCGACCTGCGGGAAATCGGCCTTCAAGCGCTGGCCGGCAATGTAGGAGGTCATCTGAAGATGGCTCTCCTCGCCGGTCTGCTTCGAGCGATAGTGGCTCTGGAACTGGTAGGTGTTCTGCGAATTGGGCAGCCACTCGTCGTAGCTGGTCTCATAGCGCACGTAGATGAGCAGCATCAGGCAGGCGGCGAGGCCCACGCCCAGGCCGAAGATGTTGATGAACGCGTAAGTCTTGTTCTTGATCAGCGCCCTCACGCCCACCGTCATGTAATTGCGCCACATGAGACTTGCTCCTCGCTCAGTTCGTGCCGGTCGCGGCGGCGGCCGGGCGCCGCGCGACGATCTTGATTTCGGTGATGCCCCGGTCGGGGATCAGTCGGTCGACGTCGATCGCCGTCCAGGCCGGGAAAGGTGCGCCCACGTAGCGGCGGTGGACGGCGACGATCGCCGGCATCTGCTGCGTGACGTCGGTGTGGTAGCTGGTGATGTCGACGACATCGTCCCACCCGGCGCCGGCGCGGCCCAGGATCGAGCCGATCAGCCGGTAGGTGCGGTCATAGGCGGCCTCGAGGTCGGTCTCGCCCTGGCGCAGCCCGACGACGATTCCGGACAGGTAGATGGTATCGCCGGCGACGACGGCGTCGGAATAGCCCCATTCCTCCTGGGACCGGCGGCTGCCTTCGTCCTCCGACATCAGCACCGTCGATTGCTGGCGCGCCTGGGCGACGGCTGTCGCGGGGACGGCCGCCGCTGCCAGCGCGAGGAGGGAGCCGAAGCGCATTACGCAGCGCGGCGGTGCTCGACGAGGATACGGCCGTCGAGCATGTTGACGACGCGCCCCGCATAATCGGCGTGCGCCGGCGAGTGGGTGACCATGACGATGGTCGAGCCCTCGGCATTGAGCTGCTGGAGCATCTTCATCACTTCCTCGCCATGGGCGGTGTCCAGGTTGCCGGTCGGCTCGTCGGCGAGGATGAGGTTGGGACTGGCGACTAAGGCCCGGGCGACGGCGACACGCTGTTGCTGACCGCCTGACAGCTGGGACGGCCGGTGCTTGGCGCGGTGGGCGATACCCACCTTATCCATCACCTCGTCGACCCGGGTGCGCCGCTCTGCCGCGGGGACGTTGTGGTAGAGCAGCGCAAGCTCGATATTCTCGCGGACGCTAAGCTCGTCGACGAGATTGAAGCTTTGAAAAATGAAGCCGATGTTGCGCTTGCGGAAGTCCGCGAGCTTGGCTTCGGAAAGGCCGGCCACCTCTGTGCCGTTGAACACGTAGGAGCCGCTGGTCGGGGAATCGAGCATGCCGATGACGTTCAGCAGGGTCGACTTGCCGCAGCCGGACGGGCCCATGATCGCCACGAACTCGCCGTCTGCGACGTCGAGGAAGATGCCGTCGAGCGCCGTCGTCTCGACCGTGTCGGTGCGGTAGACCCGCGCAATTTCACGCATGCTCAGCATTGATCAGGCTCCCTTCATTGCCCACTCAGGTCCAGCCGATCGCGCTCGGCAAAACCGGTATAAGGTGAGGTCACTACTCGCTCGCCGGGGTCGAGCCCCTCGAGCACTTCGATGAAATCGGCGTTGCGGCGGCCGAGGCGCACCTGGCGCTTGACCGCGCTGCGTCCGTCCGGGGCGACCACGAACACCCAATTGCCGCCGGTCTCGTTGTAGAAGGCTCCGTTGGGGATCAGCAGCGCCGGGGCCGGATCGCCCAGCGTCAGGCGGATCTGCACGGTCTGGCCGCGCTGCAGGTCGGCCGGTTCCTGGCCGATGAACTGCAGGTCGACCTCGAAGGCGCCGTTGCGCACCTGCGGATATATTTTGCTGACCCGCATCCGGTAGGGCCGGCCGCCGACGTCGGCGGTCGCGACCTGGCCTTCGGCGACCCGGCCGAGATAGAATTCGTCGACCTGGGCGCGCAGCTTGTTGCGCCCGGCGCTGTCGATTTGGCCGAGGCGCTCGCCGCGATTGAACGACTGGCCGACCTGAATCGAGAATGACGTCAGCTGGCCCGCAACGGGCGCGCGCAGGTTGAGCGCGTCGAGGCTGAGGCGCGCGAGCTCCAGGCTCTGGTTGAGAGCAGCTGTGGAAGCGCGCAGCTGCGCGAGCTGGCTGGATTGCAGCCGCTCGTCGGTCGCCTGGGTACGGCGCAGCACGGCGACGCGGGCCCGTGCCGCTTCCCAGGCATCGCGGCTGTCCATGAACTGACGCTGCGGGACGAAGCCGCGCGCTGCCAGCGGCCGCTGCATTTCATATTGGCGCCGAGCGGTGTCGGCGGTGAGCTGGGCCTCGATCACCGCGCGCTCGTTGGCGAGGCGGGTCTGCGACAGCGCCAGTTCCTGGCTGCGCATCGAGTTGATCTGCTGGGTGACCTCGGTCTGGCGCGCAAGCACGTTCAGCTGGAGGTCGGAATTGGAAAGGACCGCCAGCATCTGGCCGGCCTGGACCATGGCACCGTCCTCGACGAGCACCTGCTCGACGCGGCCGCCCTCGACGGCGTCCAGGAAGACGGTGACGAGCGGTTCGACGCGCGCACGCAGCGGGAGGAAATCGTCGAAGCGGCCGCGCTGCACCGTCGAGATCGTCACGCGCGAGGCTTCGACCGTCTGGCTGTTCTGCGCCGGAGCGAACCAATAGAAAAGGAAGGCGATAAGCAGGACGCCCACCACCCCGAGGCCGATCTTGACCTCTTTCTTCAGCCCCTTGCGCTCGACGACCTTGTCCATTCCGCCGCCGCTTTGAGGCTTACCGTCGGTTTCCTTAATCCGCACCACGCTCATTCAAACCCGCTCCCTAGGCGACGGCGGTGACGGGATGTCCGATTCCGGACGATTCCTGTCCGCCGCCGTACACTCGACCGACCTCACGCAAGCGGCATCGCCACGAAGGTGATGAAACCGGTCATGATAAAGCCGACTGCGAAAGCCAGCGTCTCGACCTTTGCCATGTTCATGCTCCCTGAAATGTTGTTCCCCTGATGTCGGACGATCAGCATGAGGCGTGCCAAGTGGAAGAAGCGGCAGAAATCCGCCACTTTCTGGCGGACGACCGCTGAAGGTCCCCCGTCCGGCGATGTTCGCTTCCGGACAACCCTGTCCGGCGCCGGACGGGAAACCCCGACACTGGCACGCTTATTGATACTGGCTTATCGCACAGGTTCAGGAGGGCTCAGTTGAACCAGCCGAAGCGCTTCGGGCGCTGCATCATCATCGACGACGATCCGGACATCCTGTTGTCCGCGCGGTTGCTACTGAGGGACCTCTTCCGCGAGGTCGCCGACTTCCAGTCGCCCGAGGAGGCGCTGGCGGCGCTCGAGCAGGAGCTGCCCGACGTCGTCCTGCTCGACGCCAATTTCGGCCGCGGCGCGACCAATGCCGCCGAAGGCTTCCACTGGCTCGCCGAGATATTGAAGCGCGATCCGCACGCGGTCGTCGTGATGATTACCGCCCATGCCGGCATCCAGACCGCCGTCGAGGCGATGAAGCGCGGCGCCACCGATTTCGTCTCCAAGCCCTGGTCGAACGAGCGCCTGCTTGCGACGGTTCGCACCGCCGCCGCGCTCAGGACGTCGCGCGAGGAAGCGGTGACGGAGCGCAAGCGCGTCGCGGTCGTCGCCGCGCCGACGGCGGGCGGGGAGACGCCGCTGCTGGGGCGCTCGCCGGCTATGGCGCGCGTATACTCGCTGATCGAGCGGGCGGCGCCGACCGAGGCGAACGTGCTGATCCTGGGCGAGAACGGCACCGGGAAGGAGCTGGTCGCGCGCGAGCTCCATCGCCGCTCGCGCCGCGGCGACAATGTGCTGGTTTCGGTCGACCTCGGCGCAGTCGCCGAGAATCTGTTCGAGAGCGAGTTGTTTGGCCATGTGAAGGGCGCCTTCACCGACGCGCGCGGCGATCGCATCGGCCGGCTCCCGGCGGCAAGCGGCGGCACGCTTTTCCTCGACGAGATCGGCAACCTCCCCCTCCACCTCCAGCCCAAACTGCTGACCGCGCTCGAGCAGCGCCAGGTGATCCCCGTCGGCGCCAACAAGCCGGTGCCGATCGACGTGCGAGTCATCGCCGCCACCAATGTGTCGCAGGAGCAGCTCTCCGACGAGACGCGCTTCCGGCAGGACCTCCTGTTCCGGCTCAACACGGTCGAGATCGAGCTTCCGCCGCTGCGGGAGCGGCGCGAGGACATCGCCACTTTGGTCGAGCATTTCGTCGCCATGTATGCGAAGAAATACGGCAAGCCCGCGCGGGAGATCCCGCCGCATGTAGCGGGCGCGCTGGAGCAATATGACTGGCCCGGCAACGTGCGCGCGCTCCGCCATGCCGCCGAGCGGGCCGTGATCCTCGCCGACGGCGACAGCTTCACGGTCGAGGATTTCTCGCTTTCCCGCGCCGTGCCCCCGCGGCCGAGCGCCCCCGCCCCCGCCGAACCGGCGCGCGACGACCTCAATCTCGAGCGCGCCGAGAAGCACATGGTCGAGCAGGCTCTGAAGAAGCACAGCTACAACATCTCGCTGGCCGCCGCCGAGCTCGGCCTCACCCGCGCCTCGCTTTACCGTCGAATGGAAAAGCATGGGCTTTGAGGTGAGGCGAGGGGCTGGGTTCGCGCTCGCCCCTGATGCGGGCGTGGCATAAGAATGCGCTTTCGAAGCCGCTTCGTCCTCGGGCTCGCCTGGCGGCTTGGGCTGTTGCTGCTCGCCGCCTTCGCCTTCGTCCAGTCACTGTCGCTCGAAGGGCTCGGCGCCGCCCGCATCGTCGCCGCCTTGCTGGTCGCCGGCGCGGCCGCCTTGCTGTGGCGCCACGTCCAGCGCACCAATGTCGAGCTGACCCGCTTCATCGACGCGGTGCGCTTCGCCGACTTCAGCCAGGGCTTCGGCCACCGCTTCGACGGCAGCGGCTTTGCCGAGCTCGGCGAGGTGCTGAACGACGCCATCCGCCGGATGCGCGACGAGCGCCACAAGCTGGTCGACGCCAACCGCTTCTACGAGGCCGTTCTGGACGACGCGCCGACCGCGCTGCTCACCGTCGACAGCGACGGCAAGGTCGAGCTCGCCAACAAGGCGTCGCGGCGGCTGCTGATGCGCCACCAGGGGGTGCGGATTGAGGATTTTCGCGAATATGGCGACGCCTTCGCCAAGGCGCTAGAGGGCGGCGCGGTCAACCGGCCGCGGCTGGTCCCGCTGCTGATCGACGGTGTGCCGCAGACGATGCTGATCAGCGCCGCCATCGTCCACCGGCTGGGCGCGCGCGTCCGTGTGGTCGCCGTGCAGCCGATCCAGGGCGAATTGAACGCAATCGAGATCGCCGCGCAGAGCGACCTCATCCGAGTTCTCACCCATGAGATCATGAACTCAATGACTCCGGTCACCTCGCTCGCCCATAGTGCAGTCGATCTGATGCGAGGCGTCGACGCTGCGGGCAATTCGGCCCTGCTCGATGCGCGCGCCGCGGTCGAGACGCTCAGCCGCCGCGCCGACGGCGTCATGCATTTCGTCGAAAGCTACCGTCAGATCAGCCGGGCGCCGCAGGTGCGGCCGCGGCCGATCGACGTGGTCGCCTGGGCCGAGGAGCTGGAGGCGCTGTTCCGCGCCAGCGAGGGCGCCGAGGAGGTGGAGTTCACCGCCTTCGCGAGCGAGGACCTTTCGACCTTCGAGGGCGATCCGGACCTGATGAGCCAGGTCCTGATCAACCTGCTGCGCAACGCCGCCGAGGCGGCGCGCAGCCACAGCGAGCAGGCCAAGGTGACCCTGTCCTTCACCCGTACCCGTACCGGGCGCGCCCAGATCGAGGTGGAGGACAACGGCGCCGGCGTGCCGGAGGCGCTTCGGCAGGACATCTTCCTCCCCTTCTTCACCACCAAGGCGAAGGGGACCGGCGTGGGCCTCAGCCTTGCCCGCCAGGTCATCCTCGCGCATCGCGGGTCGATCAACGTTACCGAGGGGAAGCTCGGCGGCGCGCTGTTCCGGATCGTCATCTGAGCCGCACGCGCTTAGCCCCAAGGATTTAGGTGGCGATGCGCTTGGCCGCCGCTTGCGCCTGCTTGGCGATGTCGGCGACGGCGATGGTTTCCCAGAAGGCGCCGCGGGTGATCGGGCCGATGGCCGACAGCGTCGCCGAGGGTTCGCCCGACGCATCGCGGACTCGGCTGTCGCCGTCGACGTCGACGCCGAGGCGGCAGCTGTCGGGCCCGATCCGCCCCGAGGCGAGCAGCGCGTCGAGCAGCGGCTCGCCGGCACGCCGGATGTCCAGTTCCGGCCCGGAGCAATTGACGATGCGGCCCACCCGCAGCCGTTCGGAGGCGTCCATGCCGCGAAGCCGCCAGGTGACGATCGCCGCGCCCCCGTCCCGCTCGGCCCCCAAGAGGCGGCCCGCCCGATGGCTGAACCGGCCTTCGCTGCCCATCGCGTCGAGGCGCTCGGCGACCGCCGGCGCGATGCGGTGACGGTGAACGTCCCACCACGGGCGAAGATGGCGCAGGAAGCGCCGCCGTTCGTCGTGCGGCGCGGCGCCCCAAAGCCGCTGCACCACCTGGCGGACCTCGTGCACCGCCTCGCGCCAGCCGATCTCGCCGGCTCGGCGGCGCACGTCATGGAGCAGCGTCGACCCGCGGGTGGGAAAGTCCGAACGGGCGCCGCTCACCGGCTCGCGCCTGAGATGCGGCCGCGGCAGCAAGCCGCGCCGCGACAAAGCGAGAATCCGTCCGCGAAAGCCGGTGGCGTCGAGCGTGAGCGCGGCGTCGACGGCGGTAAGGCCGGTCCCGATCAGAAGGATGGTATCGCGCTCCGACAAACCCTCGGCCGAGGGGCCGAACCAGGGATCCTCGACGTAGAGGGCGCCCAGCGCTTCGGCGGAGAGACCCGGCAGCGGCGCCGGGGGAAAATTGCCGAGCGCCAGCACCGCGGCATCGGCAGTAATCTTGCGTCCGTCTGCCAGGACGACTTCCTCGCCCGCCTTCGCCCACACCACGTCGCGCGCTTCGCCGATGACGATGGCGAGCCGGCCGCGCTCCGCCGCCATCAGCTCGGTCAGATAGTCGCCGAAGGTCATCCGCGGCGCATAATCGTCTGGGGTGCCGCCCCGTCCCTCGTACCAGCGGGCGAAATCGTCGGGATCGTCGGGATAGACGCTCATCCGCCTAGCGGTGACGTTGAGCAGGTGCTCGGGCCGGCGGGTGCCGTAGGCGGTGCCGCGACCGGGCTCGCGCTCGCGCTCGATCAGAGTCACCCGCTCCACGCCCTCGCGGAGCAGGTGCAGCGCCTGGATGGTGCCGGAGGCGCCGGCGCCGACCACGGCGACGTGCCGGGCCGTCACGCGGGCTCGAGTTCGATCGGCGCCACTCCGGCGACGGGATCGGCGAGACTGAGGCCGTCGAGGATCCGCGCGGTCTCGTCGCGAACCAGCAGCATCGCGCGGTGGAGGCGGCACTTGTCCTCGGTGATGCAATTGCGGCACGCTTCATGGGCGAGGCGGCTGGCGCAGGGCAAAAGCCCGAGCGAGCCGCGCGTCAACCGGACGATTTCGCCATAGGTGATATCGGCCGGCGGGCGCGCCAGCCAGTAGCCCCCTTCGCGCCCGCGCATCGTCTCGACGAGTCCGGCCCGGCGCATCTGTGACAGGATAACGGTCAGGAACTTGGGCGGAAGGTTCTGCTTCTCGGCGATTTCGGCGAGTTGGACCGGCCCCTCGCCATAGCGGTCGGCGAGGTGAAGCAGCGCTCTGATTGTGTACCGCGTCCGTTGAGAAAGCATGCCGCCCCCATGGACGCCCAAGCCCGACTTGGCAACAATCCGACCCGGACGACACCGGGTTCAATGCCAGGCGAAGGCTGACAGCCGGCGCCGCCGCGTCTATCACAAACCGCGCGTCTTGAGCGGCGTGGGGAGAGGGGCATGGCAGACGCTCGGCGGCCGTTCTGGCGGACGCTCTATTTCCAGGTGCTGGTCGGGATCGCCCTCGGTATCCTGGTCGGCTGGCTCTCTCCCGAGTTCGGGAGCGCGCTGAAGCCGCTCGGCGACGGCTTCATCAAGCTGGTCAAGATGATCATCACTCCGGTCATCTTCCTGACGGTCGTGACCGGCATCGCCGGCATGGCCGATCTGAAGGCGTTCGGCCGGGTCGGCGCCAAGGCCATGGCCTATTTCCTCGCCTTGTCGACGCTCGCGCTGGCGATCGGCCTGATCGTCGCCAATGTCGTTCGCCCTGGCGAGGGCCTCAACGTCGATCCGGCCGCGCTCAATGCCGGCGCTATCTCATCCTATGTCAGCCAGGCGGAGGAACGGACGGTTACCGACTTCATCCTGCACATCATCCCGGCGACGGCGATCAGCGCCTTCACTTCGGGCGAGATCCTGCAGGTGCTGTTCGTCGCGATCCTGTTCGGGATCGCGCTGGCGCTGATCGGGCCCAAGGGGGAGCGACTGCTGGGCTCGCTGCGGGTGCTGACGGCGGTCGTATTCCGGATGGTCCACATCCTCATGTACGCCGCCCCGATCGGCGCGTTCGGTGCGATGGCCTTCACCATCGGCGAATATGGCATCGGAAGCCTCGCCAACCTGGCCTGGCTGATCGGCACCTTTTACGTGACGTCGTTCCTGTTCGTGGTCGTCGTGCTGGGCCTGGTCGCCCGCGCCGCCGGCTTCTCGCTGCTCGGCCTGCTCAAATATATCAAGGACGAGCTGCTGCTCGTGCTCGGCACCTCCTCGTCGGAAAGCGCGATGCCGCTGCTGATGGAGAAGCTGGAGCGCGCCGGCTGCCCGAAGCCCATCGTCGGGCTGGTGGTGCCCACCGGCTATTCGTTCAACCTCGACGGCACCTGCATCTACATGTCGCTGGCCGCCTTGTTCATCGCACAGGCGACGAACAGCAATCTCACCTTCGCCGATCAGCTGCTCTTGATGGCGGTGGCGATGATCTCGTCGAAAGGGGCGGCCGGCGTCACCGGGTCCGGCTTCATCGTGCTCGCCGCTACCTTATCGGTCGTGCCGGCGGTGCCGGTCGCGGGAATGGCGCTGATCCTCGGCGTCGACCGCTTCATGAGCGAGTGCCGCTCGCTCACCAACTTCATCGGCAATGCGGTGGCGACGATCGTCGTCGCGCGCTGGGAGCGAAGCGTGGATCCGGCGCAGCTGCGGGCGGCGTTCGCCGGCGCGGGAGGCGAGCTCACCGAGGCCGAGAGCGACGCGCTCCAGATCGAGGAGCGGAGCGACGCCGAGCCGCCGCCGGCTCCGGCCGCCTAGTATCGATGGAGCGTCATTGCGGGTCGCGGTTCGGATAATCGACAATCGTCTGTATCTCCGCCTCGGTCAGCGCCTCGGCCTCGGCGACCCATTGGGCCGCGAGCCGGTAGGCGGGGTCGAAGCCGTTCAGGGCGCGGGCGGCTTCGCCCGGTGCGCGCCCGCAGTCGGCGAGGTTGAAGGCGAAGCGCGACCGCACCGCTTCGGCCGGCGCGGCGGTGCGCCATTCCTGCCGCCAATCCTCGGCGCAGGTCAGGTCCCCCTGGTGAACCGAAGTGTCCATGTAGATGCCGTGATTACCGCGCCAGAAGACGGCCCTGTATTCGAGGCGGAGGCGGCCGTGGCGGCGGAACAGGCGGACGATGCGCCCGCCGTCGCTCTCGGCCGCATGCTCGACGGTCCACCCGGCGACGTGCCGCCGCTGGTCGGGCGGCGTCGGCGGAAACGGCTGGGCCGCGGCCGCAGCGGCGAGAGCGAAGGCCGCGCCGACAGCGAGGCTGGGCCCGCCGCCGCCCATGTCAGAAGCGGATCGTGAGCGGCAGGCGCGGCCGCAGGTCAAGCTCCTGATTCTGGGTGCCGTGGTCGAGCTCCAGCTCCATCAGCCATTCGCTGCCGACCCGCAATTCGGCCGCGCCGCTGAGGTTGACGAAGCTGGCGGCCGGCGGGAGCGCGGCACGCGTCGGCGCTGTCACCCGGACGCCCGTCAGGCGTCGCGCGTTGTTGGCGTGGAGGAACGGCTCCGCCGCCGGTCCACCGGCCTCGATGGCGGCGCGGTTGGCGGCGGCATCGACGCTTTGGGCGACGAGGGCGAGCCTCACCTGCGCCGGGTTCGTGCTTTCGAACACCACTCCTTGCGGCGTCGCGACCGTCGCCCGGAAGGCGATGCCGAACGGCGGCGCGCCCGCCGCCGCGGCCGGCCGCAGCTCGAGGAAGCCGTTCTCGAACAGGATTCGGTTGCCGGAGAAGCGGAACCCGGCCTCGGCGAGCATCGAGCGGCCGAGCCGCTCGTCGGCGGCAAGCCAGACATGGTCGAGCTCCGCCGACGCCGTCCGCGCCGCCGGGCGCTCGTACCGCTCCTCCCTGGCGCCGCCGCAACCGGCGGCTAAGAGGATGAGCGCAATCGGCAACAGGCGCAAGGCAGCGGCGGCAGGCATCGTCCCTCTCCTCCGGGTTGGCGCATGCCTAGCCGCTTCGCACCGGCCCCGGAAGCCGCGACGCCGGGTCATGCGTCAGCGCCGACATAGACGAAGGCGCGCCGCCCCGACGCAAGCTCCACCTCAACCCGCGCATAAGCGTCGGTCTCATAAGCGTCGGCAGCCTCCAGCTCGGCGGCGGTGACGGCGAAGACGACGCCGGGGATCACGTCTTTGGCGTTTCCGGTCCGGCGGGCTATGGTGTGGATCTCCATCCCGCTCAGCGCCACCACTGCGGGGGACCCGATCCTGAGCGGCTCGACGCGGAAGCCGGCGAGCTCGTCCGGCTCCCCGTCGAGGAGCCGGCCGAAGGTAGCAAGCTGCACGTCCGAATGCTGCAGCGTGCCATACGAGAAGAGGGCGAGGGTGGCAGCGCTCATGAGCGCAAGTCTCGTACGGAACCGAAACGATACTGATGATTTATGTTAGCGGAGAGCTGAATGTCACGCAGCTTCCCGGGCGTCCCGGCGCGCAGCCAGGGCGCCCCTTTTTGGGCAGCGACAAGAAGGGGAATGAAAATGAGAGCTTTGATCACAGGGGCGATGCTCGGAGCGGCCCTGGTGCTTGCGGGTTGCGGCGGCGATGCCGACGACAGCGCCGCCGAGAATGTCGAGCAGGCCGCCGAGAACGAATCCGAGAATCTCGAGGCGATCGCCGACAACATGACCAACGACGCCGCCGCCGACGCGGTCGAGAATCGCGCCGAGGCCGTCGAAGACGCCGGCGAGGAGAAAGCCGACCAGATCGACGATAACGACAATTCGGCCGCCGCGAGCAACGTCGCCGGAATGTGATCCGCCGGCGGCGGGCGGCGCATCCGCGACGCCCTTCCGTCAGGCATGAGATAGTGTAACATGACTCCTCCTGCTGCATAGCCTGAGGAGAGAGCCATGCGTAATATCCTTGCCGCCGTCCCCTTGTGCCTGACCGCCGCCTGCGGCCAGGCCGCCGCCGATCCGCGCGGGGTCGAGCGCGACGAGGTGCTGGTCCAGATCGCCGCCAGCGGCCGCGCCGACACCCGGCCCGACGAAGCGCGCTTCACGGCCGGCGTTCAGACGATCGAGTTGACGGCGGGGGCGGCGAGCGCCCGCAACAGCGCCGTCATCAACCGCGTCGTCGAGGCGCTGGGGCGGCTCGGAATTCGCCGCGACGACGTCCAGACCCGCCAGATCACGCTCGGGCGGATCGACTATGGCCGCGACCGCGGCCGCTATCAGGCGAACAACATCATCGAGGTGCGGGTTCGCGACATCGCCCGTGCCGGCGCCGCCATCGCCGCCGCCACCGACGCCGGAGCGAACGTTCTTTCCGGGCCAAGCCTTCGGCTCGGCGACCCGGAAGCCGCGAGCCGCTCCGCTTACGGTCAGGCCTTCGGCGCCGCCCGGGCCAGGGCCGAGGCCTATGCGCACGCGGCGGGTCTCAGGGTGGCGCGCGTGCTCGCGATCCGCGACCTGGGCGGGGGCGGGCGGCCGCCGCCGTCGTACGACACCGACCTTTCGGCCGAGGAAGGCATGGTCCGCCCGGTCTCCGCCGAGCCGCCGCCGGTCGAGGCCGGCCTGACGACCAGCGAGGTGCGGGTACGGGTCGATTTCGCGCTCGCCCGATAGGCGTGAGCCCGCATGGGGCATTCAGCGCGGCTCGGCGCAGCCGCGGCGCTGCTCGCCGGCGACGACGAGTTCCGCGGCGAACGGATAGCGACGGTCCGACATGCCGTCGGAGCAGCCGGGCTGCGGACGGATGACGAGCTCGAAGCGGCGCCCTT
>DASVVV010000104.1:0-30115 GCA_036386375.1 Allosphingosinicella sp. | reverse complement strand
TTAATCGGAGCTTTCGGGAGCAAAGTGGCCGTTCAACCGGACAAATATACGATGACCCGCCGAGCGGTCTGGAGCCATGCGCGATTCCAGCTTGGAGTCGGATTGCTCTTCGCCGTAGCGCTGCCGTGGACGATCCGCGTCAACCTTCACGTGGCCGAGCTCGAATGGCCCGGCCTCCAGAATTCGCTGGCGGGCACTACCTTCGCGCTGATCGCCGGCTATTTCGGCTACCGACGCCTATCGCGCTATCCCGGCGTGCGCGCGTCCTTCTATATCCTGCCGACCTTCGCCGCTTCCTACGGCCTGGTGCTTGCGATCTTCTTCTTCTCACGCCTGGACTATAGCCGACTGCATTTTTCCGTCAGCTTCCTCTTGTGCATATTCTGGTACTACATCGTATATTTCAATCTTCAGCGCCGCCGGCTTCGCATCGGATTCATCCCTGCCGGCGAAACCGAGCGCGTCACCGCCATCGCCGACGTGCAGTGGGTGGACCTCTCCGCCGACCCGGCCGCCGCGGCCGACCTGGACCTCATCGTGGCCGATCTGCGCGCCGATCTGGGCGAGGATTGGGAGCGCTTCCTCGCCGACCGGGCGCTGGAAGGGCGGCTCGTCATGCACGTAAAGCAGATGGAGGAGTCGCTGACCGGGCGGGTCGCCATCGAGCATCTGTCCGAAAACACGTTCGGCTCGCTGATCCCCGCCATCGTCTATGCCCGGGTCAAGCGGATCGGGGACTTTGTCGCGGCCGTGATCGCCACGCCGCTGCTCGCGCCGTTTCTGCTGCTGATCGGATTGGCGATCCGCCTCGACAGCCGCGGGTCCGTCTTCTTCCTCCAGGAGCGGATGGGCTATCGCGGGGCACCGTTCCGCATGATCAAGTTCCGCACGATGAAGGCCGACACCGATCCCGACCCCGACCCGCGCCGCGCGGCCATGACCGGGGCTGAGGATCTTCGCGTCACCCGCGTCGGCCGCTTCCTTCGCCGCTATCGGCTCGACGAGCTGCCCCAGGTGTTCAACGTGCTGCGCGGCGAGATGAGCTGGATCGGCCCGCGGCCCGAGGCGATCCCGCTATCGAAATGGTACGAGGCCGAGCTGCCTTTCTATCGCTACCGCCATATCGTGAGGCCCGGGATCACCGGCTGGGCGCAGCTCAAGCAGGGCCATGTTGCCGAGGTCGACGAGGTGCTGGAGAAGCTCCACTACGATTTTTACTACATCAAGAATTTCTCCTTCTGGCTCGACCTCCTGATCCTCGCCGGCACGATCCGGATCATGGTCAGCGGCTATGGCGCGCGCTGAAGGCGTGAAGGCGCTCGGTTTCGCCTTCGCCGCCGGGGCCGCGGGCGCGTTCGGCTTCGAGCCGGCGGGATTCTGGCCATTGACCCTCGCGGCGCTGGCTGCCCTGCTCCACCTCGTCGAGCGGGCGCCTTCGCTGCGTTCCGCGCTGGCGCGGGGCTGGTGGTTCGGGGTCGGTCATTTCACCTTGGGGCTCAACTGGATAGCAACCGCTTTCACCTTCCAGGCGGCGATGCCGGCCTGGCTCGGATGGGTCGCGGTGGTGCTGCTGTCGCTCTACCTTGCCGTCTATCCGGCCGCCGCCGCCGGCATCGCCTGGCGCTACGGCAGGAATCGCGGCGCCTCCTACGTCTTGTGGTTCGCGGCGGCCTGGATCGTCACCGAATGGCTTCGGGCGACTCTGTTCACCGGCTTCGCCTGGAATCCGACGGGCGTAGCGCTGCTCCCCACCGGGATATCGTGGCTGGCGCCGTGGCTCGGCACCTACGCCCTATCCGGAATCGCCGTGCTGATCGCGGGGGTGCTGCTGCTCGGCGTGCGCGATTGGAACCGTCGGCCAGAGGCGATCGCGCTGCTGGGCGCCATCGCCGCCTCGACGGCCCTGGCCCTGGTGTCCGCGCCGCAGCCGGCGGTCGGCCCGGGGCCGGCGGTGCGAATCGTCCAGCCGAACATTGGCCAGGAGCAGAAATGGAGCCCCGAGTTCGCGGCCCGCAATCTGGCGCGGCTGGGCGAGCTCTCGCGGACCGACGAGGGCCGGCCGCGGCTCCTCGTGTGGCCGGAATCGGCGATCACCGAGACGATGCAGGACGAACGGCGCCTCCTTCCCTATCAAGAGGGCGCCGCGGCGACGCGGGCCGAGGTGGCGAGCCTGCTCGCGCGGGGCGACCTGCTGCTCGCCGGCGGGATCACGATCCGCTCCAGCGATGGCCTTCGGGCCACCATGGCAACCAACAGCGTCTTCGCAATGGACGCAGGGGGACGCATCCATGGCCGCTACGACAAGGCGCACCTCGTTCCCTATGGGGAATATCTGCCGATGCGCACGATCCTGTCGACGCTCGGCCTGTCGCGGCTGGCTCCGGGCGAGCTCGACTTCGACCCGGGCCCGGGGCCGCGGACTCTGGAACTGCCCGGCGTCGGCCTGGTCGGCTTCCAGCTCTGTTACGAGATCATCTTTTCCGGCGAGGTGGTGGACCCGAAGCGCCGCCCGGCCTTCATCTTCAATCCGTCCAACGACGCTTGGTTCGGCCCCTGGGGCCCGCCCCAGCATCTCGCCCAGGCGCGCATGCGGGCGCTGGAGGAAGGGCTTCCGATCATCCGGGCGACCCCGACCGGGATTTCCGCGATCATCGACGCCCACGGGCGGCTGCGCCGCACCATCCCGCTCGGCGAGGCCGGGGTGATCGACGCCCAGCTGCCGCTGCCGACGCCGCCGACCCCGTTCGCGCGCTTCGGCAACTGGCTCGCTTTCGCTTCCGCGCTGATCCTGGCCGCGGCGGCAATTGCAGTCGGCCGCAAAGCGCGCTAGGGCGCGGGCACATAAGGATATCTTTATATCCGCAAATTCCCTCATCTCAGCGAGGAAGGCCGCTTAGTCGATGCGCAGCAACTATATCTTCACGTCCGAGTCCGTTTCTGAGGGGCATCCGGACAAGGTCGCCGACCAGATTTCCGACGCCGTCGTCGATCTGTTCATCGGCAAGGACCCGGAAGCGCGGGTCGCGTGTGAGACGCTGGTGACGACCCAGCGCATCGTGATCGGCGGCGAGATCCGCTGCAAGGGGGCCTATGACGAAGAGCAGTTCGCCGACACGCACGGCTGGGCGCCGGGCGTGCGCGACGAGATCGAGCAGACCGTGCGCCACGTCGTCCAGAAGATCGGCTACGAGCAGGATGGCTTCCACTGGCAGAGCGCGAGCTTCGAAAATCACCTGCACGGCCAGTCGGCCCACATCGCCCAGGGCGTCGACGAGAGCGGCAACAAGGACGAGGGCGCAGGCGATCAGGGCATCATGTTCGGCTATGCGACCGACGAGACGCCGGACCTGCTCCCCGCCACGCTCTATTATTCGCACCGCATCCTCGAGCGGCTGGCCGAGGACCGCCATAGCGGCGCCGCTCCTTTCCTGGAGCCGGACGCCAAGAGCCAGGTCACGCTGCAATATGAGGATGGCGAGCCGGTCCGGGCGACGGCGCTGGTCGTCTCGACCCAGCATGCCGCGGGCTATTGCGACGACGGCCGCGAAGGCTCGGACCCGGCCAAATATGGCGAGCTGCGCGACTATGTCGTGGGTGTGTTCGGCGACGTCTTGCCCGAGGGCTTCATCACCGACGAGACCAAGATCTACGTCAACCCAACCGGCCGGTTCGAGATTGGCGGCCCCGACGGCGACGCCGGCCTGACCGGGCGCAAGATCATCGTCGACACCTATGGCGGCGCCGCCCCGCACGGCGGCGGCGCCTTCAGCGGTAAGGATCCGACCAAGGTCGACCGCTCGGCCGCTTACGTGGCGCGCTACCTCGCCAAGAACGTCGTCGCCGCGGGGGTGGCCAGGCGTTGCACCATCCAGCTCTCTTATGCGATCGGGATCGCCGAGCCGCTTTCGCTCTATGTCGACCTGCATGGGTCCGAGCAGAACGGCGTCACCGCGGAACGGCTCGAACAGGTGCTGCCGACGCTGGTTCGCCTGACGCCGAAGGGAATCCGCACCCACCTCGGCCTCAACAAGCCGATCTACCTGCCGACCGCGGCCTACGGCCATTTCGGACGCAGGCCTCAGGGCGACCTGTTCAGCTGGGAAAAGACCGACCTGGTCGACGCGCTCAAGCGGGCCGTCGCCTGAGGCTTCCTTCGCGGCTGGAAGTGGCATAGCTTTCCGCCATGATCCTTCGGCTCCTCGGTTGCAGCGTCGTCGCGCTTGGACTTTCAGCGGCCCTCGCCGCCGCCGCCCAGTCTGACGCCCGGCCGCCGCGCGACGGGGCCTGCGAATTTTCAGGCTGGTCGGGCGACCCCGACCCGGCCGGGCTCAACGTCCGCTCCGGACCGTCGGCGACCGCACCGGTCGTCGGCCGGCTCCCGCCGCCGCAGCGGATCGAGGGACGTGACTTCGCCACCGGTTTCGATGTGGTAGAAGCGCGGGGCGGCTGGTTCCGGGTCGAGAATGCCCGCCGTTGGGACGATGACGGCTCGCGCCCTGCGAACCTGCCGTCCGGCTGGATCAGCGGCCGCTTCCTGCAATTTCAGCTCGGGACCGACAAGGCGTTCGCCGAGCCGGACACCGCTTCGGCCGTCGTCGCTACTTCCTGGCGCGACCGCCGCGGCGAGCGGCACGAGCTGGGCTATCGTAACCCGACCGCCTGCCGCGGCGAATGGGTGAGGCTCACGGTCACCGGCCATGACGGCCGCCCGCGGGAAGCCTGGGTCAGAGGGCTTTGCGGGATGCAGGAAACGACCTGCGACGGCGTGCCCGGCGACCTCATCGACTACGACGATTTGCCGCAGCACTGAGACGTCGGGAGCCTATTCCAGCTCGCAGCGGACGCGGTGGGTGCGGCCTTCGCGCACCAGCGTTCCGGTCGCCGTGCCGTCCCCGCGTGGACGGGCGCGCAGCTGGGCCTCAAAGCGCTCGGCATTGGCGTCGACCAGGTCGACGCGCATCTCGCGCTCGTCGAGCCAGCTCCGGCCGATGGCGATCAGGGGCGGCTCATCGGTAGTTGAAAGCGTGCGATCGCCAAGGTGAAGGCTGGCGCCGATCAGCGGGGCGCCGATAACCCGCCCGACCGTCCCCGAAATCGCCAGGTTGGAGCCGTCGGTCGCCTCGCAGTGAAAGCCGCCGGTGGCCGAGGCCGGAGCGGCAATCCCCAGCAGGGGGAGGGCAAGGAGCGCCAGCCGCCGCACGTCAGCGGGCTCCACCGGAGCGGGGCGCGAAGCTAGGCGTCGTAATCGCCGCCGCTATTGTTGTTGCGTTGGGGCGCGGCGGCGGTGAGGCGCAGCGCCTCGGCGGTCGCACTCGCCGACATGGTGGCGTCGGCGACGTCGTCCTCATCGACCTGGACCCGCTGCAGGCTGCCGATCAGCGCTTCCTCGAGCTCGCGCGGCTTCACCGTCTGCTCGGCGATTTCGCGCAACGCGACGACGGGATTCTTGTCGCGGTCGCGGTCGATGGTCAACTCGGCGCCGCCGGAAACCTGGCGCGCGCGCTGGGCGGCGAGAAGCACCAGCTCGAAGCGGTTGGGGATCTTGTCGACGCAATCCTCGACGGTAACGCGCGCCATCCGGCAGCTCCAATGCGGTCGAATTATCGGAAAAAGAAGCTGGGCAGGTAGTTGCGACGGCGCTGAAAGTCAATCTCGGCCGGGCCGGCGGGCCCTACACCCGCATCGGCATCAGCACGTAGAGCGCCGGGGCTTTGTCGTTTTCGCGCAGCAGGGTGGGGGCGGCGGCGTCGGCGAGGTGGACCTCGACGGTGTCGCCTTCGATCTGGCCGAGTATGTCCATCAGATAGCGGGCGTTGAAGCCGATCTCGAAGCTGTCGGCGCCGTAATCGGCCGGGACCTCCTCGGCCGCGGTGCCGTTTTCGGGCGACGTGACCGAAAGCGTGACGCGGTCGCGGTCGAGCGCCATCTTGACCGCGCGGGTGCGCTCGCTGGCGATGGTGGAGACGCGGTCGACCCCCTCCTCGAAGCCGCGCGGGTCGAGCCTCAGCAGCTTGTCGTTCGCGGTCGGGATGACGCGGCTGTAATCGGGGAAGGTGCCGTCGATCAGCTTGGAGGTGAGCACCGCATTGCCGAGGCCGAAGCGGACCTTCGATTCCGACAGCGAGACCTGGACGCTGCCGTCGAGCTCGTCGAGCAGCTTGCGAAGCTCGCCGACGCATTTGCGCGGGATGATGACGCCCGGCATGCCCTGGGCGCCCTCCGGCCGCGGCACGGTGACCCGCGCGAGGCGGTGGCCGTCGGTCGCGGCCGCCTTCAGCACCGGTTGCGCCTCGTCCGAAACGTGCAGGTAGATGCCGTTCAGATAATAGCGCGTCTCCTCGGTGGAGATGGCGAAGCGGGTCTTGTCGATAATCTGCCGTAAGGTCGCCGCCGGCAGCTCGAATCGGGTCGGAAGCTCGCCCTCGGCGATCACCGGGAAGTCGTCGCGCGGCAGGGTGGAAAGGGTGAAGCGGGCGCGGCCGGCATTGACCTGGAGCCGCCCCTCGGCCGCGGTCAGCTCGACCTGCGAGCCTTCGGCCATCTTGCGCACGATGTCGAACAGAGTGTGCGCGGGAACGGTGGTGGCGCCGGGATCGGTGACGTCGGCTTCGACCGTTTCGTTGATCTGGAGGTCGAGGTCGGTCGCCATCAGCCTGAGTCCGCCTTCCTCGTCCGCCTCGATAAGGACGTTCGACAGGATCGGTATCGTGTTGCGGCGCTCGACCACCGAATGGACGTGGCCGAGGCCCTTGAGGAGCGTAGCCCGTTCGATCGTCGCCTTCATCGATACCCCCGGAAGTGGCACTTTCGGGCGGTTGTAAAGCGGGCGGGGGGTCACCGCTAGAGGGCAGTGGCGCGGGCGCGAAAAAAGGGGCCGGACTGTTGCCCGGCCCCTCTCTTACGCAACGCTACTTGCTACCCGTCGCTCAGAAGCGGAAGCCGAAGCCGGCGACCACCTGGTGGCGGCTCACGCCGTCTTCGTAATTCGAGTAGCGATATTCGGTCTTCGCGTAGCTGTTCGGGCCGATCGCGAATTCGACGCCGGCGCCGGCGCGAAGGCCGTCGAGGTTGCGGCCCTCGTCGAAGTCGAGGGCGGTGCCGGTCGTCCCGTCCTCATAGTCGAAGCCGACGCGGGCATTGGTGTAGCCCGCCTTGGCGTAGAGGAGGACGTTCGGGCTCACCGCGGCTCCGGCACGCGCTCCGACGTAGAAGTCGCGGCCGGCGCGGGCGCAGAGCTCGTCGCCGGTGACGTCGAAGTCGGCGATGCAGTCGTCCGAAGTCGAGTCGGTGACCTCGCCCTCGACGCCGAACACGGCGCTGCCGCGCGACTGGAAGTCGTAACCGACCCCGGCGCCGTAGACGACGCCGCTCGAACCATCACCCTCGACGCTGGGGCGGTCGTAGCCGACGATCCCCTCGACGCGGACGCCGGAGAAATTGCCGGTCGCCTCCTGAGCGGCCGCGGGCGTGACCACGGATCCGGCCAATAAGGCCGCCAAAACATATTTACGCATGAAGGATACTCCTTATTCTCTGTCGTTGACCCCTGTTTCGGGTCCTCACAGGACGTGCTCCCCACGCGCGGCGAATGCGGATGGTTTCATTAACCTCAACTAAACGACGCAAAGTGTTGCGAACGTGCCACAGGTGTCGCAGAGGCGGCGACATGCGGGCGGTCCTTCTCGCGTTATTTTTTCTTTGGCTCGCACCCGCCGTGGCGGCCGCGCAGCAGCGCCCGCTCGGCATTTTCGGCATGTGGGGCGCGTTCGGCGGCGGCGAGCGCTGCTACGCCATCGCGCAGCCCTTTCAGGGGCCCCGCCCGGAGGGCTGGCGGGCGTTCGCGGCTGTCGGCCACTGGCCGGCGCGGCGGCTGCGCGGCCAGCTCCACGTGCGCCTCAGCCGCGAGAAGCGGCCAGGATCGGCGGTGCTGCTGCGGATCGACGGGCGCAGCTTCCAGCTGCGCGGCGGCGGCCGCGATGCCTGGGCCCCGGACGCGCGAGCCGATGAGGAGATATTGGCGGCGATGCGCACCGGCATCCACATGACGGTCGAGACCCGCACCACTGCGGGGCAGCTGGTCCGTGACCAGTACCGGCTGCGTGGCGCTGCGACGGCGATGGACGCCGCCGCCCTCGCGTGCCGCGCCCGCGGCTGATGGCGCGCTACTTCATCGCCCGCCACGGCGAGACCGTATTCAACGCGGTGGCTCGGATGCAGGGAGAGGTGCTGCATTCGCCGCTGACCCGCGCCGGCTTCACCCAGGCGGAGGAGATGGGCGTCGCGCTGCGTTCGCTGCTTGGCCCGAAGCCGACGCTCGCCTTGTGGTCGTCGGGCGCGGGCCGCGCGCTGCAGACGCTGGCGATCGTCGCCGAACATCTCGAGCTGGACTGGCACGCGGCGCGCGAGGACCGGCGCCTGGACGAAATGGACATGGGGCGCTGGGGCGGCCTCTATTATCGCGACATCGAGCGGACCCACGGCGCCTTCGTCGACCGCGCCGCCGGCCTGTTCGCGCTGCGACCCCCGGAGGGCGAATGGTATGACGCCATCGCGGCGCGGCTGCGGCGATGGCTGGACGAGACTTCCGGCGAGGACGGCGACCGCCTGATCGTAATGCACGGAATCTCCTCGCGGGTGCTGCGCGGGCTGCTCACCGGCGCGCCGGATCGCCCCGAATGCGGGGCGCCGGTGGCGGACGCGCTGCCGCAAGGGTCGGTGGTCTGCATCGAGGACGGAGCGGAGACGCTCGTGCATCGCGGCGGCGGCGATCTTGGCGCCTCCGGCAACGCCGCTCCGGCCTAGAAAATCGGGGCTCCGGGCCTTACATCGCCCCTCTCATGACAGCCGCCATGTCCATTCCCGGTCATATCGAGCCGGTGCCCGTGCCGCGCCCGCCGGCCGCGCCGGGCGCCGACGCGCGCATCGATCTGGTGGGACTGAGCCGCGATCGGATTCGCGCCGCGCTGACCGAGGCGGGGCTGGACGAACGGCAGGCGAAACTTCGCGCCAAGCAGATCTGGCACCAGATCTACAATCGCGGCGCCACGTCGTTCGACGCGATGAGCGACATCGCCAAGCCCCAGCGCGCGTGGCTCGCCGAGCGGTTCGTCGTCGGACGTCCCGAGGTGGTGATCGAGCAGGTCTCGACCGACGGCACCCGCAAATGGCTCCTGAAGACCCGCGACGGCCACGATTTCGAGATGGTCTTCATCCCCGACGCCGACCGAGGCACATTGTGCGTGTCGAGCCAGGTCGGCTGCACGCTCAATTGCCGCTTCTGCCACACCGGCACGATGCGCCTGGTCAGGAACCTCACCGCCGGCGAGATCGTCGGTCAGGTCATGCTCGCCCGGGATTCCCTCGGCGAATGGCCGTCCCAGCCCGAGGGCCGGATGCTCTCCAACATCGTCATGATGGGCATGGGCGAGCCGCTCTACAATTTCGACAATGTCCGCGACGCGCTTCGGATCGTGATGGACGGCGACGGCCTCGGCCTCTCGCGGCGCCGAATCACCCTCTCGACCTCGGGCGTCGTGCCGATGATGGCGCGCGCCGGGGACGAGATCGGCGTGAACCTGGCGGTGTCGCTCCATGCCGTGACCAAGGAGGTGCGCGACGAGATCGTGCCGCTCAACCGCAAATTCGGGATCGAGGCGCTGCTCGAGGCCTGCGCCGCTTATCCCGGCGCCAACAATGCGCGGCGCATCACCTTCGAATATGTAATGCTGAAGGGCAAGAATGACAGCGACGAGGATGCCCGCGAGCTCGTCCGGCTGATCCGAAAGTACAAGCTGCCGGCCAAGGTCAATCTGATCCCGTTCAACCCCTGGCCGGGGGCGGCTTACGAATGTTCGGACGAGGAGCGGGTGCGGCGCTTCTCCGAGATCATCTTCGAGGCCGGCATCTCGGCGCCGATCCGCCGCCCGCGCGGCCGCGACATCATGGCCGCCTGCGGGCAATTGAAGTCCGCCGCCGAAAAGAAGAGCCGCGGTGAGCTCGACCGCATCGCCGAGGAGAAGCAGGCCGCGCTGGCCTAGCGGCAGCCGCGCCAGCCGAAGCGGCCGCGGTCCGCCTGGTCGAAGTGGAAATGGTCGCGATGCGCTTCATTGTAATCGGGTGAGAGGACCGTCGCGAACAGGTCGCAGGCCCCGTCGCGCACCTCGCGCAGGAAGCGGCCGCGCTCGCCCTCGTCGGCCCAGTCGCCGACGACGCTGATCCGGCGGCCGTCGGTCAGGACGAAGGCAGCGATGTCGACCGCATTGGCGCTGGCATGCTCGCTCCACGCGCCTTGGTCGCGCCCGTAGAGGCGGCGGCAGCTAAAGCTTCCGAAATGCTCGATCGCGGCGACTTCGGCGCCGAAATGCTCGAGCGCAGCCGGCTGGACGACATGCCATTCCCACAGAGCCAGCCCGGCCGCGACCGCGCAATTGGTGCCGAGGTCGCCCGGCCGGTAGCCGATGGCGAGCGCGCCTCCGCGGGCGAAGCGCACCGCATGGGCATAGCCGCACTGGCCCCCCGGAGAGCGCGGAGGCAGCGCCTGGAAGCGAACCCCCGCCTGCCGCAGCAGCCCCTGGCACCGCTCGCCTTCGTCCGCGAGGTCCGCGAGCTTGCGGCCGGTGAAGGCCCCCACCGGCTGGGTGAGGTGGAGGGGCGTCCAGGGCATGTCTTCGGGGTGGCCGCGGGCATGGCCGTAGAGCAGCAGCGCGCCGAGGCCGCCGAGGCCCAGAAGGATGAGCGTGGTGACGATCCGGCGTAGGCGCCTCATGCGATCGCAACGCTCAGCGGCGACGGGCGGTCGCCAGCGGTTCCGACGTCACCGGATAGCCTAGCCCGTCGGGAATGCAGACGTGAGGGCTTCCCCCACGCTCCTCGACCCAGGGCGTGATCTTCGACACCGGGTGAAGCGCGGCGTCGGCGCGCGCCTCGGCGATCGAGCCGAAGCGGGCGAGCCGCTCCAAATTGCGGCGCGTCGGGAAGATGGCGTGGGAGCGGCCGGCATCGATCTCGGCCAGGCTCTCGGCGGCGCTGGCCCAGAAGGCGCGCGCGGCCTCGCGCTCGTCGGGCACCGGATCGGCCGCCCCTTCGGGGACCTCCGCAAGGAAGAACAAGGTGTCGAACCGGCGCGTCTCGCGGAAATTCGGGCACCACCGCGCGAACGGCGTCAGCGCGTCCAGCCGCAGCGTCAGGCCCCGTTCGGCGAGCAACTGCGGCAGCTTGTCACCGCGCTCGATCCCCTGACGCAGCATCAGCGCCGTCGCTTCGTCGGGCACGGGCTCGACGGCGGGCGCGAGGCCGGTTTCCTCGATCGTCTCGCGCACCGCGGCGATGCGCGCCGCAGCGTCCTCGAAGGCCGCGAAAGCGGCGGCCGCCTCGCGGTCCCCGGGGTCGATCCGGCCGCCGGGAAAGACGAGCGCGCCGGCCGCGAACGCCATGTTGCCGGTCCGCTCTATCAGTAAGAGCTCGGGGGGAGCGCCCCTCCGCTCTCGCATCAGAACCAGCGTCGCGGCGGGAATGGCGTCCTCGAGCTCCGACATGGCGCGGTGCTACCCGCTCTCCCGGGCGCGGGAAAGGCCGACGGCCTCAACCAAATCCAACTATTGCGAACGTTTCGCATTATCGATATATCCGACCCCGATGATCGTCTGCATCTGCAACGCGATTCGTGAGGCCGACGTCCGCCGAGCGGCGCGCGACGGCGCATCCTGCCCGACCAGCGCCTATCGCGCGCAAGGACGCAAGCCGCGTTGCGGTCAGTGCCTCTCATTCGCACGTGAGATCATAGCCGCGGAGCGTGCGACCGCTTTTCAATAGCGGCTCGATTTTTCGCAGATTTCCGCCATTTCCGCAGTGCTTTTCGCGCCTCCAGCCGTTATGCTGTCGATGAAAGGGGAAGCGCGATGAAGGGCGACGAACAGGTCATCCAGAACCTCAACGAGACGCTCAAGAACGAGCTGACCGCGGTCAATCAATATTGGCTCCATTACCGGATGCTCGCCAATTGGGGCGTCCACCGCCTCGCCGATTTCGAGCGGCACGAATCGATCGACGAGATGAAGCATGCCGACCGGCTCGCCGAGCGCATATTGTTCCTCGACGGCCTCCCCAATTTCCAGATGCTGGGGCGGCTTCGAATCGGCGAGAGCGTTGTCGAGATATTGAAGGCCGATTTGGAGCTGGAGCGCGAGGCGGTCGAACAGCTGAAGGGCGCGATCGCCCACGCCGAGACGGTGCGCGACTATGTCAGCCGCGACCTGTTCAGCGACATCCTCGAAAATGAGGAAGCGCATATCGATACGCTCGAGCAGCAATTCGTGATGATCGAGAGCATGGGGCTGCAGAATTACATCCAGCTTCAATCGAAGCCGCCGGAGGGCTGAAACCTCCGGGCAGCTAGACCCGGGCACCGGTCGCTGCCTCTTCGCCGCGATTCTGCCAGGGCCACCGCCCCTCGATCTCAACCTCCAGCGCGAAGCTCAGGAACGTTCGGATGGCGACGATGCCGGCGAGCACGGCCAGGCTCTCCATCGTGGGCTCGATCGCCACCGTGTTGATGATGTCGGCGGCGACGAGGAGCTCGAGCCCGAGGAGGATCGAGCGGCCGAGGTTGGAACGGACCCTTTTGTAGGAGCCGGCCGCCCCACGGACGAGGTCACGCCCCAAGATGAAGCCGGCGGCGAGCGCGCCGATCAGGATCACGGCGATGCCCGCAATCTCGACGATCCGGGTGACCCCGTGAATAACCTGCAGGAGCTGCGCGTCGTTCATATCTCGCCTTTCATGTGCCGGTGGCCGGGCCGATGCGGACGAACCAGATCGCCCCGATCAGCGCCAGCGTCGCCGCCGCCATGGTCCAGGTGATCAGCTTCAGCTTCATCGCCTTGGCGCTGACCACGACGTGCGGGCTGAGCCGGTCCTGCACCGCGCAGGCGCGCCGCTCGGCCGCCACCGCGACGGCGATGCCGAGCAGCATGAACGCGCTGGCGATCGCGCGCGGCACCCAGGCCGGCTCCATCTGCTGGAACAAGGCGTTGAAGCCGACGCCGATGCCGACCGCCGCGAGGCCGGTGCGCATCCAGCCGGCATAGGTCCGCTCGTTCGCGAGCAGGGTGCGGTCCTCGGCTAGGTCGATGCGGGTCTCGCCCTGTTCGCCTCTCTCTTCGTCAGCCACGAACCAGCCTCCTCGGGCAGCAAAACGCGTCCTGCGGCTCTCCGGCTCCGATTCAGCGGCGCAGCGCTCGGCCGACGCCGTGCATGTCCTCGATCAGGAGGAGGCCTCGATAGTCTCGCGGGACCTCGCCGAGCTGCTCGGGCCGATCGAGCCCGCGCAGCCCGTTGCCGCCGCCGTCGCCGAGCATCAGGAAACGCGCGCCGGCGCCGCCCATCCGCGCGAGGAAGCGATAGGGCCAGCCCCAAAGCGTCCAGCCGCCCTCGCGCGCCAGGACCAGGGTCGCGCCTCTGCAGCGCTCCGGCACGAGGCCCAGCCAGCCGAAGCGGCGATATTCGGCGAGACAGGCCTCGCTCGCATCGCGGTCGAGCACCCAACCGGCCTGGGTCAGCGTCCGCAGCCGCGCCAGCGCCTCGGGCGCGCCGGCAAAGCCGTGATTGTCGGCGATTCGCACCCGCGCCTCGGCAAAGGCGCGGACGATCGCGTCGGCGGCGGCCGGCTCACCGAGGGTGAAGATGAGCGGCTGCCGGTCGTAGATCCGGATGACCTCGGCGGCGCTCAGCATCGCGCCGACGCCCTGGCCGCGCAGCGGGAAGGTGCGGCCGCCGTCGGGGCTGTAGCCATAGCCGACGTCGAGGCGCTTCAGATATTCGAGCGGATGGTCGCTGACGCGGCCGGCCCCGTCGGTGCGGCACTCCAGCGTCGCGTCGCGGAAGACGACGGCGTGGCCGTCGGCGCTGGGCTGGACGTCGAGCGCGAAGCCGCCCGCGCCGTAGGCGACCGCGCCCTGCATCGCGAACAGGGTATTCTCGATATAGGTGTGGGTGATCGGCCGGATGTGGCGCGCCGGGCAGCCGTCCGCAGGCGCCCCGTCCGCGGCCTGCTGCGCGGTGCCGCGGTGGGCGATGAGCGTCAGCTGGCCCGGCGGGGTCGGCGCTATCCACGACGCGTTCATCAGCGAAACCCCCACCGCCGCGACGGCCAGGACAACTAGCAGGATGCGCGCCTTGCTCATGCCGCCAGCCGCTTCCTTGCCTCCTGGGCATCGGCGTCCATCTGCGCTTTCAAAGCCTCCAGATCGTCGAACACCGCCTCGTCGCGCAGGAAGGCGATGAGCTCGACCTCGATCTTCTGGCCGTAAAGGTCGCCGTCAAAGCCGAAGAAGTGCGGCTCGAGCAGCTCGCTGGCGGAATTGAACATCGGCCGCACGCCGAGATTCGCGACCCCGTCCAGCGCCCGCCCGTCCGCCATCCGGCCGCGCACCGCATAGACGCCAAAACGCGGCCGCAGGTAATTGCCCAGAGGGAGGTTGGCGGTGGGGTAGCCCAGCGTCCGCCCGCGCCGGTCGCCCGCCTCGACCGTCCCTTCGATGGCGAAGGGCCGGGTGAGCAGGCGCGCCGCCGTCTCGCAATCGCCCCTCTGCAGCGCCTGGCGAACTCGGGTGGAGGAAACCGGCTCTTCCTCTTCCATCACCGGCTCGACGGTGTCGACGGCCATCCGGTTGGCCTGGCCGAGCTGCTTCAGCGCGCCGATGTCGCCGCTCCTGCCCTTGCCGAAGGTGAAGTCGGTGCCGGTGACGACGCCGGCCGCGTCGATCCGCCGGACCAGCCATTCGCCGACGAACTCGGCGGCGCTGGAGGCGGCGAAGTCGGCGTCGAAGCGGAAGACGAGCATCGCATCGACGCCCGCCGCCAACACCTGCCGCTCGCGCTGCTCGAGGCTGGTCAGCCGGAACCAGGGCGATTGCGGGCGGAAATAGCGCATCGGGTGCGGATCGAAGGTGGCGACGAGCGCCGGGCGCCCCTCGGCCCGCGCACGCGAAACTGCGCGCCCGACCACCGCCTGGTGGCCGCGGTGAAAACCGTCGAAATTGCCGAGCGCGACGATGCCGCCGCGAAGCCGCTCCGGAACCGCCGAGCCGCCGTCCAGGCGCTCCATGGCGAGAGCGTATAGGAGGGGGGCGGCGCCGTGCCTAGCGCGAAGCCCGTTCGAGCCTGACGAAGCTGAAGGCTGGCCCCCCCTCCGTCGCGGAATGGTCTTCGCGCGTCACTTCGCGCCACATCCCCGGATCGAAAGGCGGCAGGATCGTGTCGCCGTTGGGCCGGAAGTGAAGCTCGGTCAGCTCGACCGAATCAGCAATCGGCTCGAACAGGCGGAAGATCTCGGCGCCGCCGATCACGGATACGCGATGGGATGCCGCCTTCTGCAGGGCTTCGTCCGGCGTGGCGGCCACTTCAACGTCCGGCGCCCGCCAGCTGCGATCGCGCGTGATGACGATGTGCCGACGTCCGGGAAGAATCCCGGGCAGGCTGTCGAACGTCCGTCTTCCCATGATCATCGGGGCGCCGATGGTGACCCGCTTGAAGTGCCGAAGGTCCTGCGGAAGATGCCACGGAAGCCGCCCGCCACGACCGATGACACCGTTATCCGCCCGGGCGACGACGAGGACGATGTCCGGATTTGCCGGCCCTGACCGCCGCTCGCTCAACCGATGAGGCCCGACAGCCAGTGCATGATGTTGAGCGCGAGCTGGCGATTGTCGAACCCGGGCACGTTCATCCCGAAGGGCTGCGTCTCGCTTCCCTCTTGGAGCAGCTGCGCCGACAGCATGGCCGCTTCGCCCGTGATGACGATGCGCCCCCGGCCATGGCGCATCGCCAGCAGCAGCGCGCGGCCGGCCGCGGAGAATTCCGCCCGGCGCCCTGGAAAGGCAAACAAGGTCGTGGCGGTATCGCTGAGCCGCAATACGGGAACGGCATCGGCAGGTCCGCGAAGCGACTGGCCTCCGAAGGTGAGCACGCTCTCCACTCGCTCGGCCGCGCCGCGGCCGTTCGCGATCGGGTGATCGGCCAGCAGTCCGTTGGCGCGGCTGAAGACGAGATTGCCCGGCCAATTGGAGCGCGTGAAATAATTCTGGGAATCGAGCGCAAAGTTCTTGCTGCTGCCGACTCCGAACCGGCTCACAAGCGGTTCTGCGGCCGAGGCCGCCGGCTCGTGATCGGTGATCAGCAACAGGCTGCCGCCGCGGCGGACCCAATCTTCGATGGCGTCGCATTCCGCGTCCGAAAAGGCCGGGCGAGCGGCCGCTGCGCTCTCTGGGTCCGCCGCCCCGAGGGCGTTCGCGATAACGACTATATCGAACGGCCGCAGCGTCGCGCGGTCAAAGCGCGCACGAGCCGGAGCGAAACTATAGCCGTCATTGCCGAGCAGCCGGGCGAAGGCGCCGTACGTTCCGGATGTAGTGTGAACGTTGAAATGGGCTTCGTCGAACAGCACACGGGGATGATGCCTTTGGTACGCCGGCCGTTCGATCTCCACGTTGAACGTAGGGTCGCCAGTCTGGGATTCCTGCGCCGCACCCGTCGTCGCCGGCAGCGAAAATCCGAGCGCGAGGCCGGCAATAACTGCCGACCATGACCTGATTTGGCCGAAGCCTCTCACACCGCCACCTCTGCCTTGATGTGCGGGTGGGCATCGTAGCCGCTGATCTCGAAATCCTCGAAACGATATTCGTCGATCGCTGGCGGGCGGCGCAGGATGGTGAGCTTCGGCAGCGGCCGCGGCTCGCGGGTCAGCTGCTCGCGCGCCTGGTCGAGATGGTTGAGGTAGAGGTGGCAGTCGCCGCCGGTCCAGACGAAGGTGCCAGGCTCGAGCCCACATTGCTGGGCGAGCATGTGCGTCAGCAGCGCGTAGCTGGCGATGTTGAAAGGGACGCCAAGGAAGACGTCGGCGCTGCGCTGGTAAAGCTGGAGGTTGAGCCTTCCGCCCGCCACCTGCGTCTGGAACAGGCAGTGGCACGGCGCCAGCGCCATCAAATGGAGCTCGGCGGGATTCCAGGCGGTGACGATCTGCCGCCGCGACGAGGGGTCGCGCTTGATCAGCTCGACGAGGTTGCCGATCTGATCGATCTCGCGCCCGGCCGGCGCCGCCCAGCGCCGCCATTGCTTGCCGTAGACCGGCCCCAGGTCGCCCGCTTCGTCGGCCCATTCGTCCCAGATGCTGACCTTGTTCTCCTTCAGCCACCGCACGTTCGTATCGCCGCGCAGGAACCACAGCAGCTCGATCAGGATCGAGCGGATGTGGAGCTTCTTCGTGGTGAGGAGAGGAAAGCCATCGGCAAGATCGAAGCGCATCTGGTGGCCGAAGCGCGACAGCGTCCCGACGCCGGTCCGGTCCTTTTGCTCCGCGCCTTCGTCGAGGATCAGGCGCAACAGGTCGAGATAGGCTCGCATTGCTCCAGTCTATGGCCCCTCGCCACCGGCCGCGCCACCCGGATTCCTCCGAAACGGCGCCAATATGGTTGCGTCTCCGCGCGGCTGCTGGGCGGGCCGATGGCAAGAGTTGGTGATGATCGTCGGCACCGCGCGCGACGCGGCCGAACTCCTCGCACCGCTCTTCGCCTTGGCCTCCGCCGAGAAGCTTGCCGTCATTCATCTCGACGGCGAACGGCGCGTGATCGGCGTGGAGGAAAGCGCGGTCGCGTCGGCCGAAGCGGTCGAGCTGCCGATCCGCGAGATCGTCGGTGCCGCGCTGCGGCTGGGGAGCGCCGGCCTCGTCATCGGCCACAACCACCCGAGCGGCGACCCCCGCCCGAGCTCGGCCGATATCGAGGCGACCCGGCGGCTGGCGCAGACCGCCGCGAATCTGGGTATCATGCTACACGACCACCTGGTCTTCGCTGGCGGCGCCTGCCGCAGCTTTCGCGAGCTCGGGCTGCTCTAGAGCGCGCAGGTTCCGATGTCGGACGGCGCGGGCTTGGGCCCGCGCGGCTCGAACGACGCGAAATAGGATTCGGTATCCGGCAGCCGCTCGAAGCGTTTGAGCTCGTAGCCGACGGCGTTGAATTCGCAAACCAGGAGCCGCGGCGGCGTGCCGTGGCGGTCGGTCGAGCGGTCGGCGTCGACGACGATGATGCTGCCGCCGCGCTTCAGATCGTCGTGGAGGTGCCACAGGAACTCGCTGGGGCGGGCGATCTCATGGTACATGTGGATCATCAGGATTCGGTCGAACGACGCATCGGGAAGCTCCGGATCGTTGGGTTCGCCGAGCTTGAGCGCGACATTGTCGAGCCGCTCCCGGTGGACGCGGGTAGCAAGCGCGTCGATCGTGCCGGGGACGATGTCCTCGGCCAGCACCCGGCCGTTGCGCCCGACCATCGACGACAGGCGCACCGTATAATAGCCTTCGCCGGCGCCGATGTCGGCGACGTACATGCCCGGGCGAATCTCGGCGAGGCGGATGACGGTCTCGAATTCGCCGACGCTGTCGCGGGCGTCCTCGTTCAGGTAACGCGAGGAGACGATCGGCGCGACCGGCCGCTGCGGCTCGGGAAACTCGCTGCGCGCCTCCTGCTGCCCCCGGCATCCGGCGACCAAGGCGAGGCCGACGATAAGGCCGGCCTTATTCCACATCTTCCACTTCGACCTTCTCGCCGGTGACGCGCTGCGACAGCGCCGCGGCCATGAAGCGGTCGAGGTCGCCGTCGAGCACCGCGTCGGGCGACGTCGAGGTGATCCCGGTCCTGAGGTCCTTCACCAGCTGATAGGGCTGGAGCACGTAGGAGCGGATCTGGTGGCCCCAGCCGATGTCGGTCTTGGCGGCATGCTGGGCGTCCGCCTCCGCCTCGCGCCGCTGAAGCTCGGCCTCGTAGATGCGGGCTTTCAGCATCTTCATCGCCTCGGCCCGGTTCTTGTGCTGCGAGCGCTGATTCTGGCAGGCGACGACGATGCCGGTCGGAAGATGGGTGATCCTGACCGCGCTGTCGGTCGTGTTGACGTGCTGACCGCCGGCGCCGGACGAGCGGTAGGTGTCGATCTTGAGGTCGGCCTCGTTGACCTGGACGTCGATATCGTCGTCGACGACGGGATAGACCCAGACCGACGCGAAGCTGGTGTGGCGGCGGGCATTGGCGTCATAGGGGCTGATCCGGACCAGCCGGTGGACGCCGCTTTCGGTCTTGGCATAGCCATAAGCGTTCTCGCCCCGAACCAGCAAGGTCGCCGACTTGATACCCGCCTGCTCGCCGGAATGGTGATCGACCAGCTCGACCTTCATGCCGCGCCGCTCGGCCCAGCGGCTGTACATGCGCTGGAGCATCTCGGCCCAGTCCTGGATTTCGGTGCCGCCGGCGCCGGCATTGACCTCGATATAGGTGTCGTTTGCGTCGGCCTCGCCGGCGAGCAAGGCCGCGACCTTGTCCCGCTCCGCCCGCCCGGCCAGTTCGGCGAGCGCGGCGACGGCTTCGTCGACCAGCGCCTCGTCGCCTTCCGCCTCGGCCATCTCCATCAGCTCGACCGTGTCGGCCAGCTCCTTCTCTATCGCGCGGGTGGCGGCGATCGCCTCATCGAGGCGGCGGCGTTCGCGCATCACGTCCTGCGCGCGCTTCGGATCGTCCCACAAGGTCGGATCCTCGACGCGGGCGTTGAGCTCGTCGAGGCGCTTCAGCGCGCGGTCCCAGTCCAGGAACCGCCGCAGCAGGTCCAGCGAGGAGCGCACCTGATCGATCGAGGCTTGCGCTTCCGCGCGCATGACGGGTCCTTCGAAATTAAAGCGGGCGGTTAGTAAATGCCGCCCTGGCTTTGCAAGAAATCGCTGTCGCGCCGGTCGGCGCGCGGCGCGGCGGCTCGGCGGACCGGGGCGCGGCGGGTATGATCGATCTCGTCGCGCGCGACGGTTCGCCGCGGCTCGCTCTCCGGCTTGAACGCCTCCCATATCACGCCGGCGCGGGGATCGGTGCCGGGCCATTCGCCGAACACGCGGCGGCCGGAGCGGCGGTCGATGCGCACCATCCTGATCCCCTGCGGCGCCCGGAACGGCACCACCGGCATGCCTTCGAAGGCGATCCGCGCGAACTGGCGGAAAATCGGCGCCGCGATCCGGCCGCCCTGGGCATAATGGCCCATGGGCCGCGGCTGATCGAAGCCCATATAGACCCCTGCGACGATGTCGGCCGAGCCGCCCACGAACCAGACGTTGGTCGGGCCGCTCGTCGTGCCGGTCTTGCCGAACAGCGGGCGGTTGAGATCGCGCAGCACGGTGGCGGTGCCGCGCTGGACCACGCCTTCCAGGATATGGACCATCTGATAGGCCGTCATCGCATCGAGCACCTGGCGGGTTCGAAGCGGCGGGCGCGGCATCGGCCGCCCGTCCCAGTCGGGGGCGTTGCAGCCCTGGCAGGGGCGGGTATCGGCCCGCCAGATCACCCGGCCACGGCGATCCTGTACGTAGTCGATCACCGTCGGCGTCACCGCCCGCCCCTGGTTCGCGAGAATCGCGAAGGCGTTGGTCAGCGCCATCGCCGTGGTGTCGCCGGCGCCGAGCGCGATCGGGAGATAGGGGGTGCGGCTATAGTCGCCGACGCCCATCCGGCGGGCGAGGCGGATCACCTGGTCGATGCCGATCTGGTTGGCCGCCCGTACCGTCATCAGGTTGCGCGACTGCTCCAGCCCCCAGCGCATCGTCTGCGGCCCGGCATAGCCGCCCGCGAAGTTGCGGAAGCATTTCGCCGTCGGCGTTCCCTGGTTCACGCAGAACGGGGCGTCGATGATGATCGAGGCCGGCGTCATGCCGTTGTCGAGCGCGGCCGAATAGACGATCGGCTTGAAGGCCGAGCCCGGCTGGCGCATCGCCTGGGTGGCGCGGTTGAAGTCGGAGAGGCGTGCGTCGAAGCCGCCCTGCATCGCCCGGATGCGCCCGGTGGCGACTTCCTCGGCGATGATGGCGCCGGAAATTTCCGGGATCGAGCGCAGCGCCCACGAATCGCCCTGCCGCTCGACCGCGATGATCGAGCCAGGCCGAAGCGCTGCGAAGGCCGGCCCGCCGGTGCCCCGCCGAGGCATCGAGGCTTGCGATGCCGGCAGCGTGCCGGTGCGGCCGTCGACGAAGCCGATGGTCGCGCTTTCGCCCTCCTTGGAGATGACGACCGCCTCGCGCCAGTCGGAATAGCCGGCACCGAACGGGGCGATGGCGAGCTGCGAGCGCCAGTCGCCCGACATGTCGACGCTGATGCCCGGATCCCGCCAGCCGCGGCCGCCTTCGTAGCGGACGAGCCCGTCGCGAAGCGCGTCCTCGGCCGCGCGCTGCATCACCGGATCGTAGGAAGTGCGAACCCAGAGCCCGCCGGCATAGACGCTGTTCGGGCCGCGCTCGGCCGTCTCGCCAAAACGGTCGATCAGCTGGCGGCGGACCTCCTCCATGAAATAACCGCCGACGTTGCGGACCGTCTCCTGCCCGCCGCGAACGGCGTTGATCGGGGTGCGGATCGCCTCGTCGCGCTCGGCGGGGGTGATGAAGCCGTTGCGGGCCATTTCACCAAGCACCCAGTTGCGCCTCGCCAGCGCCTCCTGCGGGCGGCGGATCGGGTCGTAATTGCTGGGGGCCTTGGGGAGCGCGGCGAGATAGGCCGATTCGGCGATGGTGAGCTGCCCGACGTCCTTGTCGAAATAGGCCCGCGCCGCGGCCTGCACCCCGTAAGCGTTGCGGCCGAGGAAGATCTGGTTGAGGTACAGTTCCAGGATTTGCTCCTTGCTCAGCGTCGATTCGATGCGCCGGGCGAGGAAGGCTTCCCGGACCTTGCGGGTGATCGAATATTCATCGCCGGTGAAGAAGATCTTCGCGACCTGCTGCGTGATGGTCGAGCCGCCGCGGGCGCGCTCCCCCGTGCCCGACTTGGAGATATAGTCGAAGACGGCGCCCAGCAGGCCCGGATAATCGAGCCCGCCATGATCGAAGAAGGTTCGGTCCTCCGCGGCGAGGAAGGCGTTGATCAGCCGGGGCGGGAATTCCGCGTAAGCGAGCTGGACCCGCCGCTCGCGCGCGAAGCTCTGCACCGGCACGCCGTTGATGTCGCGGACGTAGGTCGGGAGGACGGGCTCATATTCGAGCAGCGATTCCGCCGAAGGAAGCCCGCGCGCGAAGATCAGCCACAGGATGAAGTAGGCCACGAACGGCAAAGCGAGCAGTACGGCGAGGACCTTGACCCACCGGCGGCGCCAGGCGTTGCGGATGAAGACGCCGGCACCGGCCCCGAAATCGCCGAAATCGCGCCTTAGGGTCAGGCGCTGCGAAGCTTGTTCCGAACTCATCGGCGCGACGATTAGCCCAAGCAGGACAGGCCGTGAAGGCGCTGCGTCAGCTTTGCTGCGGCAGCAGGCGGCGCGCGAAATGCGCCTCGATCGCGCGCCGCATCCCGTCCGCGATCTGCCGTCGGCCCTGCGGCGAGGAGATGAAGTCGGCGTCAACCTGGTTCGTGAGATAGCCCGATTCGAACAGGACCGACGGGATGTCGGGCGCCTTGAGGACGACGAACGCGGCGAAGCGGTGCCAGTCCGGCCGGAAGGGGAACAGCGGGGCGGCTTCGCGGTGGATCAGGCGGGCGAATTCGGCCGACACGTTCATGCTCTCGCGCTGGGCGAGGTCGATCAGGATCAGGTTGACGCTCGGGTCCGGGCTGAGCCGCGTGCCCGCGATCAGGTCGGTCTCGTTCTCGCGCTGCGCGAGCTGCGCCGCTTCCCGGTCCGAGGCGACTTCGGAAAGCGTATAGATGGTCGCGCCGTGCGCCTGGTCGTTCAACGGCGCCGCGTCGGCATGGATCGAGATGAACAGATCGGCGCCCAACCGGCGCGCGATCTCATAGCGGTCCTGGAGCAGGAGATAGGAATCGTCGTCGCGGGTGAGCGCGACCCGGACGCGCCCCGAACGCGCCAGGTCGTCGCGTATCGCCCGCGCCAGCGCCAGCGTGATCTCTTTCTCCGGAGCGGCGCTCACCGCCGACGAGGCGCCGGGGTCGCGGCCGCCATGGCCGGGGTCGATGACGACGAGCGGCGGGTTGGCGCCGCGCGCGCGGGTGACGGGCGGCAGCCGGCCGAGCTCATCCTCGCCGGGCGGGTTGAGAGGGATGCTCACTCCCCCCGGTCCGCTCGCCTCCGTATCCGCGGCGGGGAGACCGGCATGCGGGCGAAACAGTGTCACGAGCAACAGCAGCAGCCAGGTCATCGCTCGATCCTGCCGCGACAGCGCGGCGCCGGTCCAGCAAAAACGGCCGTTGCCCGCCGCCAAGGTTGCCGCCCGCGCATCGCGGTGCTAGCAGCTAGGGACCGCTCCCGGCCCCAGGGTTCACCCCGCCGGAGCGGCTGGAGTTTCGCCGGCCCGCGGCCGGCCATCTAGGTTGATGCTGCATGTGGTACCCTTCCGACAGGCTGATGCGCCACCCTTCGGGTGATCGCGGGCCTGACGGAGCGCGCCGGTGACCGGCCTTCCCCACGCAGCAGTCGCAACGAGCTTTCTTTCAACCCGGACAGTCGAAGCGCGGCCTGAGTTCGCCGCGATGAAGTCCATTTTCGAGCGCGCGCGCGGCGGGATCGCGGCACGGGCGTGGAGTGATGTTGATGACCATGCGCATGTTGATCGACGCGCGCCACCCGGAAGAGACCAGGGTGGCCGTGATCAAGGGAAACCGGATCGAAGAATTTGATTTCGAGTCCGCCGAGCACAGGCAGCTCAAGGGAAATATCTACCTCGCCAAGGTGACCAGGGTGGAGCCGTCCTTGCAGGCGGCCTTCATCGATTATGGCGGCAACCGCCACGGCTTCCTGGCCTTTTCCGAAATCCACCCGGATTATTACCAGATCCCCAAGGAGGATCGCGAGGCGCTGCTGCGCGAGGAAGCGGAGCACGCTGCCGAGGAAGCCCGGCTTCGCGCCGCCGAATATGACCGCGAGGACGAGGGCGAGGGCGGCTTCGTCGAAAGCGAGGAAGAGCCGGCGCCGCCAGAGACGGTCGGCGACGACGCCTTCGACGGCGAGGGCGAGGCCGAGGGCGAAGGCGGGGATGAGGAACGCCCGCCTGCGCCGGCGGCCGAGGAAGCCGAGAACGCCTCCGAGGAAAGCGCCGCCGAGACGCTGCGGCGCAAGCGTCAGAATCTCAGGCGCCGTTACAAGATCCAGGACGTCATCCGCCGCCGGCAGGTCTTGCTCGTCCAGGTCGTCAAGGAGGAGCGGGGCAACAAGGGCGCGGCGCTCACCACCTATTTGAGCCTGGCCGGCCGCTATTGCGTGCTGATGCCCAATACGAGCCATGGCGGCGGCATCAGCCGGAAGATTTCCAGCGGCTCCGACCGCAAGCGGCTCAAGCAGATCATGGCGGATCTCCAGCTGCCGCCGAGCATGGGGCTGATCGTGCGCACCGCCGGCCTCTCGCGTACCAAGACCGAGATCAAGCGCGACTTCGACTATCTAGCCCGGCTTTGGGACGAGATCCGCGACAACACGCTGAAATCCTCGGCGCCGGCTCTGATCTACAAGGACAGCGACCTCATCAAGCGGGCCATCCGCGACCTCTACAATCGCGACATCGACGAGGTGATCGTTGAAGGCGAGGACGGCTATCGCGACGCCCGCACCTTCATGAAGCTCTTGATGCCGAGCCACGTCCGGCGCGTGAAGCAATATGTCGATCCGGTGCCGCTGTTCCAGCGCTACGGCGCCGAGGACCAGCTTTCGGCCATGTACCAGCCGGTCGTGCAGCTGAAGTCGGGCGGCTATGTCGTCATCAACCCGACCGAGGCCCTCGTCTCGATCGACATCAACTCCGGCCGTTCGACCCGCGAGCACAATATCGAGCAGACCGCCTTCCAGACCAACCTGGAGGCGGCCAACGAGATCGCCCGCCAGCTGCGGCTGCGCGACATGGCCGGCCTCATCGTCATCGACTTCATCGACATGGAGTCGAACGGCCATATCCGTAAGGTCGAAAAGGCGATGAAGGAGGCGCTGAAGAACGATCGCGCCCGCATCCAGGTCGGCCGCATCTCCAGCTTCGGCCTGATGGAGATGAGCCGCCAGCGGCTGCGCACCGGCGTTCTCGAAGCCTCGACCAAGCCCTGTCCGCATTGCGAAGGCACCGGACTGATGCGCACCGCCTCGTCGGCAGGCCTGTCCGCGCTGCGGATGCTCGAGGACGAGGCCGCGCGCGGCCGCGGCTCCCGCATCGTGCTTCGCGCCGGGCGCGAGGCGGCTATCTATCTGCTCAACCGCAAGCGCGACGAGATCGTCGAAGTCGAGCGCGGTTACGGCGTGTCGATCGAAGTGCTGATCGAGGAATCGTTCGAAGGCGCGCGGATGAGCGTCGAAGCGCTCGGCGGCCCGCCGGCCGAACGGCCCGCCGCCGCCCGGCCCATGCCGGTCGTGGAGCCGGACGACGAGGAGGAAGAGGACGCTTTCGAGGAGACGGACGAGGCCGAAGAGGAGGAAGCCGAAGAAGTGGCGGCCGAGCGCGCCTCCGGCCGCCGCAAGCCCTCGACCGAGCAGGAGCGCGAAGAGCGCGAAGAGCGTGATGGGCGCCGCCGCCGCCGCCGTCGCGGCCGCCGCGGCGGCCGCCGCCGGGAGCGCGAGGGCGATGCGCCGCATGGCGAAGACGCGCCTGCGCCCGCCGCCGACGACGAAGCGGCAGAGGCCGAGGCGGCGACCGAGGTGCCAGCCGAGCCCGCCGCCGCGCCGGAGCCTGTCGCCGAGGCCGAAGTGCCGAAGAAAACTCGCCGCCGCCCGCGCGCCCGCAAGCCCGAGGCCGCGGCGGAAACCGAACCCGCGCCCGCGCCCGAAGTCTCCGTGACGGCCGAGGCGAGGGGGCCTGCCGCCGACGCGTCGGCGGCGGCAGAGGAGCCTGCGCCCAAGCCCAAGCGCCGCCGCCGCAAGGCCGAGCCGGAAGCGCCTGCGCCCGAGCCCGCCCCCGCCGCGGCCAACGATCCGGGCCCGGCGTCGCAAGCGGAGACGACCGAGGCAGCCCCGGATTCCGAGGAAGGCGGCCCACCCCGCCGCGGCTGGTGGCAGCGGACCTTCGGAGCCTGACCGAGCCATGGCCGGCGGAGCGCGCCGCTCATCTGGCGTTCAGCCGCCGGGGCGAATAGCGGCAGCGATGGCGGAGGCTTGGACCAGACGCGGCGGTGGGGGCGCGTTCGTCGCCCGCCTGCTCATGCTCCTGGCCCTGAGCTTTGCCGCGCTCGTGCAGCCGGCAGCGGCGCAGTCGGTCCTTCGCGACGCCGAGACCGAGGCCTTGCTGCGCGACATGTCGCGGCCGCTGATCGAGGCGGCGGGACTCCGGCCGGAAAACGTCCAGGTCGTCCTGCTCCACGAGCGCGAGATCAATGCCTTCGTGATCGGCGGCCAGGTGGTCTACATCCATTCCGGCCTGTTCACCTCCGCCGAGAATGCCAATGAGGTCCAGGGCGTGATCGCCCACGAGCTCGGCCACATCACCGGCGGCCACATCATCCGGCTTGAGCAGGGCGTGCGGCAGGCGACCGGCATCATGATCCTGTCGATGCTGCTCGGCGGCCTCGCTCTGGCCGCCGGCGCGGGCGAAGCCGGCATGGCGGCGATGGCGGCCGGCCAGCAGGCGGCCGTGCACCGCTTCTTGGCCTTCAGCCGCGTCCAGGAGAACAGCGCGGACCAGGCCGGCGCCTCCTTTCTCAGCCATGCGGGCATTTCCGGCCGCGGCTCGCTCGCTTTCTTCAAGCGCCTGCAGAATCTCGAGTTCCGGATGAACATCCCGCAGGACAACGGCTATGCGCGCACCCACCCGCTGACCGGGGAGCGCATCTCGGTCCTGGAGGCGATGTACGAGGCGGATCCGGCCTGGAACCACCAGACCGATCCGGCGCTGGAGGAGCGTTTCCAGCGCGTCCGGGCGAAACTGATCGGCTTCGTCGACGAGCCCCGCCAGGTGATGACGCGCTATCCGGAGAGCAACCGTTCGATCCCGGCGCGCTATGCCCGTGCTTATGGCTGGCACCGCGCCGCCCATCCCGACCGGGCGCTGGCGGAGGTCGACAGCCTGCTTCGCGACCGGCCGCACGATCCCTTTTTCCTTGAGCTCAGGGGCCAGATCCTGCTCGAATCTGGCCGCCCCCAGGAAGCGCTTGAATCGCTGCGGGAGGCGGTCGCCCTCGTGCCGGACCAGCCGCTGATCGCCGCTTTGTTCGGCCACGCTTTGATCGCCACCGAGGATCCGGCCAATTTCGAGGAGGCGAAGCGGGTGCTCCGCGTCGCTGTGCAGCGCGACAACGACAATCCCTTCGCCTGGTATCAGCTCGGCATCGTCTACGACCGCGAGGGCGACCAGCCGCGCGCCGCGCTGGCGACCGCCGAACGCTACAACCTCACCGGCCAGCCGCAGCTCGCGCTCGTCAACGCCGAGCAGGCGATGATGGGGATCCCGGTCGGAACGCCCGACTGGCTGCGGGCGCAGGACATCGCCATGGTGTCGCGCAGCGAGGTCCAGCGCCAGCGGCGTAACCGCTGATGGCCGGCTCCCCCGGCCGCGGCGCCGGAGGCTGGAAATTGGCGGCCCTGTCGGCGCTCATCGGCATTGCCCTCGGCGCCGGCGCAATGCTGCTCTTCAACGGCTATTTCGTCCGTTCCTATTTGCTCGAAAATCCGGAAATTCTGCCGGAGGCGATGGAACGGCTGCGCGAGCGCGAAATGGCGCAGGCGGTCGGGCAGCACAGGGCGGCGCTGGAGCGGCCATTCCACAGCGCCTGGGCGGGCGCGGCCGACGGCGACGTCGTGCTCGTCGAGTTCTACGATTATGCGTGCGGCTATTGCCGCGCGTCCAATCCCGACGTCGGGCGCCTGCTTCGCGAGGACGCGCGCCTCAAGGTGGTGTGGCGCGAATATCCGGTGCTCGGCCCGAACAGCGAAGCCGCCGCGATCGCCAGCCTCGCGGCGGCGAAAGCCGGCCGCTTCCGCGACTTCCACGAGCGCCTGTTCGCCACCGCCCGCCCGACCGAAGCCTCGATCGCCGCAGCGCGCGCGGCCACGTCCGTTCCCGAAGCCACGCTCACGCCCGAATTCCGGGCCGAGCTGGAGCGCAATTTCGCGGTCGGCCGGGCGATCGGCGCCACCGGTACGCCGACCTTCGTCGTCGGCGACCGCGTCCTCCAGGGCGCGGTCGGCTACGACGCCCTGCGCGACGCGATCCAGGCGGCGCGCGCCGCCGCTTCCTGAGCTAGCCGGCTTCCGCTTCGGTCAACAAGCGGGCCGCGCGGTCGCTTTCCCAGTCCGCGAGACCGGTCATCCGCCACACCTCGACGCCCTCGGCATCGTAAAGGATCGTCGTCGGCAGGGTGTCGACGCCGAGCGACGTCATGAAGGCGAGATCGGCATCGAGATAGGGCTCGAGCCGCCGAAAGGAGCGCGCGGCGAAGAAGTCGGTGACCTTCTGCCGGCCGGCCATGTCCTGGCTGAGCGCGAGCACCTGCAGCGCGTCGCCCTCGCGCACCGCCAGCGCGTCGAGCGAGGGCATTTCGACGACGCACGGGCCGCACCAGGTCGCCCACAAATTCACCAGCACCGGCCGGCCGCGAAAGTCGGCGAGGCGCGCGGGGCGGCCGTGCGGATCCTGGAAGGCGACGCCGGGGGCACGCGTGCCGGCATAAGAGCGGTCGAGCCGGCCGGTCGGATAGTTCGGCGCGGTCGCGGCCGCATTGGGGCCGGCGCCGCCCTCGCCTTGCGGGTCCGGCCCCTTTTGCCTATCGCAGCCGGCCAGCGCCGGGCCCAGGACGAGGCCGAGGAGAAGGGCGATCACAGGCCGCAAGCGATCTCACTCCAACGAAATGTGGGGCGGGCGCTTCGAACAAGGCCCGTCGCCGACGATGTGCGCGATAAATGCCTCCATCTCCATCGACAAGCGGCTGTGGCGCCACGACATCGCCGCATCGAAAGCGCATGCGGCAATGCTCTGCGCCCAAGGCATCATCAGCCGGGAAGATGCCGACGCGATCGAAGAGGGGCTCGACCGCATCGCCGACGAATATGAGGCGCAAGGGGTGAAGGAAGATCCCGCGCTCGAGGACATCCATATGCATGTCGAGCACCGGCTGGCCGAGCTGATCGGGCCGGCGGCGGGACGGCTCCACACGGCCCGCTCGCGCAACGATCAGGTCGCGACCGATCTCAGGCTCTGGGTGCGCGACGCGGTGGACGACGCTGACGAGGCGATCGTTGCGCTGCAGCGCTCACTGGTGACGCGCGCCGGCGAGCATTGCGCCACCCTCATGCCGGGCTTCACCCACCTGCAGGCGGCGCAGCCGGTCACGCTCGGCCACCATCTGATGGCCTATTACGAAATGCTTCGGCGCGACCGTTCGCGCTTCGCCGATGCACGAGCGCGGATGAACGAATGTCCGCTCGGCAGCGCCGCGCTCGCCGGCACGCCGTTTCCGGTCGACCGCGAGGCGGTGGCGCTGGCGCTCGGCTTCGAGCGGCCCACCGCCAACTCGATCGACGCCGTCGCCGACCGCGACTTCGCGTTCGATTACCTGGCGGCGGCGACGCAATGCGCGCTCCATCTTTCCCGGCTGGCCGAAGAGTTGATCCTGTGGGCGAGCCAGCCGTTCGGCTTCGTCACGCTGGCCGACGCCTGGTCGACCGGGTCCTCGATCATGCCGCAGAAACGCAACCCCGACGCGGCCGAGCTGGTGCGCGGACACGCCGGGCGCATTGCCGGGGCGATGGCCGGGCTGGTGACCGTGATGAAGGGGCTGCCGCTCGCTTATGCAAAAGACCTTCAGAACGACAAGGCGCCGCTCTTCGAGGCGCACGATCTGCTGATCCTGTCCCTCGCCGCGATGGCCGGGATGATCGAAAGCAGCCGTTTCGACGCCGCCCGCATGGGCGCCGTCGCCGAAGCCGGCCACCCGACCGCGACCGACTTTGCCGACTGGCTGGTGCGCGAGGCGGGGCTGCCGTTTCGCGAGGCACATCAGGTCGCGGGACGCGCCGTCCGCCTTGCCGAGGAGCGCGGTGTGCCGCTGTGGGAGCTGCCGCCCGAGGCGCTGAGCGAGCTGGATGCGCGGATCGGACCCGGGATTTTCGCTGTGCTTTCGCCGGAGGCTTCGGTTAAGAGCCGGAGCGGCTTCGGCGCCACCGCGCCGGCGCAGGTGAGGAAGCGAGTCGA
>DASVVV010000103.1:0-4899 GCA_036386375.1 Allosphingosinicella sp. | reverse complement strand
CGTCGGCCGCGTCGAGGAAGGCGACGATCTCCTGTTCGTGCCTGGCGTCGAGCGAATGTGCCCGAAAGACGCCCCGGCATTGCCGATCTCTTCGGCGAGGCCGGCGAGCTTCTCGCGCTGGCGGCGGCCGCCATGGACCCGGTAGCCCTCGGCCGCGAACCGCCGAGCGATGGCCGCACCGATGAAATCCCCCGCCCCGACGATCGCCACGCTCGCTTGCCGCTCGGCCAACTCCACCTCCCGTAGCTTTCCTCGCCCCTAGACGAAACGTCGTGCCTCCTCCACCGCCGCGGCCTATCCCGCCGCGGGTGGCTCGACCGGCCTTCGGGGAGCGGCTAGTCAGGCACCATGGACCTGACCCATCTCGGCAGGGAGAGCACGATCCCCGCATCGCCCGACGAGGCGAGCCTCGATTATGTGCCGAACCGGCGGGCGGGCAGCCTTTATCTGGTGCGCTTCACCGCGCCCGAATTCACGTCGCTCTGCCCGGTCACCGGCCAGCCCGATTTCGCCCATCTCGTCATCGACTATGCGCCGGGCGGTACGATCGTCGAATCGAAGTCGCTGAAGCTGTTCCTCGCCGCCTTTCGCAATCATTGCGGGTTCCATGAGGATGTGACCGTCGGCATCGGGCAGCGCCTGGCCGAGGAGATGAAGCCTTTGTGGCTTCGGATCGGCGGCTATTGGTATCCGCGCGGCGGCATGCCGATCGACGTTTTCTGGCAGACGGGCGAGCCGCCCGAAGCGCTGTGGGTGCCGGACCAGGGCGTCGCGCCGTATCGCGGGCGGGGCTGAGGTGGCGGGGCCCGAGGCGCAGCCGCACATCGTCGTCCACGGCGCCGGCTCCGTCGGCTGCTATATCGGCGCCGCCTGGATGGCGGCGGGCCTGCCGGTCTCCTTCCTGGGCCGGCAGACCGTCAAGGACGAGATCGCCGCCAACGGCCTCACCGCCACCGACAGCGAGCGCCGGCGGATCGAGATCCGCCCGGACGAGGTCGATTTTTCGACCAACGCCAAGGCGCTGCGCCGCGCCGACATCGTCGCGCTCACCGTCAAGAGCAACGACACCGAAGCGGCGGCGAAGGAGATCAAGCGCCACGCCCGCCCCGCCACGATCGTCATCAGCTTCCAGAACGGCGTCGGCAATGCCGATGCGCTGAAGGCGGCGCTGCCCGGTATCACGGTCTTGCGGGGCATGGTGCCGTTCAACGTCGCGCGGATGGGCAATGGCCGCTGGCACAAGGGCGTGGCGGGACCGCTCTGGGCCGAAGATCATGAGGTCACGCGCGCGCTCGCGGAGCGGATCGGCAAGATCGGCGGCGGCCTTCGCCTGTCCGACAACATGAAGGGCGTCGCCTGGGGCAAGCTGCTGATCAACCTCAACAACGCCGTCAACGCGCTGTCGCGCAAGACGCTTCTCGAGCAGCTGAGCGAGCGCGACTATCGTCGGGTCGTCGCCGCCTCGCAGGTGGAGGCGCTGGACATACTCGAGGCGGCGGGAATAGAGCCGGCCCAGACGGGCCCCATCCCACCCAAACTGCTGCCGCACGTGATCGGCGCGCCCGACCTCATCTTCAAGAACACCGTCCTCAAGACCCAGAAGATCGACGCCGACGCGCGCTCATCCATGGCCGACGATTTCGCCGCGGGGCGGCCGACCGAGATCGACTATCTGAACGGCGAGGTGGTGAGGCTCGCCCATTCGCTCGGGCGGCGGGCGCCGGTCAACGAGCGCATCGTGGAGCTGGTCAAGCAGGCCGAAGCCGGCGTCGAGCTGGCCTGGTCGGCGAAGGATCTGCGCAGCTACGTCCTCCAGCGCCGCGCCGTCCCTGGCTTCGGCTATTAGGCCAGCGAGGCGGCGGTTCGGCGGGTGTAGCGGTAGAGCCAGGCCAGCATCGCCAGAAACAGCGCCAGCCCCGCGAAGAGTGCGGTCGTTGCGAAATCGGTGCCGGCCAGCGCGATCGCATCCGGATCAGCGGTCGCAGCGACCACGCCGGCGAAGGCGACGTTCAGAAGGCTGTCCCCGACGATCAGCCCGGTCGCCAGCAGCACGCCCATCCGCCTGGCCGTTTGCGGATAGCGGGCGCGGTCGGCCCAGCGGTCGTAAATCTTGCCGAGCACAGCGCCGATCACGACTGGCAGGGTCACCGCCATTGGGAGGTAGATACCGATGCCGATGGCGAGCGGCGGCAGGCGGAGGAGCTTTGCGCGGCCGAGGATGGCGTCGACGATGACGACGCCGACGCCGACCAGCGCGCCCATCCCGATCATCCGCCAGTTGAGATCGCCGCCGAGCACGCCGGTGGCGAGCGCCGAGATCAACGCGGCCTGCGGGGCCGGCAGCGCGCCGGGGCCCGCGCCGGGCGCGCCGGCGAAGCCGTAGGCGGTGTTGAGCAGATCGAGCACCGGCGGTATCACGATCGAGCCGAAGATGACGCCGTAGACCAAAGCCAGCTGCTGGCGCCACGGCGTCGCGCCGACCAATTGCCCGGTCTTCAGGTCCTGGAGGTTGTCGTTCGAGATGGTGGCGATGCCGAACACGATCGCCGTGGCGAAAAGCGCATAGGCCACCAAGGCCGGCAGCTCGGCTTCGCCGCCCGCGCCTCCGAACCACAAGGCCAAAAGCAGCGAAGCCGCCAGGATGGCGAGGATGCCGATGCCGGAGATCGGGCTGTTCGAGGCGCCGATCAGGCCGGCCATGTAGCCGCAGACGGCGGCGATGACGACGCCGGCGATCAGCACGAAGACGAGCGTCCCGCCGATCAGCGGCACGGCATCGTCGGCGAGCGGACCGCCGGCGATGAACAGCCACAAGAGAAGGGCGATCGGCACCAGCGAGCCGAGGATGACGAGGCCGACGGTGCCGATCGGGATGTCGCGCTCGACCAGCGGCAGGGCTTCGCCGTCGCCGCCGCGCAGCTTCGAAGCGGCGAGCGCGGAGCGGATGCCGCCGAGGATCGGCCCCAATATCTTGAGCAGCGTCCAGATAGCCGCGACTCCGATCACGCCGGCGCCGAAGAAGCGCACGTCGGAGCGGAACACCGTGCTCGCCACCTCCTCGGCCGTGCCGGGCAGGCCGGCGGTGAGGATCGGAAGCACGATCCACCAGCCGGTGATGAGCCCGATCAGCATCGCCATGCCGACCGAAATGCCGACCAGGTGCCCCGCGCCGATAAGAGCAAAGGAAAGGCCGCCGGCAATGCCGGTCGAGGAAGTGCCGATCTTGAAGAAGGTGCCGGCCTCCTCGGCGAGCAGACGCGTCTTCGCGACCAAAGTGAAGCCGGCGGCGGCGAGCGAGCTGACGATGATCAGCTTCAGGCCCTTCTCATTCTCCTCATCGCCCTCGCGTGAGCCCGCCCCGCATTTGAGCACCTCGGCGGCGGCGACGCCTTCGGGGTAGGGGAGTGGGGTATCGACCACCAGCGCGCGGCGAAGCGGGACCGAGAACATCACCCCCAATATCCCGCCGACCGCCGTCGCCGACGCCGTCATCCAGTAGGGAAAGCCGGTCCACCAGCCCACCATGACCAGGCCCGGCAGAACGAAGATGATCGCCGCCAGCGTCCCCGCCGCCGAAGCGACCGTCTGGACGATATTGTTCTCGAGGATGGTCGAGGAGGCGAACCAGCGCAGCACCGCCATCGAGATGACGGCTGCGGGGATCGAGGTCGCGAAGGTGAGACCTACCCGAAGGCCGAGATAGACGTTGGCGGCAGTGAAGACGAGCGTGATCGCGGCGCCGAGGACCACCGCCCTCAGCGTCAGCTCACGCATCGATCCGGTCTCAACGCTGCTCGCGGCCATCGGCCTTCCTCCTCCTGTTCGAGGAGGCGGCCACCTCGCCTCCGGCAGACGCGGAGCCTAGCGCCAACCGCCCGCGGGCGGCAAGACGCTGCTTACGAGCCGGCCAGCTCGACGCCGACGTAGATGGGCGGATTGTTGCCGCGGCGGACCAGCAGCAGCACGGTCCCCCGCCGCGCCTGGCGGGCGGCGGCGATCGCCGCTGCGGCCGCCTCCGGCGTCGGGGTGGCGGCGCGGTTGATGGACAGGATGATGTCGCCGACCTGGACCCCTTTCTGGCCGGCGTCGCTGTTGGGATCGACCGCGGCCACGACGACGCCCCTGAGGGCCGGGTCGTTGATGTTGAACTGCCGCGCGAGCGCCGGGGTCAGCGTCTGGACGCTGAGGCCGAGGCTGCCCTGGGTCGTGCGCTGGCTGCTGCTCTGCGGCTCGTCCTTCCCCGGCTCGACCGCAGCGCCGCCTTCCGGCTCGATATTGTTGATCCGGGCGAGCTCCTCCTCTGTCGGCCGGGATGCGACCGCGACCTGCACGGTCCGGCGCTGGCCGTCGCGGATGATCTCCAGCGGGATGCGCGAACCGACCGGCTGCTGCGAAACGAGGTAAGCGAGCGTCTGGTCCGGCGTGACCGGCTGCCCGGCGACGCTGATGACGACGTCGCCCTGCTGGACGCCGGCGCGCGCCGCCGGCCCGCCCGGCGTGACGGTGCGGATCAGCTCGCCGCGATTGCGCTCGATGCCGAGCGCTTCGGCGACGCTCTCGTCGATATCCTGGAGGCCGACGCCGATATAGCCGCGCTGGACGCGCTGGCCGCGGCGGAGCGCCTCGACCACGGGGCGGATCTGCTCGGCAGGGATCGCGAAGCCGATGCCGACATTGCCGCCGGTCGGCGAGATCAAAGCGGTGTTGATGCCGATGACGTTGCCGTTGAGGTCGAACATCGGGCCGCCCGAATTGCCCGAGTTGATCGACGCGTCCGTCTGGATGAAGCGATCATAGACGCCGGCGCCGATATTCCGGTGGAGCGCCGAAACGATGCCGGCGGTGACGGTCCCGCCGAGACCGAACGGATTGCCGATGGCCACCACCCAGTCGCCCACC
>DASVVV010000102.1:0-30637 GCA_036386375.1 Allosphingosinicella sp. | reverse complement strand
TCCGCCCGCCGACCGCTCTTGGCGCCGATTTCCCATCTCCTTGTCCTCCGCCGCGCGGACCCTGAACCCGGATCCGTTCCATGAACCCTGGATTCAGCTCCTGAGAGAAGTAGTTCTTTCGCCTCACCCAAACGAAACCGTCAGCATCTCGAGCTCGAGCAGCGCATAGCTTTCGGCGATCGCGACGTCCCATTTCGCGCGGAATTCCGGCGAGCGCCGGAGCCGGTAGACGCTTCGTCCGTCGCCGGTGACGCCGGCCGCCCGGAGCGCCGCCGAGACGTTGCACACCATCGCCAGCTCGGCGAAGAATATCTCCTCCTGCGCCGCCGTCCACGCGCCCGCCTTGCCCGCCGCCGCCTTCTTCGGCTGACCCTTGCCCGTCGCCATCGCACCCTCCCCTCTTCAGCATCGTCGCGCCCGCACCCGGCAGCGCCGCGATCGCAGCGCGGCGGCCGCGACCGTTGCCCCGCCGCGGCTCGGACCCGCACGACAAACAAAAAGCCGGCAAGGCTGCGCACCTCCCCGGCCTGATGAAACTTTAGGAACTCGCCTTGAAGATCGGTCGCCGCCGCTCCGGCGGGCGCCGCGTCTCTTATTTCACCGTCCTGGCGTGCTCCTTGAGGCGGCTACGGATCGCTTCCCGATCGGAGTCGTACGACGAGGTGCTGGGCCGGAGCATCACTCTGTTGACGAGCGCTTCCATCGGGTCCCTGCCCGCGACGGCCCATCGATAGGTCATGAATTCCAGATCGGTCCAGATGAGCTCCGATCCCTTGTCGTCCCGAACCGCCTCAATGTAGTAAATGAACTTGAAATACATCCTTGTGAGCCGATCCATCTCGACGCGCTTCACCAGGCCTTCGTCGATATCCCCGCTGATGATCGCGGCACTCAGGAACTCGTAATGATTTAAGATGAAGTCGAGCTTTTCGCATTCTTTACGGTCCTGCTCGCATATCTTCAGGATGCGCTTGGACTTGCTGAGGTTGTGCGCGAACTCCAGCCCTTCATCAAACTCCTTCCAATAATTCATTTTGTCCAGAACGGCGTGGGTGTGCTGCTTGCGCAGGAGCATCCTTTGCTGGCGGGAGTTCAGGAACACGCCGCCTATGGCGAGGAACGCGGCAATGAGGACGGCGACCCCTTCGTCCATTCAGCCAGCTCAAAAAAAAAGCCCCCGTGGGCGGGGGCCTTCCTTATACCTTCGGTTTGACGGTCCTCATAGGGATTCTCCGTTCCGTTCGGCGCTTGGTAGCCTTTGCGGGTCTACAGGACAAGCGGTAAAAAGTTCCCTAGCGCCCCGGCTGTGTACCGGACCTGTCCGATCTTGTCAGCGATCGGACAGCCTTGCCGGCGGGTGATCCGGTTGCGAGAGTCTACGGCCAACAACCCGGAAGGATCCAGCGCTCCCAGGAGCCGCATTCCGCCCAGACAGCAGCGCATCACCTCACCGGCTCAAAAAATTTTTTGCGAAACTGCCCTTTTTGCGAGCCGCGATCCGCTGCCCCTCTCAGAGAGGCGCCGCGAATCGGGCACACTTCTTCAGCATGGGTAGAATGTGCCATATCAGCGTGACGCTGTCAAGCGCTTTTTTGCCCTTTCGGTTCGGCACGCATCAGTCCCGGTCCGAGATTTTGGGCACTTTCCGCTTGCGGTAGAACACGCGGTACCCGCGGCATGTGCCGGGCAGGTCGGCAAGTAGCGCGCCCGGGGCATGCTCCACGATCAGCACGCGCTCGCCTTCATGCAGCGACTGGCGGACATGGGCCGCGCCGAGGGGAGCCTTGAGGCGGTCCAGCAATGCCGTTGCCGCTTCGTCGAACTTCGCCTTCGCCATCGCTCACGCTCCATGACCGCCGACCAGTTCCACCTTCAGTGCCTCGAGGATCGGGTCGATCGGCAGCATATAGGTAAGATTTTCCTGTTCGTTTCCTGCGAAAATCAGCCCCACCGCTCTTCGTTCCGCCCCATCGGCGGCGGTAACGACCAGAGCGCCCGAATCCCCCTGCCCGGAAAAGGCGCCGTCGGAGCCGCGTACGAGGTAGACGGGCTCGAAATAAACCCTTCCCTGGAAGCGCACCATTTCCGACGCATTGTGATAGGTGCTTATGTCATAGTCGAGGCCGAACGGACCGACGAGGCGCGACTCGACGAAGCCCGAGGTTCGGCCGGTCGTGCGTCCCACCTTCTCGACGCGCGTCCCGTCGATCGGATCGGGATCGACGCCCGCGGTCGCCGATGGCGTGTCGTAATGGCTCGACTGGCTCGAGCTGACGCGATCGGGATCGGCGATTCTGAAGGTCGCGGCGTCGGTGTTGACCGTCACGTCGACGGCGCCCGGCTCGCCCTGGCGCAACGGCGCGACCGCCTCATGATAGCCGATCGTGAAGGGATCATATTCATTGGCCGTGACGTCGCGAACCCCGGGCGCAAGGATCTGCATGCCGGTCCGGCTATTGTTGCACCCGCCCGTTACATGGTTGTTGGTCAGTCCCAGCAACCTGCCCGCTTCGTCCTTCACCAGCGCGCCGAGCGTTCCGGCGGTGCGGCGGTTCGCGACCGAGATGGAAGCGCCGCAGGCATAGCGCTGGTTGTGGTAACGGCTGGCGGCGACGCCGAGATGCATCTCCTCGACGTCATCCTTCATCGTGAAAGCCGAAGCCCTGCGGTAAAAGACAGGCACGTCCTCGAACAGCGTTTCGGGCATTGCCGAGCGGTCGCTGATCGACAGCGGCCGGTTGGTGTACAGGACGAGCGCCGCCCGTTTCTCCGAAATGCCGACGCCGGTCAGGCCCTTTTTCATGAGGACTTGCGCCTGGTCCCCCGCAAAGGCTTGATCCACCCGGCGCAGCCGGTCGGCGTCGGGCGCCGGAGGCGGCGCTCCAGTGCCCATCAGCCGGTTCTCGATCGCCCAGGCCTTGACGGCTTCGGCCCGAGCGTAGAGCCGCGCCCGATCTTCTTGCTTCATCTTTCGTCCCCCGAGCGTCTTCTTCTAACCGGAAGAGGCGTTTGAGGCTATAGTTGCCGCCGAATCACTTCCCGTGGGAGCTAATCGAAATGGCTGACTTGACGGCCTCTCAGCGATCCGCGCTCGACTTCTTCCAGGGTGCCGCCCCGCTGCAGGGCGGAGTCACCGCTTTCGCGGGCGATGACACGGCCTTCGCCGGTCTGCGGCCGGACAAGCCTTTCAGCCCCTTCGCCGGGCCGGACATGTTGCGCGCCCGCGATGTCGTCGCCGACTTCCTAGCCGCCTTCCAGGGAGCCGACGATCCGGAAGCGGGGCTCGCCGAGGTCGTTGCACTGGCGCGCCGGGTCGCCGCCGAGGAATCGCTGGCGCTGGCGCAGCACGCGCTCGGAATATTCACCGCCCACGCCGGTAAGCTCTCCAGGACGGCCACCCCCTTCGTCGTGCCGCCGCTCGCTTTTCGGGCGCCGGATGCGCCGGCGGTGGTGCCCTTCGATGCCGACCAGGAGGAGCCGGGAGACGGCTCGCCCACCCCCGCCGCTGCGCCCTCGGAGGAAGATCTGCATTACTGGCGCGAGGACATGTTTCTCAACGAGCATCACCTGCACTGGCACATCGTCTATCCCTGGACCGGGGTCAGGCTCCCCGATGGTACCGTCCTCACCAAGAAGCGACAGGGCGAAGTCTTCGTCTACATGCACCAGCAGATGCTCGCCCGCTATGCGTTGGAGCGGTCGGCGGCCGGCCTCGGCCCGGTCGAGCCGCTTCACGATTTCGGCGGCGACCTCGGCGCCGGCTACGACCCCAATGCCCGCGATCCGAAGAACCTCGGCTACAGCCCGCGCCCGGCCGGTCAGCGCATCGCGTCCGCGGACCGCACCGCGCTCGATCATCGCCGCACCATGTTCCGCGACGCCCTCGCCACGTCCACCGTCCTCGGCGGCGCCGTCCCGCTCGATCAGGATCTGGTCGGCTCGATCTTGGAGTCGAACGTTCGGATGTTCGAGCGGGGGGTACAATTTCCGGACGATGTGAACGAGTTCTTCGCGAACCTCAATTTCCACAATAGCGGTCACGGTGCGATCGCCGCCACGCCGAGCCCGGCGGCGCGAGTGATGAGCCATCCCCACACTTCCCTCAAGGACCCGGTCTTCTGGCGGTGGCATCGCGAGATTGACGATCTGGCGCAGGAATATGCGGCTGCCCTTCCACCTTATGATCCGGCCGATCCGATGCTCTGGGTCGACGATTCCGACGTCGCCATCGTCAGCGAACGCCAGTTGCGCGGCCGCGGCTTCGATCTCGACGCCGCTGCTCGTGATGAGGCTTTCGTCGAACTCGTCGGCGCCGATTATGACTCCTTCGTCGCCGGCCTGGATGCGCTGGAGCTGCGCACGGGCATGCTTCGTCAGCGGTTCGAATATGATCGCTACGTCGTCGATCCCGCGACCGGCCAGCCGAACGGAAACACCGTTCACCTCGCTTTTGACCGCGACCATCTGTTCGGCGAGCGCTTCGTCTGGGTCGCGCGCTGCGCGAACCGGACCGCCGAGGCCATCGCCGCGACCTTGCGAATCTTCATCTGTGCCGACGCCGTTCTCGACCTCGACGGAAATCATCCGGAGCGAGCGCCGGCAGAGCACCGCCACTGGATCGAGATGGAGCGCGCGCCGGTCCGGCTTGCGCCCGGGGCGAACATTCTCCATCGCTTCGTCGACGAAAGCAGCATCGTGCGCAAGCTCGACGGGCGCGCCCCGTTTCCGACGTCGGCGACGACGCTGGATGCGTTCCGCGAACGAACCGCTTCGGGTCAGCCCGAGCGCGACTATTGCGATTGCGGGTGGCCGCTCAACCTCATGTTGCCGCGTGGCACTGCGCAGGGGATGGCCATGCGGATGATGGTGATGGTGACCCGCGGCCAGCCCGAGTCCGGCGGCGGCAAATGCGGTTCCAGGGCTTATTGCGGGACCGATTTCGACGCTTATCCGGAGCTCGACGATGTCAGCCTCGGCTACCCGTTCGATCGGCCGGCGCCGCTCGGGACGCTGGCCATGATCGCCAATGCGCCCAACATGGCGATGCGCCCCTTCGTCATCCGCCACGATCCGCGCCTTGCCGCCGAGCTTGGACTTGCCTGACGGCGCGGTGAAGCTGCCGCGACAACGGTCCTCCATGACGAATTCGGATGAATTACTTCGGGATCGATAGTAGCCGCCAGTGGCTCGACGCTGTGGGGCATCCTCATTGTAGCTGGTGTCTGTGGTTCTACTGTCAGCCTTGTCTCCGCGCTCTTGACCCGGCCTGCCTTTGGCCGCACTCTCGCTTTGTATCGGGGGGGATGTCATGAGATTGTCGCTTCTTCATGCCGTGCCGGCCCTTGCGCTGCTCGCGACGGCTTGCGTTTCGATCGATCACAATGTCCCGGCCGCGAGCCCCATCAGCGCGGGGCTGCCGGAGCGGCTGACCCTCTATGCCGATGCCAATGGTCACCTTTATCCGGACAGGTGGGAGGAGCAGTTCGATCGGCACGCGATCGAGGAGCAGCACTCGCTTCTGTCGGCGGCGGGGCGCACGGAGGAGGCCCGTCGTCGCCTCCGCGACGAGCGCACCCGGCAGCTCGACACGGTGGCCGCGCGGCTTCGCGACCGCGGCAGGATCTTCATCCTCGTCCATGGCTTCAACAACACCCACGCCGAGGCGCGTCACGCCTTCGATATCGTCCGCGGCCGCCTTCCGCTTCGGCCGTCGGACGGCGTCGTCGAGTTCCATTGGGACGGCCTCAGCAGCCGTGACACCCCCGGTCAGATGGCGATGTGGTTCAACGCCGTCGGCTACAGCCAGGTCGCAGGCACCCAGGCGCTGCGCGGGCTGATCGCGCGGCTTCCCGACAAGCATATCGTGATCGTCGCCCACAGCCGGGGCGCGTCGGTCACCCTCAGCGCCCTCTCCAACCCGTCCTGGGCGCGCGGTTTCCGCCGTTCGGTGGAAGCGCTTCTGGGCGACGAGTTTCCAGCCCCGCCGCTGCCCGAGGCCACCGGGCCCATCGACCTTCTCTTCCTTGCCCCGGCGATCGGCAATCCCGATTTCTGGACCGAGCGCGGGCGGAGCCGTGAGGCCTGTCCGTTTCGCGATTTCCCTCGGCTGCGGAGCCTCCATTACACGGTCAATGAGCGCGATCCGGTGTTGAAGAAGCACGTGCGCGGTCTTGCCTCCAGGTTCAACGCCACCGATCTCGGCCATCGGCTGGCCGTGGGGCAGAGGATAGCCGCCTGTTATCGCGGCCGCTTCACCATGCAGCCTCATCAATTATCGATGCCAAGGCACAGCTTCATCGACTACGCCCTCGACGGCATCTTTCCGCGGATGGTGGCAGCTGCCGGGCTGACGCCCTGATCGACTGCGCCGCGAAGCGCGCTGCTCTTCGGTGGACCGGCTAAGCTGTCTCCGGACCTGCCCCGCGATCAACCCTTCCGCCAAAGCGGCCCAGGCAGCCAAGGGCCGGCAGGGCTGGTCCCCACCGGCTCAAAAAATCTTTTCGATGGTGCCTTTTCGGAAGCTCGGATCGCCGACCCGCTAACGCGGCGGGGCGAATCGGCTACACTTCTCAGGATGGGGAGAATGTGCCATATCAGCGTGACGCTGTCAAGCACTTTTTTCTATCCGAGGTTCGCGCTTCGACTTTCAGTTCCGGATCAAGCCGAACCAGTGTGCCGTCCGGATCGAGTTCGGCATGGCGGAAGAATTCGAGCGTGACGCCGCCCCGCTCGAGCATCATCCAGCCCGCTTCGCGATAGCCGGGAGCGAAGCCGAGCGCCCCGTAGAAGCGGGCGGTCCGTTCGAAATCGGCTGAAGGCAGGTTCGGCGTCGCCCGGTCCATCGCAAGATCCTTTCATCGCAGGAAGGCGGCTACCGCGCCCCAATAGGCTTCCGGCTCCGCCAAAGCCGAGACATGGCCGGCGCCGGGGAAGCGGCGGACCTCGGCCTCCGGGTATAGCGATCTCAGCTTCTCCCGCGCGGCAAGCGGCACGATCGGATCCTCGTCGCTGTCGATGATCAGCACCGGCAGGTCCGGCGACGGCGGCCGTGACGTGAACGGCTCGGCGAGGCTGTCGGCCAGGCAGGCCTGCTGCGCCGCCAGCACGGCCCGGAATTCCGGCTCGCCCATTCGCTCGATCAGCATCGCCGCGAGCCGGCCGGCTAGCGCCGGGTCCCTCGCTGCTACCGGCGCCAGCACGGTCCGGACGCGCCCGGCGAGCAGCCCGCTAAGCAGCCGCACAGGCAGCCGCCGGATCATCGCCCGCCCGAGCCGGAATCGCCAGCGGTCGCGCCGCTCGAGCGCGAAGCTGTGCGAGAGCACCAGCCGCCGGACCCGCCCGGGATGGGCGCGGGCGACGCACTGGGCGATCCAGCCGCCATAGCTCTGGCCGAGCAGGTCGAACCGCCCGTCCCCGTCCGCCGCGGCGACGATGCGGGCGATCAGAGGCCCGAGCCGGTCGCCCGCCCGATAGTCGATGGCCCGCACCGCTTGCTCCGGTCCGAGCCGCGATTCCGGCGCGCCGGCCTCCAGCGGTCCGAGCGCACCCGGCAGCACGATCAGGGGAACCGCGTCGCCATCGGTCATGATGCGAACGCTGCCACGCCGGGACAGCGGCGGCAACGTCGGTCCCGCCACCGCCCGGCGGCGAGCGTAGCCTTCCGCCCCGTCGAGCCGTCAGTGGCGGCGCGGCGCCTTTTTGGCCTCCTCCATCTGCTGGCCGCGCGCCTGGGCGGCGCCGAACAGCAGCCGGTGCGAGGTCTCGGCGGCGGCGTCCGGGGTGAGCGAGACGGCGACGCCGTTCGGCCCGTCGACCATCACCTCGCCGTCTTCCGCGGTGACTTCGCTGGGCTCATTGTGGATCTGCCTGTCCATGAGCGCCAAAACGGGCCCGCGGGCACACATGTTCCTCGCCTCATCGGCTCGCGTGCCACGGCTCGTCAGCCCACAAAGGCATTTTCGGAAGCGCCGCCCGTGAACCGGCGGCCGCGCCGGGCGTTGCATCGCCCGTGATCCGACCGTCCGTTTTCCTTGCCATGGCGCTCGCCGGCTGTCAGCCGCAGGACGGCGGCGCCGCCGCCCCGGCCGCGGTCGAGGCCTCGGCCGGGCCGCCCGCGGCCACGGGTCCCACTGCCGGAGCGAATGCGATGAAACCCAATTCCCCGCGGCCGGGCCCCTGCTCGCTCACAATCGCCTTCGGCAGCTACGCGATGGGGATCGACCGCCCAACCTTCGAGGCGGTCGAGGCGCTGCTCGCCGCCGATCCGGCGGTGACCGGGATCGAGCGCAGCCGCCGCGGCCGCGAAGGCGAGGTCGAATTGTGCGTAACCACGGCCGCCGACGCCGACGCCGAGCGTCTGCTGCGCCGGATCGAAGCCTCGCTCCCGGCCGACCCGCGCGGGCCGATCTCGGCCACGACCCGCACCGGCCTTTCCGCCCGCGCTCCGGCGCGAGGCCGCTAGACGCACGGAAACCGCCGCCCGCGCCGGGGTTCGGCACGGGCGGCGGCGGGCGCTGCGGCAGGGCGCGCCCTTAGCGGACGATCGCGGCCTTCAGCGTCCCGGAGGCGAGGTTGATCGTCGCCGCGGTGGAGTTGCTGAGCACCGCCTCCACGGTGTCGGCGGCCGATACCGAGCCGGTCAGCTGCAGGCCCTGGAGCGCCTTGTTGAAGCTGACATTGATCCCGTCGCCGAGCGCCGCGCCGGTCAGCGTCAGCGTCGTCGAAGCCGCGGCACCCGGCGCCAGGCTCGGCGGGTCCCAGGTCTTGCTGGCGCTCAAGCCCGCCTTGCCGCTGATCACCGCCACTTCGTAGGCGCCGGCCGCATTGTAATAGACGGCGAACACAGCCGGCCCGTCGAAGCCCGAAAAGCTGACGCTGCCGTCGACCACGCCGTTGAGCGAATGGGTCGCCACGCCGAGGTCGAACGTCACGGTTCCGGTCGGCGTGCCGTTCGGGCCCGATCCCATCACCACAACGGTGAGCCGGGTATAGTTGAACAGCACCGCCTTGCGGCTGTCGGCCTGGAGCGTGATCGTGCGCCCGTTGCTGCGCACGAACAGCACGTCCTGGTTGCCGCCCGGCTGGAGCTCGGAAAGGTCCGGCCCGTCCTTGTAGTTCAGGAACTCGCCGCTCGACTGGAATACCCACTGCTTGATCGCCCGGCTGGTGAGCGCGTTATTGGCGTCTCGCGGCGCCGCGATCGCGAACATCCGGGACAGGTCCAGCGTATATTCCGAGGCGATGAAGCCGCTGTTTCGCGAGTCCGCGAAATCCGCGATGCTCACGAAATGCTCCTGGACGTCCTCCATGTAGAAGCCCGTGATGAAGGTGCCGTTGCCGCTGTTGTTGGAATCGGCGGTCTCGCCCACCAGCAGGCCGATGCCGCTGTCGTTCTGGATGACGAAGCTGTTCACGGTCGGCCCCTGGGTGGATGCCACGACCAGGCCGATGCCGACATATTTGAGCTCGAGCTGCTCGATCTGCCAGCAATTGCAGTCATTGCCGTGGAGGCCGACCGCGCCGCCCCAGATCCACTCGAGCGTCCCTGTCGTGGCGACATTGGCGTCGAGCCACGGATAGAGATTGACCGCGCCGGTCGACCAGTTGATCGACGTGACTCGATACGGCCGCGAATCGCCGGCGATCCTCACCAGAATCGGCAGCGTGTTGACGCTGGTCGCGCCGGCCACCGCGACGATGTCGGCGGGCGGCAGCTTGTTGGTCGGCACGGTGATCGTCGTGCGCTGGCCGATGTCGCTCGCAAGCCCGCTGTTGACCGGGTTGCTGTAGGTCGCGACCAGGCTCTGCACGGTCGGGTTGGCCCCAACGTCGCCGACGCCGCCCGATCCGATATAATAAGCGATCAGCTTGTCGATCGTGACCATCGAGTTGTTGGTCGCGGGATCGGCCTGGACGGCGGCGTACCAGAAACGCTGGCAGGTCAGCGCCTCGAAATGGACGCCGCGGCAATCCACCAGAAAGATGCCGACGCCGGTGACGAGCCGGTCGGGATATTCAAGCCCCGTCTCGCTCGCCGGGCTGCCGCGCAGCAGCCAGCGGCCGTGGAAGCGGCAATCCTTCATGTAGTGCATGTAGATCAGGCGATCCATCGGCGCGGCCGTCTCCGTGGGCGCGAGGCTGAAGCCGTTGCCGTGATAGATGCTCGTCGACGGCGATTCATTGGCGGCCTTGCCGATCTGAAGCGTGGCGCTGATCGTGAACGAGCCGGTGAGCGTCGCCCGGTGGACGCTGTGATTCTCACAAAAATCGAAAAAGGCGCGAAGCGGAACCAAGTCGTCCGCGCCGCCGCTCACCGCGCCGAACATGAAGGGCGTTACCTCCTGGTCGATCCGGTCGAGCGCGAAGATGCGGCCATCGGCCGCGGTGAAGCCGGCGCGCGGGTAGGTGACCAGGTCGAAAGTCGGCTGGTAGGTGTAGAAGGCGGCGCCGACGCCGACATTGGTGTAGCCGGAGGTGGCGACCCGGTCGATTCCCGAGTCGATGCTGGTGCCGTTCGCGTTGGCGAACAGGCCGATGCCCATTCCATGTGTCACGATCACTCTCCTGAATGCGGGGGCCAGCGGCGGTGCTGGCCGAACCGGCAATAGGAGGATTATACCTAGAAATATCCTACAATATTCCTATCCATCCATTTTGTAGGATTTAGGCTCAGCGGATGCGGCGGCCCGCCCAGACGACGCGTCCGATCACCTCGATCGTGGCGAGGTCGCAGTCGGGCCATTCGGGGTAGGCCGGATTGTCGCTCTTGATGGTCACCCGCCGCGCCGCCGGGTTGACCGCGATTCGCTTGACCATCAGCGAATCGTCCCGGCGAAGGACGTAGATGCCGTCCCGAAGCCGCTCGGCCGAGTCGCTGCGATCGACCAATATGTCGTCGCCGTCGGCGAGCGAAGGCAGCATCGAATCGCCCTGCACCGTAATCAGCGAGAGGTCGGCCGCATTCGATCGCGATAGCCGGCGCAGCCACTCTCGGCTGAAGGCGAAATTTGAAACCACGGCTTCGCCTTCGGCCGTGGCGCCGTGGCCGGCCGAAGCGCCGACTTCGAACCCCGCGACATGGACGAGTTCGCCCGAAGACGACGATTCCGCAGCGGGCCGCCCCCCCAGCTCCGCTTCGCTCACCCCGAAATAGCGCGCGAGCAGCGCCACGTCGTCGGCATCGAGCTTGCGCGGCACCCCGCGCTTGATGAACTGCTGGATGTAGGCGGCATTGCGTCCGAGCAGCCGCGACAGGCCGGCATAATCCTCGCGGCGCTCCTTGATCAGCCGCTCGAGTGCGGCACGCTGATCGGTCCAGCTCATAGCGGGCCTATAGCACGAGGAAAATTCCTAGACAAATAGGAACAAATCATGAAACTGCTGCGGATGATTCGCGACTCTCCCCCGCCGCTGCTGATTGCGATCGAAGCGTATATGCGACGCACGAAGACCAGCCCCAGCCGCTTCGGACGCTCGGCCGTCGGCGACCCCAATTTCGTCACCGCCCTGCGTGACGGCCGCAGCCCGCGTGCCGTCACCATCCGGCGCGTGTTTGCTTTCATCGCCTCAAACGGCGGCTCCGCCTAAGGCGCACACGCCGGGTCGCTTCCCCGCATCGGCCTTTCATGCTTTCACTCTCGCGATGGCCCGCGACCGCCCTGCCCTCCCGCGCACCGTCTGGGCGCTCGGCCTGGTCAGCCTGTTCATGGATGTCTCCTCGGAGATCATCCACGCCTTGCTGCCCTTGTTCATGACGGCGACGCTCGGGCTGAGCGTCGCCACCGTCGGCCTGATCGACGGCATCGCCGAAGCGACGGCGAATGTGACCAAGCTCTTCTCGGGCTGGATCTCGGACCGGATCGGCCGGCGCAAGCCGTTGATCCTGTTGGGCTACGGCCTCGCGGCGGCGTCCAAGCCGCTCTTCCCGATCGCAGCCGGAGCCTGGCCGGTGCTGGCGGCGCGCTTCGCGGACCGGATCGGCAAGGGCATTCGCGGCGCGCCGCGCGACGCTCTCATCGCCGACGTGACGCCGCCCGCGCAGCTCGGCCGCGCCTTCGGCCTTCGCCAGGCGCTCGACACCGCCGGGGCCGTGATCGGCCCGCTGCTCGCTTTGGCCTTGATGCTCGTCCTCGCCGGCAATGTCAGGCTCGTCTTCTGGCTCGCCGTGATCCCGGCCGTCATCGCCGTCCTGCTCGTGCTCGGCGGTGTCGAGGACCGCGCCGCCGGGCCCGAGGCCGAGCGGCCGCCGCTTCGCTTCGCGGAGCTGAAGGCGCTCGGCCGCGGCTTCTGGACGGTCATCCTCGTGGCGTCGGCCTTCAGCCTGGCCCGTTTCAGCGAGGCCTTCCTGATCCTTAAGGCTCATGACGAAGGGCTCGGCATTGCGCTGGCGCCGCTCGTTCTCATCGTGATGAACCTGGCTTATTCGGCCGGCGCCTATCCGGCCGGTGCGCTGTCCGACCGGCTGCCGCCGCGCCGCCTGCTGCTGGCCGGCCTCGCCACGCTGGTCGCTGCCGATATCCTGCTTGCGATCGGCACGGGTATCGCCGCGGCCTTGGCCGGGATCGCGCTGTGGGGCGTCCATCTCGCTCTGACCCAGGGCGTGCTCGCCCGCATGGTCGCGGACTCGACGGGCGAGCGGCTTCGCGGCACCGGCTTCGGCCTGTTCAACCTCGCGACCGGTCTGGCCTTGCTGGCGGCCAGCGTCGCCGCGGGGCTGCTGTGGGATGCGTCGGGACCGAAGGCGACCTTCCTCGCCGCCGCCGCCTTCGCCGGCCTTGCGGCCATGCTCCTGCTCGCCCTGCCCGCCTCGGAGCGCTAGGATGGCGCGGCGATTATTCGGGTGTGAAACAATTGAAACCACCGAGGTCCCGGCGCGGCATAAAGCTGATAAATGCAGGCGCGACTGCCGCGCCGACGCCGCGTCGGTGCGTCCCCTTACGGAAAGAAGATGCAAAGGATTTCGAAGAACCCGCTGCTGATCGCGCTCGCCATCGCCTGCAGCGCCGCGAGCCTCGCCCTCGGCCTGGCGCCCTTCGCCGAGCCGCAGACGGCATCGGCCTCGGCCTGACATGAACCGAGGCGAGGGGCAGCGCTGCGAGGAGAGGCTTCAGGACAGCGAAGCGCGCCTTCGGGCGATCCTGGAGGCGACGCCGGAGTGCGTCAAGATCGTCGACCCCGAGGGACGCATCCGCTTCATGAACCCGGCCGGCTTGGCGCTGCTCGAGGCCGAAGCGCTCGACAACGTCCCGGTGGCGGACCTGATCGCCGCCGAGCATCGCGAGGAATGGCTCGCCAACCATGCGCGCGTCTGCGCCGGCGAACATCTGAGCTGGGAGTTCGACGTCGTCGGCCGTAGCGGCAAGCGCCGGCGCCTGGAGACTCACGCCGTGCCGCTCGAGGCGCCGGACGGCAGCGTCCAGCACCTCGCCGTAACCCGCGACGTCACGCAGCGGCGGATCGCCGAAGACCGGCTGCGCAAGAGCGAAATGCTGCTGGCGGCCTTCATGAAGAACGCCCCGGTCGGCATGTACCTCAAGGATTCGCAGGGCCGCTACGTAATGCTCAACCCCGAAATGGGGAAGGTGTTCGGCGGCCGCCCGGTCGACGAGCTGATCGGCCTCACCGCCGGCGACCTGCTCAGCGCCGAGGAAGCCGAGATGGTCGCCGCCTACGACCGCGAGATCCTGGAGACCGGCCGCCCCAAGGCCGTCGAGGAATTCCTGCCGGGGATCGATTCCTACAGCTGGTCGCTGGTCGTTCGCTTCCCGGTCGCGACCGGTACCGGCGAACCGGCCGGCATCGGCGGCTTCGACATCGATATCACCGATCAGAAGGAAGCCGAGGAGGAGCTTCGCCGGTCGCGCGACGCGCTTCACCAGAGCGAGAAGCTGAGCGCGCTCGGCAGCCTGCTCGCCGGCGTCGCCCACGAGCTCAACAACCCGCTGACCGCGATCGTGGGCCAGGCCGAATTGCTCGAGGAGGACACGCTCGGAACGCCGCTCGAGGCGCGCGCGCGCAAGATCGGCGCCGCCGCCGAGCGCTGCGCGAAGATCGTCCACACCTTCCTCGCCATGGCCCGGCGCAACGAGCCTCAGCGCAGCCTGATCCCGCTGAACGAGCTGGTCGCCGCGGCGCTCGACATCACCGATTATGCGCTTCGAACGTCGGGCATCGCCGTTCGCGTCGTCCACGGCGCGCCCGAGCCGGTCGTGGAAGGCGACCGCGACCTCCTCCACCAGGTGCTCGTGAACCTGATCGTCAACGCCCAGCACGCGATGGAAAAAGGCCGCGCCTTCGAGAAAATCCTCACGATCCGCACCTCGACCGACGCCGCCGGCCGAGTCCGCCTCGACTTCACCGACACCGGCCCCGGCGTGGCCCCGGAACATGCCGGGCGCATCTTCGAGCCGTTCTTCACGACCAAGGCGACCGGGAGCGGCACCGGCATCGGCCTGTCTTTCTCGCAGGGCATCGTCGAGGCCCATGGCGGCACGCTGACGCTTCAGCCGAGCCGGCGCGGCGCCCATTTCCGGATCACCCTCCCCGCCGCGGCGCCCGCGGGCGCTAAGACCGCCGAGCCGGCTCCGCAAGCCCCCGCCAAGCCGGCGCCGACGCCGCGGCGGCGGGTCCTCATCGTCGACGACGAGGCGGACGTCGCGGAGACGCTGCGCGAGCTGATCGAGCGCGAAGGCTATGAAGTCAGCGTCGCCGGCGGAGGCAGCGACGCGATCGCCGCGCTCGAGGATGCCGACTTCGACATCCTCCTTTCGGACCTGCGCATGCCGATGATGAGCGGCCCGGAGCTTTACGAGCGCCTGCGCGAGATCCGCCCGGAGATGGTCGGCCGCATCGCCTTCGTCACCGGCGACACGGTCGGCGAGCGGATGGCCGAATTCCTCCACGGCTGCGGCCGGCCGGTCCTCGAAAAGCCCTTCACCCGCGCCACCGTCCGCGCCGCCCTCGCCGCGCTGACCACCCCCTAGGCGGCGGCCGCTGTCGCTTCGCGCGAGCGGGCGGTGCGGCGGTCGTAATCGTCGGCCAGCGCCGCCAGCGCCGCCGCCGAGTCGCCCGCGAACGCCGGCCCGTGCATCAGCGCCAGCGTCTTCGGCGCCAGCGGCGCCAGCCGCCGGATGGTCGCCCCCATTTCAGGGTGGAGGCTGGAGAAGCGGAACAGATCCTCGGCCGCGGCGGCCGGGCCGACGATGTCGGTATCGGTCAGCGGCTCCGTCTCCCCGGTCTGGGTGAAGAGATCGCCGCAGAGCAGCGTGGCGGTCGTTTCCTCGAACAGCAGCCCGGCCTCCCAGCCGTGCGGCGTGTGCGGCGTGTCGATATAGCGCACACGCTTGCCGCCGAGGTCCATCGTCTCCCCGTTGGAGAGTATGCGCGGCGGCCGGTCGGCGAGGTCGCTGAGGCTGACGTCGACCGCCGTCGCGCCATGCGCCACCTCCGCCGCCGGCGCCGCCGCGAGCCACAGGTTCATCGCGCCGCACTCATCCGCCTCGACATGGCCGAAGCTGATCCACCGCAGCCGCTCGGGCGCGATCACCCGTGCCACCGCGTCGTGCACCGCCGGAAACAGTCGCCGGTGCCCGGTGTGGAACAGCAGCGGCTGGTCGGCGACGATCAGATACTGGTTGAAGGCGAAGCCGGCGGGCGGCGCCACCTCCCGCACGAAGGTGGAGATGCGGAAGATATTCTCGGCAATCTCATCGACTCGGCTCGTCATGGCGTTTCTCCTTCTGCCCGAGTCCCGCCCTGACTCTATTGACTGCACACGGGTGTGCATCTAAAACGCCACCATGTCAAGTTCGACTGCACAGCCTCGTCCAACAAAAAAGCGGAGCTACCGCCTCGGCCGCCGCGGCGACCAGGCGCAGGCAACCCGCCGTCGCATCGTCGAGGCAGCTGTCGACCTCCATTCCAGCCTCGGCCCGGCGCGCACCACCGTCTCGCAGATCGCCGAGCGCGCCCGCGTCCAGCGCCATACTTATTACGCCCATTTCCCGGACGATCGCAGCCTGTTCCTCGCCTGCTCCGGCTTCGCCCTGGAGCGCGACCCGCTCCCCGACGCCGATCAGTGGCGTGAAATTCCGGCGGGGCGTCAACGAACCAGGCAAGCGCTGGAGCAGCTCTATGGCTGGTACGAGCGCAATGCCGGCCAGGCGGCGTGCGTGCTCCGTGACGCCGAGCACCACGCGCTCACCCGCGAAATGGTCGAGCTGCGCATGCGCCCGGCCTTCGAGCAGGCCGCGCAGGCTCTCTCGGAAGGTCTCCCCGAGCGCGCCGGGCCGCTGCTGGCGGTCGCGCTCGATTTCGCCTGCTGGCGCCGCCTCGCCGAGACCCACGATTCGGCGGCGGCGGCGGCGCTGATGGCGGACGCGCTCTACGGCGTGGGCTGAGGATCAGGCCGCGGCGGCGGCGCGCTCGATTTCGGCGATGTCGATCTTCACCATCGTCATCATCGCCTCCATCACCCGCTTCGCCCGGGCCGGATTCGGATCGTGCATCAGCTGGGTCAGCCGCTTCGGCACGATCTGCCAGGAGAGCCCCCAGCGGTCCTTGATCCAGCTGCACGCAACCGGCTGCCCGCCGGTCCCGGCGATCGCGTCCCACAGACGGTCGGTCTCGGCCTGGTCCTCGGTGTGGATCTGGAACGAGACCGCGTCTGTGAAGGGATTGCCGGGCCCGCCGTTGAGGCCGAGGAATTGCTGGCCGGCGAGCGTGAACTCCACGGTGAGCACGTCGCCCGCTTTGCCGGCCGGATAATCGGCGGGCGAGCGGCTGACGCTGTCGATCCGGCTGTTCGGAAGCAAAGTCACGTAGAAATTGGCAGCCTCCTCGGCGTCGCCGTCATACGAGAGGCAGGGCGTGATCTTGCTCATCGCTTTTCCTTTGCTCAGCGTTGGGTGGAATTGAGCGCGAAGACGGCGCCCTGCGGGTCGCGGCCGTGGATGATCCAGCTGCCGTCCGGCACCTGGTGCGGCTCGCGCACCACCGCGCCGCCATTGGCCCGGACCCGCCCGGCGGCTGCGTCGATGCCGTCGACCGTGAAGTAGAATTGCCAGGCCGAGACCGGCATCGCCTCCGGCTTGTCCATCATCCCGCCGAGCTGCTCGCCGTCGGCGCCGAAGATCCGGTAGCTGCCCATCGGCCCCATCGGCATCTCCGCCATCGTCTCCCAGCCGAACAGCCGCGAATAGAAAGCGAAGGCCGCCGCCTCGCCGGCCCCCGACTGAAGCTCGTGCCAGGCGACTCCGCCCGCGTCGCCGGCGGCCGGCGGCGGCGGCGCGTCCGGCCGCGGCTGCGGCGTCAGCAGGTAGAAAGGCGCTCCGCCCGCATCGGTGACAAAGGCGAAGCGGCCGACGGTCGGGATGTCGCCCGGCCCCATCAGCACCTTGCCGCCCGCCGCCTCGACCTCGCGCGCCTTGACGTCGGTGTCCGCCACTCCGACATAGCCGAACCACCCCGGCCGCGCCCCGCCGCCGAGCATCCCCTCGCTCAGCTGCATCGCCCCGCCGATCGCCCGGCCGCCGGCGGACAGGATGACGTAGCGGTCGCCGCCCGGCGTGGTGCCCTCGTGATCGGCGCTGCTCCAGCCGACGACCTCGCGATAGAAGCCGAGCGCGGGCTCGAGGTCGGTCGTCATCAGCTCGTACCAGATGAACTTGTCGGCCATGGCCCGCCTCCCTCAGGCGTCGAGGATCGGCCGGAAGCCGCCCCAGAACATGCGCTGGCCGTCGAACGGCATGTTCGCGTGGTCGGGCTTCATCCGCTCGTCCGCCATCACTTTCTCCCAGGCCTGGTTGCGCGCCTCTTTCGACGGCCATTCGATCCAGGAGAAAACCACATTCTCACCGTCCTCTGCCTTCACGGCGCGGCGATAGTCGGTGACCTTGCCGTCCGGCACGTCGTCGCCCCAGGCCTCGACCACCCGGCGCGCGCCATATTCGCGGAAGACGCCCGACGCCTTGCGGGCGAGCTCGGCATAGGCCTCCCTCTTCTCGGTCGGCACCGGCAGGATGAAGCCGTCGACATAGCCGCCGGGCTCGCCGCCGCGATCGTCGAGCAGCGAATCGAAGCCGGCAAAGATCATCCGCTGGCCGTCGAACGGCATGTTTGCGCCCATCTCCTCCATCCGCGGATCGGCCATCATCTTCGCGTTGGCCTCGTCATAGGCTTCGCGCGACGGATATTCGAACCAGGAGAAGACCACCGTCTCGTCCTCCTTCGCCTGCACCGCGCCCTTGAAGTCGGTAACCTTTCCGTCGGGCACGTCGTCGCCCCAGGCCTCGACCATCCGGGTCGCTCCATATTCCTTGAACATCGGCGCGGCCTCGGCGGCGTGACGGCGATATTCCTCCTGCTTCGCGGTCGGGACCGCCAGCACGAAACCCTGCACGTAAGTCATCATCCGTCTCCTTCTCGTCTTTGTTCAGGCGGGCTGCGGCGCGGCCTGCGCCTGCCCCATCGCCGCCATCGCCGCCTCCATGTCCATCCACATCGGCTCCCAGATATGGCCGTCCGGATCCTCGAAGCTGCGGCCGTACATGAAGCCGTGATCTTGCGGCTCGCGCGGCTCCCGGCCGCCGGCGGCAAGCGCCCTGGCGGTGATCTCGTCGACCGCCTCGCGGCTGTCGGCGGAGATGCAGATCAGCACCTCGCTGGTCCGATGCGCGTCGGCGATCCGCTTGGGCGTGAACTGGCTGAACTTGTCGTGAGTCAGCAGCATCACGTGGATCGTTTCGGAGAGCACCATGCACGCCGCCGTCTCGTCGGTGAAGCGCGCGTCGTTGGTCGCGCCGATGGCCTCGTAAAAGCGACGCGAGGCGGCGAGGTCGGCGACCGGCAGGTTCACGAAAATCAGCTTCGGCATGTTGGGCTCCCTAACCTGGATCGAGCGAATCGGGTTTGACGCTGATGCGCCCTTCTGTTATAAAAGGCAACTGTGAAGTTACAAAATATAACTCACGCACGACGGGATGTGCAAAGGCGACGTTACGACGATGCCTGCGGCACCGCCCACGCGCTCGACCTGATCGGCGAGCGCTGGGCGCTGCTCGTGATGCGCGAGCTGATGCTCGGCCCGAAGAGGTTCAGCGACATTCGTGCCGACCTCCCCGGCATCAGCGCCAACGTCCTCACCCAGCGGCTCGAGGGGTTGGAGGCGTCCGGCCTCGTCGCCCGCCGCCGGCTGCCGCCGCCGGCTTCGGCGCAGGTCTACGAGCTGACCGACTGGGGCTATGAGGCCGAGCCGATCGTCCAGTCGCTCGGCCGCTGGGCGGCGCGCTCGCCGGCGCACGATCCGACGCTGCCGCTGTCCGGTACGTCGCTGATGCTGTCGTTCAGGACGATGTTCGATCGGGAGCGGGCGAAGGGGCTCGAGGCGCGGATCGGCTTCCGGATTGCGACGGAAACCTACGTCGCCGAAATCGCCTCCGGCCGCATCGAGACGAAGCGCGGCGAAGTCGCGGGCGCCGGCCTGGTCCTTACCGCCACCGCCACCGTCATCGCCGCGGCCGTCTATGGCGGCGTGCCGCTCGAGGCGCTCGAAGCCGAGGGGGCGCTCCAAATTCAAGGCGACCGCCCCCTGGCGAAACGCTTCGTGACCCTGTTCCCGCTGCCGGCGAAATACGACGCCGGCCCCTAATCCTCCGCCGGCAGCAGCGCCGCCAGCTTCTTCGGCGCCACCGCCCGGTAGCTCTCGGCGACCCAGCGTTCGAGCAGGTCGAGGTCGGGCGCCTCGTCGGCCCCGAAGCGGCAGCTGATCCAGCCCGAGCGGCCGAGGCCGTAGCCCGCCGGCTCGGCGAAATCGAAGACAAGGGCGAAGTCGCGGCTGACCGGCAGCTTCACCGTCAGGCTGAGCCGCCCTTCCCCCTTGTCGAGCCAGGCGAATGTCTTGCCCCGAACCTTGAGCGCGGTGTGGCCCCAGGGGAAATCCTCGCTCGCCTCCGGCAGCGCGAGCCCGTAGCCGCGCAACCGCTCGAACCCAGCCTCGACTCCCATCGCCGCCTCCAATCGACCCCGCGTAGGCATGGATAGCGAAAGCGGCTTCGCCGCCAAAGCCGCTCGCGGCGCCGCCTTGGTCGAGCGCTGCCGCCCGCTCGTCGAAATCCTTACCACCCCCGGCCACTCGTGAAGCATCGGGCTGCCGAACACCGACAAGGCCCGCCATGCCTATTCTTCCCCTGTTGTTCCTGATCGCCGCGGGCCCCCTGGCAGCCCAGCCCGCGGCGACCGCCGGACCGGCCGACCTCAACGCCTTCGTCGACGCCGTCACCGTTCAGGCCGAAGGCCAGGTGGCGCGGTTTCACGAGCCTGTCTGCGTCGTCGCCGAAGGCCTCCCCGACGATTTCAATCTCGCCGTCGAGGCGCGGGTGCGCGAGCTCGCCGGTGCGGCCCGGATCCGGACGGCGCGCGAGCGCGGCTGCCGCGCCAATTTCATCATCCTCGTCGCCAATGACGGCGCCGAAGTCGCCTCGGCGCTGCGGCGGCGGCGGCCCGACATCTTCAACGGGTTGAACTCGGTCGAGGTCAGTCGCGCCATCGCCGCGACCGGCCCGGTGCGCAGCTGGCAAAGCAGCGTCACCCGCCGCGCCGAAGGGGCGATGATCGCCGACAATCGAGACGCCTTCCTTCACCAAGACGTGCACCTCCATCACGGGGTGCCCGTCGGCCTGCTGCGCGAGACCACCCGCCGCGACCTCCAGCTGTCAGTGGTGGTGTTCGACGTCGACGCCGTCGACGGCCTCACCTTGATGCAGATCGCCGACCATGCCGCGATGCGCGGACTCGCGCCGACCCGCCCCGCCGAGGCGGCCGCCGGGCGCTCGATCCTGTCTTTGTTCGATCGAGCGGCCGGCGACCGCGCTCAGCTCCCCGCCGTCACCCGGCTCGACCTTTCCTACCTGCGCGCGCTCTACCGAATCGAGGGCGCGCTCGACGGGACGGCTCACCGCCGGCTGCTCGCGCGCTTGATCGAGAACGGCGGCGGCACCGAGCGCCGGTAGCGCCTCCCGGGTCGCCGGCTGCGTGAATTCTTCGCGCGCGGCCGCGTCTGATCAAGTTGAACCTTGACTCAAGTTTCAGCTCTGCGGTAGGATTAACCCGCTCCCAGGCCCCAACGGGCCACGGGCGGGGAGAGGGGCTTGCGGTTTTTCACGACCTCTGACGGCGCGCGCATCGGCTATCGCGACGAAGGACGCGGGCGCCCGCTCGTCCTGCTGCACGGGCTGATGGCGCATGGCGACTTCTTCCGGTCGCAGGCGCCGCTCGCCGAGCATTTCCGCATGATCCGGATCGACCTGCGCGGCCATGGCGCCTCGCGGAGCGGGAGCGGCGGCTCCGGCATCGAGCGCCTTGCCGGCGACGTTTGCGAGCTTGCCGAGGCCCTCGGCCTCGAGCGCGCGATCGGCGTCGGCTGGTCGCTCGGCGCGACCATTCTCTGGCATGTGCTGACCGGCCCCGCGGCCGCGCGCTTCGCCGGCGCCGTCGTCATCGACATGACGGCGCGCGTCCTCAACGACGGGGACTGGACGCTCGGCCTCTCGCCGGAAGCCTGCGACGCGCGCACCGCCGCCATTCGCGACGATTTCGAAAGCTTCGCGCTCAGCGCCGGCCAAGGCATCTTCGCCCAGCCGGTGGAGAATGGGAAGCGCGCCCTTGCCGAGTGGGCCAGCTTCGAGTTCGCCCGCAACGACCCGGCGCTGATCGCCGACATCTGGGCTTCGCTGGTGACCCAGGACGTGCGCTCGCTGCTCCAGCGAATCGCTCACCCGACGCTGGTCGTGCACGGCGCTCGCAGCGGCCTCTACGGCGATGATACGGCCGACCATCTCGTCGCCGCTTTACCCAATGCCGAGGCGGTCCGCTTCGATGCCTCCGGCCACGCCCCGCACCTCGAGCAGCCCGAGCTGTTCAACCGCACCGTGAGCGATTTTGCCGATCGCCTGACATTCGATCTGACGCCACAAGCCACGAGAATCTGAGGAGGAAATCATGACCAAGCCACGCCTGATGACCGCATTGAAAGTCGGAAGCGCCGTCGCGGCCCTGGCCGCCGCCACGCCGCTTTATGCGCAGGTCGACCCCGAGACCGAAATCGCCACCGAGGCGGAAGCGCAGGCGGCCAACGAAGCCGCCGGCGACGAGGAAGTTATCTTCGTCACCGCCCGCCGCCGCGCCGAATCGATCACAGACGTCCCCCTGTCGATCACCGCTTATTCCGGCGAGCAGCTCGAGGAGCAGGGCGCGCTCGACCTCACCGACATCGGCGACACCACGCCGAACGTCACCCTCGAAGCCTCTCGCGGGACCAATTCGACGCTGACCGCCTTCATCCGCGGCGTCGGGCAACAGGATCCGGTCGCCGGCTTCGAGGCAGGCGTCGGCATCTATCTCGACGACGTCTATTTGAACCGGCCGCAGGGGGCCTTGCTCGACATCTACAATGTCGAGCGCATCGAAATCCTGCGCGGCCCGCAGGGCACGCTCTACGGCCGCAACACGATCGGCGGCGCGATCAAATACGTCACCCGCCGCCTGCCGCGCGACCCGGAGCTTCGCGTCCGCGCCACCGTCGGCACCTACGAGCAGGCGGACCTCGTCGTCAGCGCCTCGACCCCGGTGGCGAGCGACAGCCTCGTCCGCGCCGGCGCCTCGTTCGCGCGTCTGTCGCGCGGCGGCTTCGGCGAGAACCTGACCACCGGCCAGGACAATTACAACCGTGACATCTGGGCCGGCCGCGCCTCGATCGAGGTCAATAACGAGGACAATGTCTTCGTCCGCCTGCAGGGCGACCTCACCCAGGACAACAGCAATGCCCGCGGCGGCCACCGGCTGATCCCGAGCCTCGTGACGGGTGCGCCGGTGCTCGACGACGAGTTCGACACGCGCGGCGGCCTCAACGACCTCGAGCAGGACGTGCGCGCCTGGGGCGTCAGCCTTTACGCCGAGTTCCAGCCGAGCGACAATTGGACGCTGAGGAGCATCAGCGCCTATCGCCGCGACCGCAGCTCGACGCCGATCGACTTCGACGCGCTCCCCGCCGTCGACGTCGATGTGCCGGCCATCTACCGCAACAGTCAGCTCTCGCAGGAGGTGCAGATCCTCTACAACACCGAGCGCTTGCACGCCCTGCTCGGCGCTTATTATCTCGACGCCAATGCGGTGACGATTTTCGACGTGCGCCTTCCCGGCAACGCCACGGCCCTGACGTTCGGCGACGTGGACACGCAGACGGCGGCGATCTTCGGCGACTTCACCTACGATTTCTCGGATGTCTTCAGCGTCTCGGTCGGCGGCCGCTACACGTGGGACGAGCGGACTTCCGACATCAACCGCGGTGTCTATCTCGGCGGTGGCTCGCCCTTCTTCGGCGGCACCGGCGTCCTCGCCTTGGTGCAGTCCGACTTCACCGGCACCGCGGATTTCGAGGAATTCACCCCTCGCGCCTCGGTCAGCTACCATCCGGCCGAGGACCAGACGATCTACGCAAGTTATTCGGCCGGCTTCAAGGGCGGCGGCTTCGACCCGCGCGGCGTCAGCACGGCGCCGCAGGCCGATCTCAACGGCGACGGCGTCCGCACGCCCGAGGAGATTTTCGAGTTCATGTCCTTCGATCCGGAAACGGTCGACAGCTATGAGCTGGGCTACCGCGCCTCGCTGTTCAACCGTCGGGTGAACCTGGCGCTCGCCGTGTTCCAGGCGGACTATTCCGATGTTCAGGTCCCCGGCTCCGCCGGAACGGTCATCAACGGGCAGCAGACCTTCATCGGCATCACCACCAACGCCGGCAAGGCCAGGTTCCGCGGCGTGGAGTTCGAAGGCAATGCGCTCGCCGCTCGCGATTTCGGCGTCGAGGGCAGCCGCCTCAACTTCGCCTGGTCGCTGGGTTATCTGGACGCCGAATATCGGGAGTTCCTGCTGGCCATCAACAACGTGCTGACCGACGTTTCGGATTTCCGCGAGATCCAGAACACCCCGCGATGGACCGCCAGCGGCACGATCGATTACAGCGTCCCGGTGGGCTCCGGCGAGCTCAGCTTCATCACAACCGTCTCCTATCGCAGCGCGAGCCAGCAGTTCGAGCTGCGCGTTCCGGGACTGGACGAAGACGGCTACGCCTTGTGGGATGCGAGCATCGTATGGCGGTCCGACGACGACCGGTGGATGGTGGGCCTGCACGGCCGCAACCTCACCGATACGCGCTACGTCGTCTCGGGCTACAACTTCCTGAGGCAGAATCCGACGACCGGCGACTTCATCCTCGCCAACGGCCAGCCCGGGCTCAGCTCGACGCTTGGCGCGCAGGGCGTGCTCACCGCTTATTACGGCAATCCGCGTCAGGTCTACCTGACCGTGGGCATGAACTTCTAAGTGGGCGACCAGGCGAGGAGCGGGAGGGGCGGGACGGCGCCGGGCGCGCGCGTCCTCCTCGTCCTGCTCCTCGCCTACATATTCAATTTCATCGACCGCCAGATCATCGGCGTCCTGGCGGTGCCGATCAAGGCCGAGCTCGCGCTCAGCGACACGCAGCTGAGCCTGATGGGCGGCATCGCCTTCGCCCTCTTCTACAGCGGCCTGGCAATCCCGATCGCCTGGCTCGCCGACCGCAGGAGCCGGGTCAACATCATCGCCGTGTCGGTCGCCTTGTGGAGCGCCTTCACCGCCGCCTGCGGCCTCGCCCAGAATTTCTGGCACCTGTTCCTCGCGAGGATGGGCGTGGGCATCGGCGAGGCCGGCGGCGTCGCTCCATCCTACGCCCTGATCTCCGACTTCTACCCCCGTGCGAAGCGGGCGCGGGCGCTCGCTTTCTTCTCGCTCGGCATTCCGCTCGGCTCCGCGCTCGGAGTCTTTTTCGGCGGCTGGATCGCCAGCCATCTCGACTGGCGCTCGGCTTTCGTCATCGTCGGCCTCGCCGGCCTGCCGGCGGCCCTGCTCGTCAAGCTGCTCATCCCCGAGCCGGTCCGCGGCGGCCATGACGGGGAGGACGGCCAAGCGAGCGAGCCGGCCCCTCCGATCGCCATCGTCGCCAAGACGCTGGCGACGACGCCGAGCTTCTGGCTGCTCTCCTTCGGCGCCGCTTCCGGCTCGATCCTCGGCTACGGCCTGATCTTCTGGCTTCCTTCCTTCTTCACCCGCAGCTTCGGCCTGGAGCTGGGCGAGGTGGGCTGGTTCTACGGCTCGATCGTGCTGGTCGGCGGCGTGGCCGGCACCTGGCTCGGCGGCTGGTTCGGCGACCGCACCGGGCCGGACCGCCCCGCCGCTTACGCGCTGATCCCCGCGGTCTGCTTCACCCTCGCCGCGCCGGCTTTCGCGATCGGCCTGTTCGCGCCGTCGCTGGGGGTCGGGTGGATCATGTTCACGATCGGCCAGATGCTGGCTCTCGCCTGGCTCGGACCGGTCATCGCCGCGGTCCAGCACATCGTCCCCCCGAACATGCGCGCAACCGCCTCCGCGAGCTTCCTCTTCATCAACAACCTGATCGGCATCGGCTTCGGCATCTTCTTCCTCGGCTTCATGTCCGACACGATGGCCGCCGCTCACGGCGAGGAGTCGCTGCGCTATTCGATCCTCTACGGCCTCGCTTTCTATCTGCTGAGCGCCTTCATCTACTTCCTGGCGGGCCGCCGGCTGCCGCGGGACTGGCACTCGGCCTGACGAAAATCGCGCCGCGGCCCCTCCCGTTTTCGTCGTTCCATCACCACATTTTGGCCCCAAGCCGAATGATATAGGAGCCGCGGGCCGCGGGCAGTGCGCGTTTTCCGGCTCCGGGAGTAAAGTTTCTATGGCGAAAGCGGTGGTGACTGGCGCGGCTCTGGCCGTCGCGGCCGCGGCCCTGCCGGGCGCGGCGCAGGCGGCGATCGGCCCCGATGCCGCCGCCTGCCGCCCGGGCTCGCCGGGCCCGGCGCTGATCGTCAATGTCGGCGGTTTCAAGGCGCGCGCCGGCAACGTGCGCGTCAACGTCTACAGCGATCCGAGCACTTTCCTGGAACGCGGCCGCTATTTGAGGCAGATCCGCCTCACCGTCAGCCGCGCCGGCAACATGCCGATCTGCGTGCGGCTGCCGCGAGCGGGACGCTATGCGGTCGCGGTCCGCCACGACGTCGACGGCGACGGCAGCGACTGGGGCGACGGCGGCGGCTTCTCGCGCAACCCTCGCCTCAGCCTCACCAACCTGCGTCCGCGCTTCGAGAACGTCGCTTTCAACGTCGGCGCCGGCGTCCACGCCGTTCCGGTCGTCCTCAACTATCGCTTCGGGCTCACCATTCGCCCGGTGCGGGGCTGAGATGGCACTGGTCGCGCTCCTCTCGAACCCCCGCGCTTCGGGCAACCAGTCGATGCTGCCGCGCGTCCGGCGCTTCTGCGCGCAGCACAAGGACATCTTCCATTACGAGGTCGAGCATGTCGACCAGATCGGCGACGCGCTGAAGTCCATCGCCCGCGTCCGGCCCAAAGTGCTGGTCGTCAACGGCGGCGACGGGACCGTCCAGGCGACGCTCACCGAGCTTCATCAGGGCGTCCATTTCCCCGAGGGGCCGCCGCCGGTCGCGGTGCTCCCCAACGGCAAGACCAACCTCATCGCGCACGATCTCGGCGCCGACGGCGACCCGATCCGGGCGCTCGAGCGCGTGCTCGAGCTCGCCCGCTCGGACGGCCTCAACGCGCACATCGTCAGCCGCGAGCTGATCGCCCTTTCGGACGGGGACCCGGCACGCAGGCCGGTGCTCGGCATGTTCCTCGGCGGCGCCGGCCTTGCCGAGGCGATGCTCTACTGCCGCCATCGCCTTTACCCGATGGGCCTCCCGAACTGGCTCGCCCACGCGCTGGCGCTGGTGCTCGGCATCATGGCGGTGCTGATCGGCCGCACCGGCCGCTTCCTGCCGACGCCGCCGCGGCCGATGACGGTGTCGGTCCTGAAGAGCGGCCAGCTCCAGGGCCGCTTTGCCTTCCTGATGGTGACGACGCTCCAGCGCCTGCTGTTCAGCGGCAACATGCCGGGCGCGGGCGAGCGTACCGGCGCCATGCAGCTGCTGGTGATCGAGCGCAGCCTTTCGGCGCTGGTGCGCGCCCTGGTGGCCGCGATCCGCGGCCGGCTCGGCCGCTATCGCCTCACCGGCGTCCATCTCGAGCGCGGCGAGGAGATCAGGATCGAGGGCGAACGCCCGAGCGTGCTGATGGACGGCGAGCTGTTCGAGCCCGGCATGGGCCGAGCCATCGTGCTCAAGCCGACGCGCCCGATGCCCTTCCTCCGGATCGCCGCCTGACGCTCACCGTTCGACCGTCGGCAAGCTTGCTCTTTCTTCTTTACTCGCGTCCGCCAAGTCGATTTTGCTGAAAGGCGGCGTGGCTCAGCATTCCTGAGCTTTTCCCATCCGCCATCGTCGATTGTCCCCAGCCTTCTCGTCCTTGGCGTGCTGCCGCTCGTCTTGCGGCGTAAATAAAAATAGAGTTTGCAAAATAGTCCGGCTCGTAGTCTGCTCCATATGGGGAGCGACTCGACTCCCGGGGGCTAAGACAAATGGTGTGGGGGACGAAGTGGCTGCTTGCAGCGGCCGCGTTGACGATCGCGGCCGCCGCAACGGCAGCAGAGACCATCACTTACAGCTACGACACCCTCGGGCGGGTGACCAAAGTCGTTCACAGCGGAACGACCAATGACGGCGTCGAGACAAGCTACACCTACGACAAGGTACATAACCGGACCGGGAAGACGACGACCGGCGTGGGCGCATCGCTGCTTGCTGCCCCGACCGAACCGTCCGCGGACGCCCAATCCGGCGCCGCCGTCGAATCGCCTCAGCCCCTCGACGGAACGGCCGTCGAGCCGGGATCGCCGGACGGCCAATCCGGCGGTTCGGGCCGGTGAGGCGCGTCGGCGAGGGCCGCCGCCACGGATCGCGCGTCGTCCACCGGATCGCCGCTATTGCCTGGGCACTCGTGGCGACGCTGGTGGCCGGGTCGCGGGCCGATGCGCAGACCACCTCCGACATCCCCCCGCCGGTGCGCTATCTGGTCGACGAGAACGGCATCGACGTCGCCCGCGGCGAGCATCTGATCAACGTCACCGACGTCAGCATCGGGCCGGAGGGACCGGGCGGCCTCGCTTACACCCGGCAGCTGCGCCGCAACGGCGGCGGCAATCCCTACGACATGGGATTGTTCCAGAACGGCAGCACCTGGACGGCCACGACGCGACTGAGATCCTATACTTTCACCCTGTCCGGCTCCACCTTCACCTCGACCGACGGCAGCGGCGCGAGGCTGGTGCGCAGCGGCACCGTCGATACGCTGACGGAGCCCGACGGCACCGTCGTCGTCTACGATTACGTCACGCTCGCCGACAATGACGTCGACCGCCGCTCCCGCGCGAGCCGAGTCGAATACCCGTCGGGCGAGGTTCTCACCCTCCAATGGTATTCGGAGGATATGTGTCCGACCAACGAAATGGACATTTGCTCGGAGCCGCTGGTCCGGGTGGTGCGGCTTCAGGCCGTGGAGACCTCGCTGCGCTACCAGCTCCGTTTCACCTACGGCAATTCGGGGATCAACAATCCCAATCGCATCGCGGATTGGCAAACGCTGCACAACGTCACCGCCGTGAACGCGATTCACGATGACTGCGACCCCTATTGCGACGCCGGCTGGCCGACCGCTTCATATTCCGGAAACAGCGTCACCGACCCGGCCGGGCGCACCAGCAGCTACACTTCGACTTCGACCGCCTTCCGCATCCGGCGGGCGGGGAGCGGCAGCGACGACGTGGTCTACAATTACGACGCGTCCGGCAAAATCGACAGCGTCGTGCGCGACGGCATGACCTGGAACTACAGCTACAGCGTCAGCGGCAATAGCGCGACGATGACGGTGACCGATCCCGGCAGCCACACGCGCACCATCGTCTCGAACCTCACCGTCGGCCTGCCGACCTCGGTCACCAACGAGGTCAACCAGACGACGACCTACACCTACCTGCCGTCGGGGCTGCTGGACCGCGCCACGGCGCCGGAGGGCAATTACATCGATTATGATTACGACACCCGCGGCAACGTCACCGCGATCACGCGCGGGCCGAAGACCGGCCAGACGGGGACGATCCGGACCACCGCCGACTACCCGGACAGCTGCACCAACACGCGGACCTGCAACCGCCCGATCACCACGACCGACGCCCGCAACAATGTCACCGAATATTTCTGGGATCCTCAGCATGGCGGGATCCGCACCGTCACCGCGCCCGCCGGGCCGAACGGCATCCGCCCCCAAACCCGCTACACCTATACCGCTTATCCGATGCTGGGCGGCGGCACCTCTTACCGCGTCACCACCATCTCGAGTTGCCGGACGCAGGCGACCTGCGCCGGAACGGCGGACGAGGCGGTGACCGAGATCGGCTATACCGATCCCAATCTCCTGACGAGCGGCGTCACACGCCGGAACGGCACCTCGACGCTCAGCGCGACGACCAGCATGGCGTACGATCCGGTCGGCAATCTGGTGACGGTCAACGGGCCCCTGGCCAGCACCGTCGACGTCGTGCGCACGCGCTACAATCTCGCCCGCGAAGTGACCGGCATCATCTCGCCCGACCCCGACGGCGGCGGTTCGCTGCTGCCGCGCGCCCAGCGCCTCACTCGAAGCGCCACGACGGGCCTGGTGACCAGGGTGGAGGCCGGGACGTTGCCGAGCGCGACCCAGGCCGACTGGACGGGGTTCGCGGCCCTGGAGCGGGTCGACGTCGCCTATGACGCGCGCCAGCGGCCGGTCCAGCGCACGCTTGCCGGTGCCGACGGCGTTGTCCAGGCGCTGACGCGGATGAACTATGACGCGGAGGGCCGCCCCTGGTGCACGGCGATCCGGATGAACCCGGCGGAGTTCGACACGCCGCTGGCGGACGCCTGCGCGCGCGACACGACCGGCAGCTTCGGCGCCGACCGCATCACCCGCACCAGCTACGACGCCGCCAATCGCGCGGTCCGCGTCGAGACGGCGGTGGGCGTCGCGGCGCTGGTCGCCGACGAGGTGAGGACCCAATATACGACCAACGGGCGCGTCGCCAACGTGCTCGACGCCAACAACAACCGCACGACCTACGAATATGACGGCTTCGATCGGCTGGTGCGCACCCGTTACCCGACCACGCCCGTCGGCTCGCAGAACAGCTCGCAGTTCGACGACGAGGTGTTGACGCTCGATGCCAACGGCAACGTCACCAACCGGGCGATGCGCAACAACAACAGCATCGCCTATGAATATGATGCTCTGAACCGGCTGTGGACGAAGGATCCATCGGCCGCGGGCGAGCCGACGGTGACATACAATTACGACAATCTCGGCCGGCTCGCGTCGGCGACCGACGGTTCGATGGTTCTGGGCTTCGACTATGACGCGCTCGGCCGGAACACGTCGCAGACCGGCCCGTTCGGCACGACCGGCTACCAGTATGACGCCGCCGGCCGCCGCACGCAGCTCTCCTATCCGGGGACGTCGCTGGTCATCCATTACGACTATCTCTACACCGGCGAGATGCGGCACATCCGCGAGAACGGCGCCACTTCGGGCGTCGGCGTGCTGGCGACGTTCGGCTACGACCAGCTCGGCCGCCGCTCGAGCCTCACCCGCGGCAACGGCACCAGCACCA
>DASVVV010000101.1:0-11351 GCA_036386375.1 Allosphingosinicella sp. | reverse complement strand
GCCTAGAGCGGGAAGCGGGGCAAAGTGGACAAAGTGAACGCCTGACGCGCGATTTAGCTCGGCGAAGTGGACAAACTGGACGCCTGTGCCGCGCTTGTCGCAGCGAAGTGGACGAATTGGACGTGCCAATGCCAGTTGCTTTCGCGCTGCGCTGGGCGGACAGCGGCAGGGCGAAGTTCAGGAAGTTCGTGATCTCCACTGCCCGCCGCGAACTTCTGCTCTGAGGTACCGTCCAGGATGAGCGCCCGAATCTTTCGGTCCCCGCGCGCCCCACGGGCGCCGCTGCGTCCAATACTCCTGCGTAGATCGACAAGAAGGGGCATGGGATTCGCTCCTCAGTCTCAAAGGAGCGAATCATTTATCCCATTGCGTGGGCTGTAGGACAGCATTTTTTTTCGACTACAATTGGCAGAAGTTGGCTGCGCAATTCCTTTGTCTGCCGCCATTTCGGATCAATCAAGTCGCAGTTCCACGCGGTCGGTTGTTATTGTCCGCCCGAAATCAGAGGAGGGTATGCATGAGCACCGCTCTCTCGGACGGGCTTCGATCATTGGTCGCGGAAGTGCCGGTTGAACCGCCTCGGGGGGAAGCGACCAGCGAAGAACTTCAGGCTCTCGCGCAGAGGCTGGTGGCAGATCCACCGGGCTTGATGAAATGTTGAGCGACATACGAATGTTCTTTGCGTTGTCCGGCGCCGACGCGCTCCACACCCTAGCGCTTCTGCGTCGGGAAACCTGGGCATTGCCCGATCATGAGGCGTATCGGCGCGAGGAAGCGGCCGTCGCGGCGCTAAGCGACGACATGAACGCGCATTCGCTGTCGACGACCAGCCTCCCCTTCCACCTGGCGGCCGCCACGGGAAAACTGAGATTGGACGAAGCTTTTGAGATTCGCCACCGGAAGACGCGGAACCGCCTGTTTGCTCGACAGATAGAGCAGGCCAAGGCCACCGCCGCTGGCGAATGCCCGATGGGTTATTTCCCGCGCTACGTTTGGGGTCAGTGGCCCTGGCAGCTCCGCAACAGCTTCAACATCAAAACCTACCAGCGGCCGGAGGATGTCGGCTGCCACTTCCGGCAGGGCCCGTATAATGGGAAGATAAGGGGATGGTTCACTTGGTCGGGGCGCGTTGCCCTGATGATCGTCCTCCAGAGCTGGGGTGGCGCGCTGGCCGCGGATTCCACCCACCTCTTCTACAAATGGTGGCACGTGGCCCAGGTCGGCCTCAGCCCTTGGGAACTGCACGTTCACCTCCTTATCCGAAAACAGTGAGGCGGCCGCGCGGTGTCGGCGAGCACCGGCTCTACTCCGAAGTGGAGACCGTACTGCCCCGGGGAGGGGGCGCTGAGCGGATGCTGGCGACCCCCACCATGCCGGTCAGGAGGCCGACGAGGCCGCCCAGGCCGACGATCACCAGCCAGTTCACCGAGAGCCCCGCGATCGGCAGGTGAAGGTCCATGCCCCGGACCCTCGCGACGGGCGGACAAGCGGCAAGCGGGGCCTCGGCCCTCCGGCCGCGCCGACTCAAAAGTCGCGGGCGAGGGTGATTGCGGGGCCGGAGCCGGGGGCGGCGTCGCCGGCGACGCGGAACCGCCAGTCGGCGCGCAGCCGCGCGCCGCCCGAAGCGGGCAGGCGCATCGAGATGGACGGGCCGAGGTCGAGGCGCCGGGCGCCGGGTTGCGCCGCCGCCCAGGCGCCGCCGCCCAGGTCGAAGCGGCCGACCGGAACGCCGAGCCGCACCGATCCGTCGAAAAAGGCGTCGCGCGAGCGCAGGCTGACCATCCCCGCCTGGGCATAAGCGTCGACGCTGAGCCGGCGGCCGATGCGGCCGCCATGGCCTCCGTAGAGGGTGAGCGCGAAAGCCGACCTTCCCTCGCTGCCCAGCGCCTGCCGGCGCTCCGCGAGCAAATGGAGCGGGAGGCGCGCGAACGGACGCCAGTCGAGCCCGGCCGCAGCTTCGGCGGCGCTGCGCTGCTGCGTCGGCATATAGAAGCGGGCGCTGAGCGCAAGCGGCGCGCCGGAATCGCGGTTCAGCCGGTAGAGCAGGCGCGCGCCGGCCTGGCTGCCGCCGAGTGTGCCCCCCGGAGCGAGCAGGCCCGTGCCGGCGTCGTTGCGCGCGAGCAGCCAAGCTGAGGCCGACCATCGGCTGACGGCCGCAGGGGCCGCTGCGGCTTGCTGCGCTTGCGCGGGCATTCTCTCGGCAGGCGGTGAAGGCCGAGCAGGCGTCGGCGGCACGAGCGGCAGCGCAGCATCAAGCGGACGCGCCCAAAGCGCCTGGCGCTCCGGCGCGGCAACGGACAATTCTCTGATGACCGAGTGATCGGCTCGCCTCGATAAGGCCGCAATCTCAGGTGGAGCGGAGGATGACGACGGCCGATCGACAGCGAGCGGGAGCGCGGCGGCCGCGGCTGCGGCTTGCCGCGGCGCAGGCGCCGCGGAACCCTCCTCGACCCAGAAGCCGGGGGCGAGAAGGACGATGCGCAGACCCGCCCATCCGCCGACGGTCAGCGCAAGGAAGCGCAGCGGCGGGGACAGGCTCATTCGGCCGGCAGCTCCCGCGGGAAGACGTGGCTGGTCTTACGCCATTCGGCCCGTCCGCTCCGGCGCAGTGCCCGGTAGCGCAGCAGCGCCTGCCACGCGGCGAGCATCGCCACGACGTTGCTGACCACGACCCGCGGCACCGATCGAAGCCCCTCGCGCCAGCCATAAGCGCGCGCCACGAAGCCGAAACGCATCAAGAGCCGCCAAAGGAGAAGGGCGAGGTTGATCTTCAGCAGCAGCGACAGGAAAGGCGGGATCGGCGCGAGCGAATGGGCGCCGATCATATCCGCGCCCACTAGGAGCAGCCAGAGAGCGAAAGCGAGATAGCCGGCGAAGAGGATAAGGGCGGCGAGCAGCGACTGGCGGTCGCGAAGCCGCATCCAGCGCTCGGCGAAACCCCCGCTCCAGCCGAGCCGGTCCCACGCGCTGAGCGCGATGCCCGTCATCCAGCGGGCTTTCTGATTGACGGCGGCGCGAAGGCTGGCGGGGAAGTAGCCGCGGCTGCAAACAGCCTTCCGGCCGCTGCCGCTCGGCAGGCGGACGAACGCCGAGCGGCCGCCCATCATCCGAAGGCGAAGGCCCAGCTCATAATCTTCGGTGAGGCTGAGCGCGTCGAATGGCGCACCCTGGTGGAGCGCCAGGCGGTCGAGCGCATCGCGCCCGATCGCGCAGCCGACGCCGGCCGAAGGAAGAGCGGCGCCGAGCGCCTGCCGAACGACCAGCTCCTTGCCGTGAGCCTCGGCGAATTCATCTGCATAATGACCGCCCACCCATCGCGACTGCGCGTCCAGCAGCGGGAGGACGGGCAACTGCACGAGGTCGTGGCGCTCGATCATCGTCTCAAGCGCCTTCAGCTCGGCGGAGTGGACGACATCCTCGGCGTCATGGAGGACGACCGCCTTGAATCGGCGGCGCTCCGCCGCTTCGTCGGCGCAGACGCGCTCGTAGAGGCAATTGAGGCAATCGGCCTTGCTGGTCGGACCGGGGACCGCGCCGACGACGACCCGGACCCGCGGATCGCCGAGCGCCGCCGCCGCGGCGACCGTGGCCGGATCGTTCGGATAGCAGCCGACATAGATGCGATAATCGCCGCTTCCGAACATGGCGAGCGCGTGGCGGAGCATCGGCCCGATCACGCGCGCCTCATCCCAGGCCGGTACCAACACGGCGAGCGGGCCGCTTTGCGCCGGCGCCGGTACCCCCTCGGCATAAAGCCTGGGAAGATAGCCGTAGAGGAAGATCCGCCGGGCGGTGATGCCGAGCCAAAGGAAGTCCACCGCGAGGTCGCCCAGCCCGAGCACCAGGAAGCCGACCGCCGCGAACAGCGCCGCCTCGCGCATCACGATCTCGGCGACGGCAAGAAAGGCGGCTGCCCCCTCCACGGCCATTTACTCCGATTCGGAGATCAAATAATCCACATTGGAGGAAAATCGCGCAAGGCTTTTATTCGGTTTCCGCGAACGCGCTCAGAACCCGGACAAGAACGCGGCCACGTTCTCCCCAAGTGCGTCTACCGCATAGCCGCCTTCCATTATGATCGCGGTCGGCAGGCCAAGCTCGGCGATGCGGCGGGCCATCGGCGCATAGTCGCCGGTGCGAAGGCGGAAGTGGGAGATGGGATCGCCTTCCCAGGTGTCGGCGCCGAACGAGCAGACGAGAAGGTCCGCGCCGAACAGAGCGATCCGCTCCAGCGCCCGTTGGAGCGCGGGAAGATAAGCGGCCCCGTCGGTTCCGCGCGGCAAGGGCAGGTTCAAGGTCGCGCCTTCGCCTTCGTCTTCGCCCGTCTCTTCGGCATGGCCCCAATAGAAAGGATAATCGGTCGCCGGATCGGCGTGGACCGAGACGAACAGCACGTCGCCGCGGGCGTAGAAGATGTCCTGCGTGCCGTTGCCGTGATGATAGTCGACGTCGAGGATCGCGACCTTGCGGCCGGCGGCTGAGGCGGCCTCGGCGGCGATGGCGGCGGCGTTCAGATAGGAATAGCCGCCGAGATAATCGGCGCCGCAATGGTGGCCGGGCGGACGGCACAGGGCAAAGGCGGCGCTTTCGCCGGCGAGCAGGGCATCGAGCGCGGCGAGCGCGGTCTGCGCGCTCCAATAGGCGCTTGCGAACGTGCCGCTTGCGATCGGACTGGTGGCGTCGAAGCTGAAGCGGCCGAGCCTGGCGTCGATCCGGTCGAGCCGGAGTGGGCGGCGGCGGACCACCGGCCAGGCATAGCCGATGGCGTCGCCGGGGCGGCCGGCGGCGCGCCATTGGTCATAAGCGGTGCGCAGGAATTCGAGGTAATCGGGTGTGTGGACGGCGAGGATCGGCGCCTCGCCCTGGTCGGCGACCGCCTCGGTCGCGCCGATGCTCCTGAGGATGGCGGCGATCCGGCCGGGATGCTCGGCGAAGGGCTCGAAGGCGCCGTTGTGGAGCTCGACCGCCGGCGCGTGAAGCATTTGGCGGCCGTCGAAGAAGGCGCGCATTTAAGCCCCCTCTCCCCGGCGGGGAGAGGGATGGGGCGAGGGGGCTCGGCGGTCGTACGAAATCGCAAGCGCCCAACACCCCCACCCTACCCTCCCCCTGCAGGGGGAGGGGTTTGTCCGCTGGTCGGTCATTGCGCCGCCAGATCGCCCGGCAGCGTCGGCTCGCTGAGAATGCGATGCATCCGCGCCCAGCGCGCGGCGGGATCGGGGCCGGCCGCCTCGACATAAGTGCCGACCATGTCGCGGCCGAGGCCGTAATTGATCACATAGGCGCGATAATGGTCGGTGAAGTCGATCGACTGCTCGGCGCGCTGGCGGGAGACGAGCTGGTAGCGCCGGGTGAGCTCGACCGCCTGGGCGCGCGTGATCCGCCCTTCCAGATAGTCGCGCGCGATGGTGAAGCGGGCGCCGGCCAGCGCCTGCATCGCCTCCTGGAGCGCCAGATATTCGCGCGCCCTTTCGGTCGGAAGGCCGGCGAGCGGGTAGAGCGTGCGAGTCTCGAACTCGAGCCGCTCCTCGCCGGGGAAAGCGAGCTCGATGCCGTAATTGGCCGAGCCTTCGGCGATGAAGGATTGCGGCGAATAAAGCGGGTAGACCTTATACTCCACCCACCCGCGGCCCCGCGCGAGCCGCTGCTCGAGCAGGGCGTTATAGGCGTGGTGGCCGGGATAGCCTTCGTGGCAGCCGAGATCGACGGCGCGGCTGAGCCGGACCGGAAGGTCGGTGTTGACTTGGATGAGGCTGGCATAATCGCCCTGGTACCAATTGTAGCCGGACCAGGGGCGGCCGGTGACGAATTCCAGCGTGAAGCGCTCGCCCTCCGGCATCGGGATGTGCGCGACCGTCCGGCGGCGGCATTCGTCGATGGCGGCGCGCATGACGGCGTCGAGCCGGTCGGCGGGGATGGTGAAGCGGTTCTGGAACGTCTCGACGCGATCGGCCAGCGGCCCCTCGCCGGGCACCAGCCGTTCGATGCGGGCGAGCACCGGGTCATATTCGGCGAGCGGGCGGATGTCGGGCGTGACGCCGTAAAGCCCCTGCGCCTCGTCCGCGAAGCTCAAGCGCTCGCCCTGGATCATCCGCAGCCGCGTGGCGGCGGCCTCGAGTTGGGCGAACAGGAAAGCGATCCGGCGCGCCTCGGGCGAATCGGCCATGACGGTGATCGCCGCCAGCCGCCCCTGCAGCTCGCCCACGGCGGCGGCGAGCTCGGGGAGCGTGCGAGGATTGGCGCGCGCGCCCTCGCGCCACTCGGGCGGGCCGTAATAAGCGTCGACATAGCCTTCGTCGCGCTCGCCTATCTCGAGCGTGAGACGGACATAATCGCGGGCGACCGCATCGAGCGGATCGACCGCTTGCGCGGACTCGTGGGCGGGCTCGGGCGCACTCGGCGCATCGGTCGCGCAGCCGGCGAGCAGAAGCATCGCGATCGACAGCATCAGCCTTCCCATTGCCATCTCCTCTTGCCGACCGGCGCGATCATCCGCCAAGCGCAAAGACGCGGCAAACACAAGCCGCGCGAAGGGGAGAAGGCGCGAATGAGCTTCGAATCGGTGCGCGAATGGCTTGCGGCGGAGGCCCCCGACCTGCGGCTGATCGAGGTCGAGGCGAGCACGGCGACCGTCGCCACCGCCGCCGCGGCGCTCGGCGTCGAGCCGGGGCGGATCGCCAAGACGCTCGCGGTCCGGGTCGGCGAGCGCACCTTCCTGCTCGTCGCGCGCGGCGACGCGCGGCTCGACAACCAGAAAACCAAGGCGGCGTTCGGCGGCCGGCCGCGCATGCTCGGGCCCGAGGAGACGCTTGCGCTGACCGGCCATCCGGTCGGCGGCGTCTGCCCGTTCGGCCTGGCAAGCCCGCTCCCCGTCTATCTCGACGTGTCCCTGCAGGCGTTCGACGTCGTCTATCCGGCGGGCGGGTCGCTCAACACGTCGGTCGAGGTGACGCCCGAGCGGCTGTTCGACCTCGTCGGCGAGGCCTGGGTCGACCTGTGCCGGCTGCCGGAGTGACGAAGATGCGCCAGGCGAACGGAACGATCGAGGTGCGGACCGAGCGGCAGGGGCTGCTCGACGTCACGCCCGAGGTGACCGACTGGGTCGGAGCGCAGGGCATCGAAGCGGGCCTGCTGACCATTTTCTGCCGACATACTTCCTGCTCGCTGCTGATCCAGGAAAATGCCGCCCCCGCGGCCCGCGCCGACCTCGAAGCCTATTTCGCGCGGATCGCGCCGGAGGATCCGACGGCCTATGAGCATGACGACGAGGGGCCCGACGACATGCCCGCCCACCTTCGCGCGGCACTGACGCAGGTGCAGCTCTCGATCCCGCTTGCCGGCGGGCGGCTCGCCCTCGGAACCTGGCAGGGCATCTATCTGTTCGAGCACCGCCGCCGCCCGCACCGACGCAGCCTCGCGCTGCACATCATCGGCGAGTGAGGTGGGAAGGACCTCTCCCCGTCATGCTGAATTTGTTTCAGCATCCAACGTCGGACCTCGCGGCGGGTGGAGAACTGGATCCTGAAACAAGTTCGGCGTGACGGGGGGCAGTGGACAGGGCGGAAGCGGGAACATATAGCGAACCCATGCCCCGCCTCGACACCCAGCAAAAGCTCGCCATCCTCGCCGACGCGGCCAAATATGACGCGTCCTGCGCCTCGTCCGGCACGAAGAAGCGCGACAGCGCCGGCGGCCGCGGCATCGGCTCGACCGAGGGGATGGGCATCTGCCACGCTTATGCGCCGGACGGGCGCTGCATCTCGCTTTTGAAGATCCTGCTGACCAACAGCTGCATCTTCGACTGCCATTATTGCATCAACCGCAAGAGCTCGAACGTGCGGCGGGCGCGCTTCACCGTCCAGGAAGTGGTCCGCCTCACGCTCGCTTTCTACCGGCGCAATTATATCGAGGGGCTGTTCCTCTCCTCGGGCATCATAGGCTCGCCGGATTATACGATGGAGCGGATCGTCGAGGTCGCGCGCGTGCTGCGCGAGGCACATGATTTCCGCGGCTACATCCATTTGAAGACGATCCCCGACGCCGACCCCGAGCTGGTGCGGCAGGCGGGGCTCTTTGCCGACCGCGTGTCGATCAACGTCGAGCTTCCGACCATTGCGGGCCTCGCCCGGCTCGCGCCGGAAAAGGACGGGGGCCGGATCGAAGCGGCGATGGGCGACATGAAATCCGCCATCGTCGAAGGCGGCGACGCGAGGAAGCGCTTCAAGTCGGCGCCGGCCTTCGCTCCGGCCGGCCAGTCCACCCAGATGATCGTCGGCGCCGACGCCGCCAGCGACGCCGCGATCGTCGGCCGTGCCGAGACCTTGTACGAGCGCTTCCGGCTGCGCCGCGTTTATTATTCGGCCTTCTCGCCGATTCCCGACGCCTCGGCGGTGCTGCCGCTCAGGCGCCCGCCGCTGATGCGCGAGCATCGGCTCTACCAGGCCGACTGGATGATGCGCTTCTACGGCTTCGCCAGCGCCGAAATCGCGGCGGCGGCCGGCGAGGAGGGCAATCTGCCCCTCGACCTCGACCCGAAGACCGCCTGGGCCTTGAAGCATCGCGGCTTCTTCCCGCTCGACGTCAACGCCGCGCCGCGCGAGGCGCTCCTGCGCGTCCCCGGCTTGGGCGTCAAAGCGGTCGACAGGATCCTCGCCGCCCGCCGCCACCGGCGCCTCCGCCTCGACGACGTGGCGCGCTTGACGCGCTCCATCGCCAAGGTGCGGCCGTTCCTGATCGCGGCGGACTGGCGTCCGACCCTGCTGGCGGATCGGCTCGACCTGGGAGCCTTCATCCGACGTCCCGATACACAGTTAGAATTGTTCGCGGCTTGAAGACGGCGCCCAACTGGACTAACTTAGTCCATTGGAGAGCCGAAATGGCCGACGCCGATCCCAAGCTGCCCACCACCGTCAACGTCCACGAGGCGAAGACCCACCTTTCCAAGCTGCTAGAACGCGTTCGCGCAGGCGAGGAGATCATCGTCGCCAAAGCCGGCAAACCTTATGCGAAGCTGGTCCCCATCGCAGCGTCCGGTCACCCGAAGCGCCGGGAGCCCGGCGGCCTGGAAGATTTCGGGCCCATCCCCGACAGTTTCTTCGAGCCGCTTCCCGATGACGAGCTCGACGCTTGGGAGGGCAAATTCAGCTCCTTCTAGACACCCACGCGCTGCTCTGGTGGCTGACGCGGGACCGGCGGCTGAGCGCGACGGCGGCGACGCTGATCGCCGAACCGGGCAATGACGTTCATGTCAGCCCCGTCTCGGGCATCGAGATCGCCATCAAATATCGGCTCGGACGCCTTCCGCATGCCGAGCGGCTGGTGCCGCGATTTCGCGCGATGATGGACGAACGCGGCTTCCACGTGCGCACCCTCTCGCTCGAACATTGCGTTCGGGCCGGCGGATATCCGGGCGATCATCGGGACCCCTTCGATCGCCTGCTCGCCGCTCAAGCGGAGCTCGACGACCTAATCCTTCTCACCCACGACCCGGCCTTCGCTGCCTTTCCCTGCCGGACTTTGTGGTGAGGGTCGTCCGGCTCGGAGCCGAGGACGATTTCGACGGGTGGCGGGACTCGGCGAGGGTGCTGGCCTCGGCGGGTGTCTCCGCTGCCGAGGTGACATGGCAGGTGGGCGCCGACGCCGGGGAGTTGTTCGCCAATGAGGAGCCTCTCCCCGCGCCGGGGCCCGCTTTCTCGGTCCCCCGCGCTTTCATCACCTTGGCCGAGACGGTGATCTGCCATTCCGATCCCGAGCGCTTCGCCTTGCTCTATGCGCTGCTGCTGCGGTTTCGGGACAAGCCGCGCGCGCTCGAGGATACGGCCGATCCGCTGGTGCGGCGGCTGGAGGCGACGGCCAAGGCAGTGCGCCGCGACATCCACAAGATGCACGCCTTCCTGCGCTTCCGCGAGCTGGCGACACCCGAGGGGCCGCGCTTCGTCGCCTGGTTCGAGCCGGACCATCATATCGTCCGCGCCGCCGCCGGCTTCTTCGTGCGCCGCTTCGCGACCATGCGCTGGTCGATCCTGACGCCGGAGCTGTCGCTTCACTGGGACGGGGACAGGCTCACCGAGGGGCCCGGCGCGACCCGTGCTGATGCGCCCGCCGGCGATCCCGTCGAAGACGTTTGGAAGACCTATTACGCTTCGATCTTCAATCCGGCGCGCCTGAAGGTCGGCGCGATGCTGAAGGAGATGCCGAAGAAATATTGGAAAAACATGCCGGAGACGGCGTTGGTGGGAGAGCTGGTGAAAGGCGCTCAGGCGCGGGAGAGCGAAATGGTGGCGGCATCGGCAGCTTCGATCGGCGACAACGCCGTCAAGGCGTGGGAGGCGGTCCGCGCCGAGGCGATGGGCTGCACCCGCTGCCACCTCTACAAATACGGCACTCAGACGGTGTTCGGCGAAGGCCCGCTCGACGCCCGGATCATGTTCGTCGGCGAGCAGCCGGGCGACCAGGAGGATCTGGCGGGCCGCCCCTTCGTCGGCCCCGCCGGCCAGCTGTTCGACCGGGCGCTCCAGGATGCCGGCGTCGATCGCTCGCAGACCTACGTCACCAATGCGGTCAAGCATTTCAAGTTCGAGCAGCGCGGCAAGCGGCGGATCCATCAGAAACCCGAAGGACCGGAGATCGAGGCCTGCCGCTGGTGGATCGAGCAGGAACGGCTGCTGATCCGCCCGCCGCTGACGGTGGCGCTCGGCTCGACCGCGGCGCGCTCGCTGTTCGGCAAGGCCGTCACCATTACGAAGATGCGCGGCCAACCGCACGCCATCCCGGACGGCGGCGAGGGCTGGGTGACCGTCCATCCCAGCTTCCTGCTCCGCGTCCCCGACGCCGAGCGCAAGCGCGAGGAATATGGCCGCTTCGTCGAGGACCTCGCGCGGATCGGAGAGCGGGCAAAGGCGTTCGCCTGACTCGATCCGAGCCGGTCCGAAACGGAGGAAATCCGGAGCAAGGCGTTCGTGATCCGTTAGCGTCTCCCGCTTAGCTTCCTCATGATGTCAGCGCATTGGAATCCCCGCCCGCAGGGCGGCCGCAAAACGCGCGGGAGCCCGCTTGTCCGCATCCCCGGCGTGAGGCGCGGCGACCTCCAGACGATGCTGGTGGCAGGGCTGGCGCTCGGCCTCGCGGCGTCCTTCGGCGCCGAACCGGGCGTGGGCGGCCCGGTCGCCGACCGCGTCGCGGCCGTCGCCGGCGGCGTTCGCGTCATCGACGGCGACACGTTCGACTATGGCGGCGAGCGCATCCGCATCGCCGACATCGACACGCCCGAGCTGCGCGGCCGCTGCGCCTACGAGATCGCGCTGGCCGGGCAGGCGACCGAGCGGATGCGCGCGCTGCTGGCGGCTGGGCCGTTC
>DASVVV010000100.1:0-8987 GCA_036386375.1 Allosphingosinicella sp. | reverse complement strand
TCCTTGTTCGATTCGCCCGAGGCGAGCCGCTCCAATATCTCGCATTCCCGCCGCGACAGGCCGAGCGAGCGGATCGCCGCCTCATTGCGCTCGAAGCGCGCCGCCGCCGGCGCCGGCGTCAGCCGCCGGCCCGCCCAGGCGCCCAGCACCAGGAAGCCGCCGGCTAGCAAGGCGACGTAGATCTCGGTCGAAAAGGCGCGGGTGACATAGCGATATTCGAGCCATTCCAGCGCCGTCGCTCCGCCCGCCAGCGCCAAAGCGTAGAGGATGATCGTCCGCGCCATGCCAGCGAAGCTGCCAGAAAAGAGGCCTTGCCGCCAGCGCCCGGAGGGTGACGGCCGCGCTTCCCGACCCTATGTCGCCTACCATGTCCGCCCCCGTCCTCGCTTATGAGGAGCTTGGCCTCATCCAGGGCAGCGGCTGGCTGTTCCGCGGCCTCGACCTCTATGTCGGCGCGCGCGACCGGCTCGCGCTGATCGGCCGCAACGGCGCCGGCAAGACCACGCTGCTCAAATGCCTCGCAGGGGCGATCGAGACAGATGAGGGCCGGCGGACGATCCAGCCCGGAACGAAAGTCGTCCTCCTCGAGCAGGACCCGCCTGTCGCCGATTTCGCGACGCTTCGCGAGTTCGCGCTCCACGGTCCCGGCGCCCCTCCGGCCCACGAAGCCGACGCGATCGCCCACCAGCTCGGCCTCGACCTCGACCGCCCCGCGGCCAGCGCGAGCGGCGGCGAGCGGCGCCGCGCCGCGATCGTGCGCGCGCTCGCCTCCGATCCGCAGGTGCTGCTGCTCGACGAGCCGACCAACCATCTCGACCTTGCCGGCATCGAATGGCTCGAAGACTGGCTCGGCCGCTTCACCGGCGCCTTCATCGTCATCAGCCACGACCGCACCTTCCTGAGGCGCCTCACCCGGTCGTCTTTGTGGCTTGACCGTGGCCGGTTGCGGCGCGCCGAGGTCGGCTATGGCGGCTTCGAAGCCTGGACCGACAAGGTCTTCGAAGAGGAAGCGCGCGCGGCCGGGAAGCTCGACGCCAAGCTCAAGCTCGAGCTTCACTGGCTGCAGCGCGGAGTCACCGCACGCCGTCGCCGCAACCAGGGCCGCCTCGCCAGGCTGCATGAGATGCGCGCCGCCCGCGCGGCGATGCTCGGGCCGGCCGGAACCCCCAAGCTCGGCCTCGAGACCGACGAGATCCGAACCAAGATGGTGATCGAGGCCGACGCGGTGACGAAGCTTTATGGCGAGCGCACCATCATCCGCGATTTCTCGCTCCGCATCCAGCGCGGCGACCGCATCGGCGTCGTCGGCGCCAACGGCACGGGCAAGACCACCCTGCTGAAGCTGCTGACCGGCGACATCGCGCCGGACCAAGGCAAGGTCACACGCGCGAAGACGCTGACCGGCGTCCTGATCGACCAGCAGCGCCGGCTGCTCGACCCCGACAAGAGCGTCCGCGACGTCCTCGCCGACGGCGGCGACTGGATCGACGTGCGCGGCCACAAGAAGCACGTGAAAGCCTATCTGAAGGATTTCCTGTTCGAACCCGCTTTGACCGACGCCAGGGTCGGCAGCCTTTCGGGCGGCGAGCGTTCGCGGCTGCTGCTCGCCCGCGAGTTCGCGCGCCGGTCGAACCTGCTCGTCCTCGACGAGCCGACCAACGACCTCGACATGGAGACGCTCGACCTGCTTCAGGAAGTGATCGCCGATTATGACGGCACGGTGCTGATCGTCAGCCACGACCGCGACTTTCTCGACCGCACCGTCACCATCACGCTCGGCCTCGACGGTTCCGGCCGCGTCGACATCGTCGCCGGCGGCTACGAGGATTGGGAACGCAAGCGCGTAGCGCAGCGGAGCGTCCCGGCGAAGGCCGGGACCCAGGCTAACCGCTCGAGCGGACCGCGGCCTTCGCCTGCGAACAAGAAGCTCACCTACAAGGACCAGCGCGAGTACGACCTGCTCCCGAAGCGGATCGAAGACCTGGACGCGCAAATCGCGCGCGACGAGGCTTTGCTCTCCGATCCCGACCTCTATACCCGCGATCCGGCCCGCTTCGCCGCGGTCACCGCCGCCATCGAGCGCGCCCGCGCCGAGCGCGAAGCCGCCGAGCATCGCTGGCTCGAGCTCGCCGAGCAGGTCGAGGCCCCGGCCGGCTAACCCCGCCGCGCCTGCTCGAGCCGGCGCCTGATCTCGGCATCGCCTGGCGCCCCGCGGGCGGCGCGCTGGAGCAGGACCAGGCCCTGGGCACGGTTGCCGCTCTTGAACAGGATCCACCCTAGCGTGTCGGCGGTCAGCGGATTGTCGCGGTCGAGCGCCCAGGCGCGCCGCGCCAGCGGCACCGCCGTGCGATAGTCGCCGGTCTCGGAATAGGCCCAGGCGAGGTTGTTCAGCAAAGTCGCGTCATTGTCGCCGAGCCGGCTGCGAAGGCTCTCATAGACGTCGATCGCCCGCTCCCAGTCGCGCACCTGCATCATCCGCCCGGCGAGCAGAAGCTGTGCCGGCACGTTGCGCGGATTCTGGCGAAGGAAGAGGTCGAGCACCTGGTCCGCCGCCGGCTGCTGGCCTGATCGCTGCAGCGCCTCGATCAGCCTGAGCGCCACCGCTTCGGAGAAAGCCAGGTTCGCGGCGCGGCGATATTGCTCGGCCGCGGCGGCGAAGTCGCCGGTCATGCCGAGCGCGTCGCCGACCATGATGTGGACTTCGGGCGTGCCGGGATTGGCCGCCTGCAGCCGGCGCGCGCGCGCCAGCGCTTCGCCGGCCAGCCCGCGGGCGAGCAATGCCGCGACGAAGCGCACCTGGATCGGCCCGTCGCCCGGCCGCGCCGCCGCCTCGCGTCGAAGCGCCTCGAACTCGGCTTCGCTGAGCAGTTCCACGGTCGACAGTGCCGCCGGCCGCGGCTGGGCCGCGCGGGCGAGATAGACCGAAGCCGCGGCGGTATCGCCGAGCCGGGTCAGCGCCCGGCCCATCAAGGCGAGGCTGTAGCTGTCGGCGTCGTCGCGATCGACGATCGGGCGAAGCGTCGCCGCCGTCGCGGCAGCGTCGCCCGCCCGCCATTGCGCCGCCGCCAGCAGCCGGCGCGCCTTGCGATTGCCCGGCTGGCGCTCGACCAGCTGCTGCAGCCGGCGTGCCGCCTGGGCGACATTGCCGGTCTCAAGGTCGATCGCTCCCTGCAGCAGCATTCCGGCCGGATTCTGGTCGAACGCGCCGTTGGTGCGATTGTAGATCAGCCGCGCCAACTGGAAATTGCCGGCCCGGGCGGCAAGCACCGCCTGGAGATAATAGCCGGTCGTATGCCCGCCGGTCAGCCGGTGGACCTCGCGCACGTCGGCGAGCATGTCGGTCATCCGCCCCAGGTCGCCATAAGTGATGGCGCGCTCGAGCAGCGCCGTCACGTCGGCCGGATCGACCTCGAGCGCGCGGTCGAACCAGGGGAGAGCCGCGGCAAGGCCGTATTGCTGGCGCGTCAGCTCGCCGCGAAGCACCAGCGCCTCCGGCGTCACAGGGCGGAGCGCTGCGGCGCGGTCGGCGGCCTCGATTGCGCCGGCGAGGTCGCCATTGTCGCGGCGGAAACGGGCGAGGTCGGTCCACGCCCGGCCGTCGCCGGGCGCGAGAGTGGCGGCGCGGTCGAACTCGGCGCCCGCGGCACCGCGGTCGCCGAGCGCGACGAAGGCCCGGCCGCGGATCCGCGCGGCATAGCCGGCATGGGTCGCGGGAACCTCCGCTAGCGCGTTGAGCGCGCCCTGCGGATCGCCCTGCAGTAGGCGGGCATGGCCGAGCAGGTGGCGGGTCTCAGCCTCGGGGAAGCCGAGCTCGCGCGCCCGCCTGATCTCCGCTTCGGCGGCGACACCGTCGCCGAGCAGCAGCTGCACCTGTGCCTGCATCACCCGCGCGCGGCGGTTGCTCGGGTCGGCCTGGAGCGCGTTCAGGAACTCGACCCGCGCGGTCCTCAGGTCGCCCTGCTCGAAGGCGGCCATGCCGCGGTCGTAGGGCGTCGATGGGCCCGCATTGGAGCAGGCCGCGGCCCCGACCAGCGCCAGCGCGAGGAGCGCGGTCCGGGCGCTCACGGCTGAAGCCCATATTGCTTGAGGAGGTCGTAGAGCGTCGGCCGGCTGATCCCGAGCAGCTTGGCGGCGCCGGAAATGTTGTTGTCGGTCTGCGCCAGCGCCTTGCGGATCACCGCCCGGTCGGCGGCCTCGCGCGCCGCCTTGAGGTTGACCGGAAGCCCGCCTTCGGAAGGATTGGCGAAATCGAGATCCTCGGCTGACACATATTTGCCGTCTGCCATGATCACCGCGCGCTTGATGCGGTTCTCCAGCTCGCGGACGTTGCCGGGCCATTGCCACTGCTCGATCGCCGCGATCGCGCCGGGAGCGAAGCCCTTCACCTTGGGGTTCATCTCGCGCGCGAAACGGGTCAGGAACTGCCGGGCGATCAGGGTCGCGTCGCCCGAGCGTTCGGCGAGGCTCGGGATTCTGACCACGATCTCGGCGAGGCGGTAGTAAAGGTCCTCGCGGAAGGTGCCGGCCGCGATCATCTCGTCGAGGTTCTGGTGGGTCGCGCAGACGATGCGGGTGTCGACGGGGATGGGGCGGCGGCCGCCAATCCGCTCGATCACCCTCTCCTGGATGAAGCGCAGCAGCTTGACCTGCAAGGGGAGGGGGATGTCGCCGACCTCGTCGAGGAACAGGGTGCCGCCATGGGCGAGCTCGATCTTGCCTTCGGTCGTCTTGATCGCCCCGGTAAAGGCCCCCTTCTCGTAGCCGAACAGCTCGGCCTCGAGCAAATTCTCGGGAATGGCGGCGCAGTTGATAGCGATGAAGCCGCCGCCGCGCCGCCGGCTCTGCTCGTGAAGCCCGCGGGCGAGCAGCTCCTTGCCGGTGCCGCTGGCCCCGAGCAGCATCACCGACACGTCGGCATTGGCGACCCGCTCGATCGTGCGCGTCACCTTCAGCATCTCCGGCGCCGCCGTCACCATCGTGCCGAGCACGGTGCGGCTTTCGCCGACCTCGCTCTCGAGGCGGCGATTCTCGGCCTCGATCTCGTGGAGCTGGAAGGCGCGCCGCACGATCAGGCCGAGCTGGTCGATGTCGACCGGCTTCTGGTAGAAATCATAGGCGCCGGATGCGATCGCCCGAAGCGCGCTTTCCCGCGCGCCATGGCCCGAGGCGACGATCACCTTGGTGTCGGGCTTGAGCGTGAGGATGTTCTCGAGCGCGGCGAAACCCTCGCTGACGCCATCCGGATCCGGCGGAAGCCCGAGGTCGAGCGTCACCACCGCCGGCTCGTTCGAGCGCACCAGGCTGACGGCCGCGTCGCGATCGGAAGCGACAAGCACCTCATAATCGTCGTAGGCCCAGCGCAGCTGGCGCTGCAGGCCTTCGTCGTCCTCGACGATCAAGAGCTGGGGTTTGACGTGCATGTTCATGCGCGCATCCGTTCAAGTTGCGGGATGTGGGCGGCTTCAGCGCCCGCGAGGATGATAGTGAAGCGCGTTCCCTGCCCGGGGGCGCTTTCGACCTCGAGCCGACCGCCCATCGCGGCGACCAGCGCCCGCGCCTCATAGGCGCCGATGCCGAAGCCGCCGGTCTTGGTCGACGCGAAGGGCTGGAACAGGCGGGTGCGGATGAATTCCTCCGACATGCCGGCCCCCGAATCCGCGACTTCGATCACGGCATCGCCGCCGCTCTCGAAATAGCGCAAGAGCACCGGCTCCTCGGCGCCGCTCGCCTCGATCGCATTCTGAACGAGGTGGGCGAGCGCCTGCTCCAGCGCATGCGGATCGGCCGTCGCGACGATCGCTCCTTGGCCTTCCACCCGGACGGGGTGAAGGCGGCCCTTGGCGCGCGCGACGGAGTCGATCAGCGCCTCCAACGCCACCGGGCGCGGCGGCTCGGCCTCGAGCACCATGCCGGGGGACAGGCGCGCGAGCATGTCGTTGAGCTTCTTCACGGAGCTTTGCAGCGTCGCCACCATGTCGGCGCGGAAGGCGGGGTTCTCCGCGTGGCGCTCGGCATTGCGCGCCACGAGCGACAACTGGCTCACCAGATTCTTGATGTCGTGGATGATGAAGGCGAAGCGCCGGTTGAACTCATCGAAGCGGCGCGCGTCGGCCAGCGCCTGCTGCCCGCGTGCCTCGGCGATATAGCTCGCCGCCTGGATGCCGGCGGTGCGGAACAGGTCGAAATCCTCCCAGTCGAGCGGCCGCTTGAACTGCGGATGTTCGAGGATGACGAGCGCGACCAATTTTCCCGAGTGGATCAGCGGCACGCCGGCCCAGGCGCGCTCGAGCCCGGAAAGCCAGGCCGGCACCGGCATGCCGCGATCGCCGACCGTCAGCGAGCCGCCCCGGACCGATTCGAAATCCACGACGAAAGCCTCCGCCTCGACGAAGCGCGCCAGCGTCTCTGCATCAGTGCCGGTGGCGGGCAGCTCGGCGTCGCAATTCCAGCGCGCGGCCGGCACCAGCCGGTAATGGGCGTCGGCCATCAGCAGCACGCCGCCGGGCGAGCCGGCAATGTCGGCCAGCGCCTTGACGACCCGTTCCTCGAGCGGCGTGCCGTCCTTGCGCTCGCGCCCGACGGTGTCGGTGAAGCGAAGCCATTCCTGACGATAGTCGTAGCGATGCTCGAAGACGTGCTTCGCGACCGTGACCCTGACCCAGGACCGCGCTCGCGCCGAAGGAAGCAGCACCAGGGCGGCCGCCGTCATCGCGATGACGAGCCCCAGCTGGGCCACCCGCCCCCATTCCCCGCCGACGATCTCCATCGCCCGCGAGGCCGACATCATCGCAATCAGATAAGCGAGGATCGCGATCACCGAGAGCGACTGGAAGGTTGCGGCGCGCGACACCTGCACCTTCCAGACCGACGCACCGCGAATGCCGAGCGCGAACAGCGGCACCAACATCGCCAGCATCGCGCCGCGCATCGCGAACAGGTCGGCGGCGCCGCCGCGGCTGAAATAAGCGACCGTGTAGAGGTGAAGGTCGTACGCCCACATCGCGCCCAGCGCGATCATCGGGTAGCGAAGCGCCTCGCGCGAACCGGGCGCCGCCTGGCCGTAAAGGTTGTGAACCAGGATCAGCGAGCCGGCGGCGATGGTGAGGCCGAGGATCTGGCTGGTCGAAACCAGGGTCTCGAAGACGATGGGGATCGCCCGATATTCGGGCATCACCCCGCCGACGACGATCTGGAGGCCGATCACTCCGGCGACGGCGGCGTAGACCGCTTTCACCGCTTGCTGCTGCCCGGCGGCCGCGCCGCCGCTCTGCATCAGTCCGTACATGAAGGCGAGGAAGGCGAGGTTGCGCGCGCTTTCGGCCAGTTGGGCGAGCAGGTCGTAGCCGCCCAGCAGGGCGACGAAGATCGACCAGACCGACACCACTGCGAAGGCGCTGATCAGCGGCCGGTTGAGATGGTCGCCGTTCCAGTGGCGCAGCTGAAACACCGCCAGCGCGCCGTAGAGGAGCGCCGCGAGCAGGTGGCTCCACAAGGCGATGAAGGCGAGGATCATCGCGCGCCCTCCGGCCAGATGATCACTCGCAGCGTCTGGAGGAGGATGAGGATGTCGAGGAAGGGCGAATAATTCTTGGCATAATAGAGGTCGTATTCGAGCTTCTCGCGCGCATCCTCGATCGACGCGCCATAGGGATAGTTGATCTGCGCCCAGCCGGTGATGCCCGGCTTCACGACGTGGCGCTCCGAATAATAAGGCAGGCGCGCCTCGAGGTCGGCGACGAATTGCGGCCGCTCCGGGCGCGGCCCGACGAAGCTCATCTCGCCCTTGAGGACGCTCCACGCCTGCGGCAGCTCGTCGATCCTGAGCGTCCGAAGCACCCGCCCGACGCGGGTCACCCTGGGATCGTCCTTCTGGGCCCAGACCGCGGTTCCGCCGACCTCGGCATCGACCCGCATCGATCGGATCTTCACCACGTCGAACGTCTCGCCGTAAAGCCCCACCCGGCGCTGACGGTAGAAGGCCGGGCCCTTGCTCTCGAGCTTCACCGCCAGCGCCGCGAGCGCGATCAGCGGTGCGCCGAGCACCAGGATGACGAAGCTGACGACAAGATCGAACAGCCTCTTGGCGAGGCTCGACAGCCTCCGCCCGGCCGAAAAGCCGTCGGAGAAGATCAGCCAGGAGGGGTTGAGGCTGTCGAGATCGACCCGTCCGGTCTCGCGCTCCAGGAAGCTGGAGAATTCGTGGACCTCGACCCCTGTCGTCTTGATCCTGAGCAGGTCGTTCAGGGGGAGCGAGTTGCGGCGTTCCTCGAGCGCCAGCACGACCTCGACCGCGCCGAGCTTGAGAAGGTGGCGCGGCAGGCTCGGAATGTCGGCCCGGTTGGTCGCGCTCGCCACCGCCGGCGGCCCGTCGTTCATCGCCACGAAGCCGACGACTGCGAAGCCGGCGCCCGACCAGCGCGCCAGCGCCTCGACCCGCGCCGCCCGCGGCCCCGCGCCCAGCACCAGCACGCGCCGCCGGAAATGCGGCCCGCCGAGCACGTCGCGAAGCAGCACGCGGACGAAGATCATGAAGCCCAATGCCAGGAAGGTGGCGTAGAGCAGGCTCGATCGCCAGAAGGTGACGGTCGGCAGGATGAAGAAGAGCAGCGACAAAAGCAGGATGCTGAGCGCCACCGCCACCAGCAGCCGCGCCACCGCGAAGCGCACCGACTGCAGCGCCTGCACCGCATAGACGCCGACCGCCACCATCGCGCCCTGCGTCGCCAGCGCGAAGGCAAGCAGCTTGGGCAGCCGCGCCGTCTCCGGGTCGAGCTCCCCGGCCAGCTGCCACTCGCGCAGCATCCATCCCAGCTCGGCGCTCGCCGCCAGCAGCAGGAAGTCGAGCAGCCCCAGGATCAGCACCGCATAAGGCACATAATGTTTGAAGACGCGGATCATCCGATCCGCCCCGTGGCCAGCAGGCGAGGTGTAAGCCGGCCCGACATGCCGCTGTCTGGCGTGTGCAGCGGACCGCGCGCGCGGGGCCC
>DASVVV010000099.1:0-6634 GCA_036386375.1 Allosphingosinicella sp. | reverse complement strand
AGCGCCGCTCGGACGCCGCGAATCGAGACCTGGGTGATGGTCTCGTGATAGCCCTCGGTATCGCTGTTCACCCCGCCGACGCTTTCATTGTAGCGGCGGATGAGGTCGGGGAGGTCCCGCTCGGGCACGATGTCAGGCCGCTCGAGGATCATCCAGGCGCAGGTGGCGAGATGGGCCTCGTGGGTCCATTCCGCGCGCGGCAAAATGCGGCCGATCATCCGCTCGCCGAGGCCGCGGATGGCCGCGTCGGCGGCGAACAGCCGCGGTTCGTGGGTCTTGGTCGTCATCGGTCTTCTCCATCCTCCGATAGCCAAAAAGAAAAGGAGCGCGCCGTCGCCGGCACGCTCCCTTGTCGTTCTTTCCCTCTCCGCTTGCGGCAGAGGGTCAGGGTGAGGGGGTTGTTGCGCTAGGCGGGCGTCACCTCGGGCTGGGCTTGCGCTTGGCGTTGCCGGGCGCCGCCGGCCCGCGGGGCGGCGGCGCGGACGCCTTCGTCGACATGGGGGGCGAAGCGGGCGAAATTGTCGTTGAACAGGCCGACCAGCCTGGCCGCGGTGGCGTCGTAATCGGCCTTGTCGGCCCAAGTGTCGCGCGGATCGAGGATCGCGGCGTCGACGCCGGGCACACTGACCGGGACCTCGAAGCCGAAATTGGGGTCGCGGCGGAATTCGACATTCTTGAGGCTGCCGTCGAGAGCGGCGTTCAGGAGCGCGCGCGTGGCCTTGATCGGCATTCGGCTGCCGACGCCGTATTTGCCGCCGGTCCAGCCGGTGTTGACCAGCCAGCAGTCGACGCCCCCGCGGGCGATCCGCGCCTTCAAAAGGTTGCCGTAGACGCTCGGGTGGCGCGGCATGAAGGGGGCGCCGAAGCAGGTCGAGAAGGTCGCCTCGGGCTCCGTGACACCGATTTCGGTGCCGGCGACCTTGGCGGTGTAGCCGGAGAGGAAATGGTACATCGCCTGGTCCGGCGTCAGTCGGGCGATCGGCGGCAGCACGCCGAAGGCGTCGGCGGCGAGGAAGATGACGTTCTTCGGGACCGGACCGAGATTGTCGGCCGAGCTGTTGGGGATGAAGTCGATCGGGTAGGCGCCGCGGGTGTTCTCGGCCAGCGTGGCGTCGTCGAGGTCGAGTTCACGCGTTTCCGGGTCGATGACGACGTTCTCGAGCACCGTCCCGAACCGCCGCGTCGTCGCATGGATCTCCGGCTCCGCCTCGGGCGAAAGCCGGATCATCTTGGCGTAACACCCGCCCTCGAAGTTGAACACCGCCGTATCCGACCACCCATGCTCGTCGTCGCCGATCAGGGTGCGCGCGGCGTCGGCCGAGAGGGTAGTCTTGCCGGTGCCGCTAAGGCCGAAGAAGACGGCGGTGTCGCCGTTCGGGCCGATATTGGCCGAGCAGTGCATCGGCATGACGCCCTGCGCGGGAAGCAGATAATTGAGCACCCCGAACACCGACTTCTTCATCTCGCCGGCATAAGCGGTGCCGCCGATCAGGATCAGCTTCTCGGTAAGGTTGACCGCGATCACCGTCTCCGAACGGGTGCCGTGGCGCTCCGGGTCCGCGGCGAAGCTCGGCAGGTCGATGATCGTGAATTCGGGCTCGAAGCCGGCAAGCTCGCCCGCCGCGGGCCGCACCAGCAAGGTGCGGATGAAGAGGTTGTGCCAGGCGAGCTCGTTGATGACGCGAACGCGCACCCGGTGCTCGGGCTGGGAGCCGCCATAGAGATCGGCGACGAACAAAGTTTCCTTCGCCCCCAGAGCGGCGAGGAAGTCGGCCTTCAGCGCGGCGAAATGCTCCGGCGACATCGCTTTGTTATTGTCCCACCAGATCGTGCCGTCGGTCTCGCGGTCGCGCACGATGAACTTGTCGCTGGCGGAACGGCCGGTATGCTTGCCGGTGGCGACCACCAGCGGCCCCTCTTTCGCAAGCACGCCTTCGCCGCGGCAGACGGCGCGCTCGATCAGCGGCGCGGTCCCCAGATTCCAGTGAATCTGCGCGGGCGTATCGATGCCCTGGTGGCTGAGATCGAACCTCGGCACTCTGTCGGTCACGCTTACTCCCCTGGATACGGCGGTGCAGACGCCCAACCGCGGGACGTCCGTTATGTTCGTTCGCCCTTATCGAAGGGGGCCCTTCGCGTCAAAGGGTGGCGCGCTCCGACAGCCTTGGCTAAACCGGCGCGCTGGGCAAGGGATGCGGCCATGTCGGTGACGATCGCTCTGGTCGACGACGACCGCAACATCCTGACCTCGCTATCGGTAGCGCTCCAGTCGGAGGGGTTCGCGACGCGTCTTTACTCGGACGGCGAGGCCGCGCTGAAGGCGCTGGTCGAGAATCCACCGGACCTCGCTTTGCTGGACATCAAGATGCCGCGCATGGACGGCATGGAGTTGCTCCGCCGGCTGCGCGAGAAATGCGATTTTCCGGTCATCTTCCTGACCTCGAAGGACGAGGAGTTGGATGAGGCCCTGGGCCTCGCCATGGGTGCTGACGACTATATCACCAAGCCTTTCTCCCAGCGCCTGCTGATCGCCCGCCTCCGCGCCGTCTTGCGGCGTACCGAGATGCGCGCCCAGCCCGAGGAAGGCGCCGAGCCGGAAGTCGCGGAAATCGCGCGCGGCCGGCTTCGGATGGACCCGTCGCGCCACCGCGTGCGCTGGGACGGTCGCGACGTGACGCTGACCGTCACCGAATTCATGATCCTCGAAGCCCTGGCGCAGCGGCCGGGCGTGGTGAAGACCCGCAATCAACTCATGGACGTGGCCTATCAGGACGATATCTATGTCGACGATCGCACCATCGACAGCCACATCAAGCGCATGCGCCGCAAGTTCCGTGAGGTCGATGGTGACTTCAAGTCGATCGAGACCCTCTACGGCGTCGGATACCGTTTTGCCGAGGAATGAGGACCGCGACCTGCGATTGAGCTGGTCGCGGCGGCTGTCGCTGCGCCAGCGGATCCTCGCCGTCAACATCTTCGCCATCGCCATTCTGGCGGGGAGCATTTTCTATCTCGACGGCTTCAGGAGCCGCCTGACCGACGCGCAGGTTGAGCAGTCGATATCGGAAGTGGTGATGATCGCGCACATGCTTGCGGTGCTTCCGGAGCAGGCGCGGCGGCCGGTTCTCGTCCGGCTGGGTCAGGATTCGGGGACGCGGCTGCGGGTCTATGCTCGCGACGGTCGCAAGACGGCCGACAGCTGGGACGGCGGCCCTCCGACCTATGAGCTCAAGGACCCGGCCGAGGAGCCTTGGTATCGCGGCATCGCCCTCGGCCTCGACAATGCGTTCGACGCCATTGTCGGCGCGCCTCGCCGGCCGCTGTTCGAACCTCCGGCGCAGGACGTTCTGGAAGCCTGGCCCGAAGCGCAGCGCGCGCTAGCCGCGGGGGCGACCGTGACCGAAATCCGGCGAGCGCCAGAGGGAACGCCCTACATCAGCGCCGCGCGGGCCATCGCAGGCGAGGCGGACGGCGTGCTTCTGCTCACGCTCAACGCGCGCGACATCCGCCAGATCGTCCGCGCCGAACGGCTCTCCCTCGGCCTCATCCTGGCCGGCACCGTGCTCCTGTCGATCCTGCTGTCGCGCTTCCTCGCGCGCACGATAGCCAATCCGCTTCGCAAGCTGGCGCTGGCCGCGCACCGGGTCCGGCTGGGCCGCGCTCGCGAGGTCGACGTGCCGATCCTTCCTGCCCGCCGCGACGAAATCGGTCTGCTCGCGCGCGCCCTCTACGACATGACGCAAAGCCTCCGGCAGCGCATCGATTCAACCGAAGCCTTCGCGGCCGACGTCACGCACGAGCTCAAGAACCCGCTCGCCTCGCTGCGCTCCGCGGTCGACACACTCGAGCGTATCGAGGATCCATCGCTCCGCCGCCAGTTGCTCGACGTCGTTCGCGACGACGTCGCGCGGCTCGACCGGCTTGTGGTGGACATAGCCGAGACGTCACGGCTCGACGCCGAGCTGTCGCGGGCGCGCTTCGAACCGGTCGACCTCGGCACCCTGATCGAGTCGCTGCTGCCGCTGTGGGAGGCGCGGGCCGAGGGCCGCGTGCAGATCGCCTTCGCCCGGCCGCGTACCGGCACCGCGGTCGTGATGGGCGACGAATCGCGGCTGGCGCGCCTGATCGACAACCTCGTCGACAATGCCATCTCATTCTCCCCCGACGGCGGGCTGGTCGACATCCGCCCGGCACAGCTCGGGGACGAGGTAACGGTGAGTATCGAGGATGAAGGCCCGGGCGTGGCGCCCGAGGTTCGGCAGGCGATCTTCAACCGCTTCCACAGCCTCCGCCCCGACGCGGATTTCGGCCGCCATTCCGGGCTCGGCCTTGCGATCGTGCGCGCCATCGCCGAAGGCCATGGCGGCCGGGTGGAGGTCGAGGACCGCCATGACGGGCGCTCGGGCGCGCGCTTCGTCCTGCGCTTGCCGGAGGCCGGCTGATGAGCGCCGCCGCCCTTTCATCGGAGACCGTCCACGCCTCCTGCGTCGCCGTCGGCGATCGTGCGGTGCTGATCGGCGGCCGCTCTGGAAGCGGCAAATCCGATCTGGCGCTTCGCCTGATCGACCGGGGCGCCCGGCTGGTCAGCGACGATTACACGCTCGTGCGCCGCGTCGAAGGGCGGCTGCTCGCGGAAGCACCGGCAAACATTGCAGGCAAGATCGAGGTGCGCGGCCTCGGCATCCTCGAGTTCGAGCCGGTTCGGGACGTGCCGGTGGCGCTGTTTGTCGACCTCGACGAGGTGCCGCAACGCGTGCCGCAGGAGAACCTGGGACGGACCGTGGCCGGGCTGGAGGTCCCGGTCGTGGGTCTCGCCGCGCTTGAGGCGTCCGCGCCGCTGAAGGTAGAAGCCGCGATCCACGTGTTGGGGCTTAGGCTTTAGTGGCGCGTTCGGCCGACCCGAAGCGGATCCTGCTCGTCACCGGCCTGTCCGGCGCCGGCAAATCGACAGTGCTCAGGACGCTCGAGGATGCCGGCTGGGAAGTGGTCGACAATTTGCCGCTGTCACTCCTCAATCACCTGCTAGCGACGCCGCTGCCCGTGGGAGCCGAGCGTCAGCGGCCGCTGGCCATCGGCCTCGACAGCCGCACCCGAGGCTTCGACGCCGAACGGATCGTCCGTCAGATCAAGCGGCTCGCCAAGGAGCATGAGGCGCCGATCGAGACGCTTTATCTGGACTGCGCGGGCTCCGAGCTGTTGCGCCGTTACTCCGAGACGCGCCGCCGGCACCCGCTGGCCCCGGACCGTCCCGCTACCGACGGCATCGCGGAGGAACGGGAGATGACGGCCGCGCTCAAGCGCTGGGCCGACCATGTTGTCGACACGACCGACACCGACGCCAACCTCTTGAGCCAGCAGATCCGCAACCGGTTCGGCGGCGACGAAGTCGATGCGCCGGCGCTGAGCGTGATCTCGTTCGGCTTTGCCCGCGGCGTGCCGCGCAACGCCGACCTTGTCTTCGACATGCGCTTCCTCCGGAACCCGCACTGGCAAAAGGGCCTGCGGGACCTAACCGGACTCGATCAGGCGGTGTGCGACCACATTGCCGGCGACGAGGTGTACGAGGATTCGCTTTCCCGGATCGAGGACCTGCTTCTCGCCCTGCTCCCGCGCTACCGCGCCGGTGGAAAGGCATACGTGTCGGTCGCCTTCGGCTGTACCGGCGGAAGGCACCGCTCCGTCCACGTCGCTGATCGCGTGGCCAGGCGCTTGCGCGAGGCGGGTTTTTCCCCCACGGTGGAACATCGCGATCTCGCAACGCCGCCGCGCGACGGCATCGAGCGAACCGCAGGGGCAGGCTCGGCTGAGACACGTTCGGCAGCAACCGGGGCGGACGACGGCTTTCAGGATGGTTGAATGATTGGTCTGGTGCTGGTGACTCACGGCCGACTCGCGGCCGAGTTCGTCGTCGCCATGGAGCATGTCGTCGGGCCGCAGGAGCGGATCGAATCGGTCTGCATCGGCCCCGACGACGACATGGAGGCGCGCCGCGACGACATCGCCGCCGCGATCGCCAAGGTCGACGACGGCAACGGCGTCATCGTCCTCACCGACCTGTTCGGGGGAACGCCTTCCAACCTCGCTATCTCGCTGATGAAGACCGAGCGCATCGAGGTCATCGCCGGGGTCAATCTGCCGATGCTGATCAGGCTGGAGGGCGCGCGCAAGACGATGGAGGTGCGTGCCGCCGTGGCCGCGGCCCGTGAGGCCGGCCGCAAATATATTTCGGTCGCCTCGGAGATTCTCGGGGAGGCGGCCGCCTGAACAAGGTCAGCCGTACCGTCGCGCTGTGCAACAAGCGCGGCCTCCACGCCCGCGCCAGCGCGAAGTTCGTCACGCTCGCCTCGCAGGTCGATGCCGCCGTCGAGGTGGAGAAGGACGGCACAAGCGTGTGCGGCACGTCGATCATGGGGCTGATGATGCTGGGCGCGGCCTGCGGCGACACGATCACCATCAGCGCCAGCGGGCTCGGCGCCGAGCAGGCGGTCGACCGGCTGGCCGAGCTGGTAGAGGCCCGTTTCGACGAAGACGCCTGAAGCGTGCCGCGCCAGATCACCGCATTCTCCAACCCTCTGGTCAAGCAGGCGCGCGGGCTTCGCGACAAGAAGAATCGGCGGCGCGAGGGGCTGTTCCT
>DASVVV010000098.1:0-21229 GCA_036386375.1 Allosphingosinicella sp. | reverse complement strand
CGAATACGCAGGACCAATGAAGTAGGAGCGGATACCCGGTTCTGGCGGCTCTTCCGTGATAATCCTCGCAGTACGCACCAGCTTTCGCCGCACAACTTTTACCTCTCTGCCCCTCGCGGTGGAGCGGGGCGCGTGGTATGGCTTCCCACCTCTTTTGAGGCTGGGAGCGGCTGTTGTCCAAGATCCAGATTTTCTTCTCTTGCTCCTTCGATGAGCCAGATGAACACGTCGCTGGGTTTTTCTTGGGAATCTGTAAGGGCCTTGACCTTGAGCCGACGAACGTATCAACGGCCTCCGCATTGACCCCACCGGACGTAGCCAAGAGGAAAATATCGTCCTCTGAAGGGCTGGTTGCGATATGCACACGGAGAGCCGAGTTAAAAGATGGCGGGTTTATCATGCCCCAAGCCGTACACGACGAAATCTCCTTCGCCTATGGCAAGGATATACCTGTATTAATGTTCGTAGAAAGAGGAGTGTCTCTACTCGGGTTTAAGTCGAACTTCGGGACATATCTCGAATTCAGCAGGGACGACTTATTTAACCCCGGTTTTGTCGAACGAGCCACGAAGGCGTTGTACGATCTGCGCGACTTCATTGCTGGATCCATAAAGTCAGAAATCGAGCAGGGAGTGTCAGATGCCTACGCAGAGCACCTTTACCACCTAGTCGAGTTAAGGCACGCAAATGGCGACTTTCTGTGGACCTACCACACGACTAAGAAGCTCGTCTACACTCAGGTGTCGCGACGCGCATTCTCATCCGGAGTTTGGGCCAGTTTGCCGCCGAATGTGCCGGAGGAATCTGCTGACGCGAGGTGGTCGATGGAGCTTCTTGACTCCTCCAGAGGCATCACGCTTGAAAAAACAGTTCAAACTGAGTCTCCAACCGTTATTCAGGTTTTTCTTCGCCCGAATCCCCCAGCTGAGCCCGGCGACTTTATTGAATATTCAATTGTCGCATCATCACGGTACATCAATCCCGTCTGGGAAGATGAAGTGATAGCAGGCGCTGAGATACATCTAGATGATGGAGATTACGCGTGTGCAGATGGTCTTTTATTTGTCCATAGAACGCGGCGTGGCATAATAGAGTGGCGGTTCCCGCGCGAGAGTGGATTGTTAAAGCGGGATTTAGTGCCCTTTGTTGGGAGTCACACACGCGGCATTGATTATGAAGTGAAAAGCGAGCTTGAACGTGCCACTCTCAGAGTAGATGAATTTGGTGGCAATCTGTCGGTCAGAATGGAGGTAGAAAGCCCTCTTCCCGGGCACATGTATGGCGTTGCTTGGAATCCCAAGCCACGGCCGTGATGATTCGCACCGCAGTCGTGCGCGAGTCCCGTGCTAGGCCCAGTTCGAGCCCGAGAGGCTCCGTCGACTAGATGAGCGAGACGTCCAGCGGGGTGGTGTGGAATCGACATACTGGAGGGCAGCCCACGATCCATCCGTCGTCTTGGATGAGGCGATCAGCTGGTTCACGGGAAGCTCGGCTAGACCTCGCGCCGAAGAATCATGGAGGTCCGCTGTCCCCTGAAGGCGCAATGGAGGCTCTATCATCGGCCCGAGCAGGACAGACGCCGGGTGCTCGTCGCCTCCACCGGCGCCGGCGGGGATGCCGCCACCCTCCTCCTCGCTCCGAGCCGGGACGCCCGACCTGACGCAGCCCGCCGCCTGAATTCCGCCACAGCCAGGTGCGACGCTCCGCCGATGCTCGCCACGCCTGCCGCTCCGACGCTCGAGACGCCGCGCCTGATCCTGCGCGGCTGGCGCGCCGAGGACTTCTCGCCTTATGCCGCGATGATGGCGGACCCGGACACGGCGCGCTTCATCACGCGCCGCGGCCGGCCGCTCGACGCGCCGCAAGTGTGGAGCGAGATGGCCTTCCTCGTCGGCCATTGGCAGCTGCTCGGCCACGGCATGTTCGTCGTCGAGGAGCGCTCGACCGGCGCGTTCGTCGGCCGCATCGGGCCGCTCGCGCCGGAGGGCTGGCCCGGCTTCGAGATAGCCTGGGGCCTCACCCGCTCCGCGCGCGGCAAGGGCTATGCCGCCGAGGCGGCGCGCGCGGCCATCGACTGGTCGTTCCGCACCTTCGATCTCGATCGCATCGTCTCGATCATCCATCCGCAGAACGTCGCGAGCCAGAGGGTCGCCGAGCGCGTGGGCGAGCGCCGCACCGCGGAGCAGTTCACACCCTTCCGGGAAGCGTGCGATATCTGGGAGCTGCGCCGCGAGGACTGGCAACCGGCCTGACCCGGCACATTGCCACCAGGTGGCAGAGCCACTCGACCGAGCGGCTGCAGGCGAAGAAAGACGGCCTCGCCCGCCCCGAGGCGGAACGCCGCGCCCACATCAGCGACTAGCGGGCCGCCCCGTCGGGCGCCTGAATCTCGCTGCCGAAGGCGATGACGTTGCCGTCGGGCGCAAGCACCAGCAGCTCGCGCTGGCCGTAAGGCTTGTCCGCCGGCCCGTGCACGTCGCCGTCGGGCAGGAGAGCGAGCTTCGGCTTCAGCTCGGCATAAAGCGCGTCGACATCCTTGACGTCGACATAATAAGCGAAGCGCCGGTTGCCCGGCGGCGCGCCGTCCTCCCCGCGATTCTGCATGATCCGGATGCCCGCCGTCTCCCGGTGCAGATAGGCGTAATCGCGCATCCGGACGATCGTCCGAAAGCCCAGCACATCTTCGAAGAAGGCGACGGCCGCGGCGAGGTCCGGTACATGCATGAACGGCGTGATCTGGATGAAATTGCCCATGGCGAAGCTCCGTGATGCGTCCGCGCATAGCATGGCGAGGCCGGTGGTGCTTGGGTGGCCCGCGCGGTTCGCCCCCTGAGCGAAAAGCACGCGCCGGGCGCAAATCCGGCGCGTGCAGCCGCGAATCCCGTCCGCGCGTACCCTTTGCGGCGCAAGGACCATGGCTCAACCGAGAAGCCGCTCCCGAACGCCCCGCCGCTTCCGGCGCCCTCCACGTCCGCCGATCGGCCTTCGGACTCGGACCCTCATTGGCAGTAAAGGTCCATTTCAGTCTTGGCGGCGCTGGCGCGAGAAGTCTGAACTTCGATTTGATAATTGGCGTCTCTGATCTTCGCGTCGAGATCGGCAAGCTGAGCCTCGAGCTGCCGCCTCGCCTCCGCCTCCTCCTTCGCTTTTGCCAGCTGCCCTTCAAGCCTGGCGACGTTCTCCGCGAGCGCCCCGACGTCGTCGCCGCCGCGCGTGACGAGCATGGCGTCCCTGGCTTGCTGAAGCCTTGCGCCAATCGCCTCCACGTCGGATTGACTCAGCGACAGCGCCGCCCGGCTGGCCAGTGCGAGGGCCTGTGCCGCGACCGCTCCGCTCAATATATTGGTGTTGCTCTCCAGGCGGGCCGTCGCCTCCGCATATTGGGCGCGCGCCTCGCTGCATCTTGCTGCGTCCATGTCCCGATCTCCCTCATGTCATTTGCGTTGCCGTGATCTTGCCGGCGGCGACGCCGCTGCCGCGCACCGGTCGGTCGAACTGCCTGACGCTCTTCGTTCACCGCGCCCGCGGTCGGCAGGTCCGGTCAAAAGCCGTAGGGATCGCCCTTCAGCGCCTTGGCGATGGAATCGTTGATCCGCTGGAAGCTCGCCTGCCGCTCGGAGATCGTCTTCGCCCCCGATTCCAGGATGACGTTGCCGGTGCGCTGCTGAAGCTCGTAATTCGCCTTGGCCGCGTTGATGTTGGTCTCGAACATCTTGTTCTGGATGCCGGCGATCGCCGCCTGGGTCTTCATATTGTCCTCCTGCATCGCGCCCATCGTCGTCTTCGTGGTCTCGACGAGCCGGCCGAAGCCGGCGATATATTCGGCGATCGTCTCCTTCAGCCGCGCCTGGCCCGCCTTGGCGAGCAGCTCGCCCGGCTCCTCGAAGCGGCGCAGCAGCTCGATCAGCATGGTCTGCCGGTTGAGAAAGTCCATGTTCGCCTCGAGCGGGAGCGGCTGCATGTTCATCATCTGCATTCGCGCCCAGTTGCTCCAGCCTTCGTTCCACCTGAGCTGCTCCTGGACGAGGGCCTGGGCGATCGAGGCCATGCTGGTGCCGAGCAGCTCGAGATCGAAGCCGGACAGGGCGGCGCCGGGCGCCGCGGGTGGTGTCGCGTCGGTCATGATCATCTCCCGTTGGAAAGGCGGGACGGGCTCGATCGCCCGGCCGGCGGGTTTAGCGGTGGTCGTCCTTGTGGTGGTGGCAATAGCCGCAATGGGTGTCGAAGCTGCCGCCCCTGAATTCGCCGCAATATCCGTCGGGGCAGAGTCGGCATTCGCCATAGCCGGCCCTGATCTCAATCGCGGCGACTGCCATGCCGTGGCCGGGCACCAGCATGATCCTGTCGTCCAGCCGATCGCTTCGGTAAGCCATCATCTCCTCCTTCGCTCAACTGCGCGCCTGATTTCCTCGGACGGCGCTCTCTCCAATCAGTAGAGCGCGAAAACCGCGGGAATCGGATCAGCGTCTTTACGCGGTCGGGATATTTCTTTCCGGCTACTCCACGGCACCTGTCGACGAGCGTCCGGAACGCTCTCGCGCCTTTCGGTCGGAGCCGATGATCTTGAGCGCCGCGCCCTAATCCGCCACCCTGGCCCGGGCTCATGTGGTCCCCGCGGGCATTTCGAAAAAGATCCTTTCCTACAGCGTACCCTTTATGTTCTAAACTTGCGGATGACCCGTACCTCCGATTCGCCCCCGCCGCCTCGCCGCGGGGTGCCCGCCTTCACGCCGGTCCCGCTGCGCTATCGCGCCGACGGGTGGACTCCGATGAAGCAGGCCGATTTCATCGGCGCCCTGGCGGAAAGGCGGTGCGTCGCCGCCGCGGCGCGGGCGGTCGGCATGACGCGCGAAAGCGCCTATCGCCTGCGCGCCAAGCCCGGCGCCGAAAGTTTCGCCGCCGCCTGGGACGCCACCTTAGCCCCTCTGTGGCCCATGCCGCGGAAGTCCACAGCCGAGTGGCTCCGGCATCGCGCTTCCTACGGCACGCTGAAGCCGCTGATGCGCGGCGGCCGGCACGTCGGCACCCGCCATTCGCCTGACGATGACGCCCTCATCCGCCTTTATCGGCGCGAGCTCCAGCGCCGCCGCACCCGCCGACGCCCGCGCCGAAGGTCACGCTGAAAATGCCTGTTTCATGGCCCATTCGTGAACTTTCGCGGGCTCGAGCCTTCGCTTCCATCCGACCGCGCCCCGCGGCCGCCGTCGCTTTTCGGTTGAAAGCGGACGCGGAGTTGGGAAGGCAGGGGCTTCCCTCGGGCGAGAGGCGGATGCAGGGGCATTTCCAGCTACGCAGCGAAAGCGAGCCGCGGCCCTTCTGGGAGCATCCGGCGATGCTCGTCTTCCTGGTCGTCGCGAGCGCGGTGCCGCTCTTCTGGCCGGACGTGCCGCCCTTGCTCGACCTGCCCGGCCACATGGGCCGCTACCGGGTCCAGCTCGACCTCGCCAACTCGCCGGCGCTCCGGCAATTTTACGACTTCGACTGGGCGCTGATCGGCAATCTCGGCGTCGACCTCCTGGTCGAGCTGCTCGCGCCGCTGATCGGGCTCGAGCCAGCGGTGAAGCTGATCGTGCTGCTGATCCCGCCGCTGACGGTGGCGGGCCTCTTATGGGTCGCGTTCGAAGTGCACGGCCGGGTGCCGCCCACCACTTTGTTCGCGCTCCCCTTCGCCTACAATTTCCCGTTCCTGTTCGGCTTCGTCAATTTCGCGCTGGCGATGGCGCTGGCGCTGAACGCCTTCGCCTTGTGGCTCAGGCTGGCGCGGCTCGGAAAGCTCTGGCTCCGCGCCGGCCTGTTCCTGCCGCTGTCGGTCTTCTTGTGGGTCGCCCACGCCTTTGGCTGGGGCACGCTGGGCGTGCTCGCTTTTTCGGCGGAGCTGGTCCGCCAGTTCGACCGCGGCCGCAATTTCATCGTCTCCGGCTTCCGCTCGGCGTTCCACTGCCTGGCGCTGACGCCCCCCATCGCCCTGATCCTGCTGTGGCGCTCGGAAGGGGAAGGGCGGACGCTCGACTGGTTCAACATGTCGCGCAAGCTCGAATGGCTGAAGATGGCGCTTCGCGACCGCTGGGAATGGTTCGACGTCGGCGCGCTCGCCATCGCCTCGGCGGTGATCCTGTGGGCGATGATGAGCCGGCGCATCACTTATTCGCGCAATCTCGCCGCCTCGGCTCTGTTCCTGTCGATCGTCTATGTGCTGCTGCCGCGGATCGTGTTCGGATCGGCTTATGCCGACATGCGCCTCGCGCCCTACCTGTTCGCGATCGGCCTGGTCGCAATCCGCTTCCCGGAGGGCGGATCGCGCCGCTTCGTCACCCTGCTCGGCACGGCCGGCTTCGCCTTCTTCCTGGTGCGGACCGCCGGGACGACGGTCAGCACCTGGATCTACGACCGCAATTACGACCGCGAACTCGCGGCGCTCGATCATGTCCCGCACGGCGCGCGGATGGTGAGCTTCGTCGGCCGCTATTGCCGCGAGCCCTGGGCGATGAACCGGCTGCTCCATCTGCCCGGCCTCGCCATCGTCAGGCGCCACGCTTTTTCGAACGACCAATGGGCGATGGCCGGCGCGCAGCTGATCCGCGTCAAATATATGGAAGGGTGGCCCTTCGTCCGCGACGCCACCCAGATTGTCACCCAGCGCCGATGCCCCTGGGAAGTGTGGCGGCCGATCGACGTCGCGCTCGAGCTCGTTCCGCACAGGGCGTTCGATTATGTCTGGCTGATCTCGCCGCCGCGCTACGATCCGCGGATGACCAAGGGGCTGCGGCCGGTCTGGCGCAGCGGCACCAGCGTCCTCTACCGGGTTGAGCGCGCCGAGAGCAGCGCGAACAGCGACACGCCGGCCGGCATCGGCACCCTTCCCACCAGGTGACGCTCGAGGCCGAAGACCGTGCGGAACAAGGCGTTGAGCGGCGCCGGCGGCATCTTGTCATCGCTCTCCTCCTTGCGCCTCACCTTGCCGGCCAGCCGGACCGCCGCGGCGAGCGGGAAGAGCAGGCTGTTGAAATAGCCGATCCGGTTCGCCCGCAGCCCCGCCGCGTCGACCACCGCCCGCAGTCGCCGCTTCGAGTAGCGACGCTTATGATGATGGACGACGTCGTGGGCGCTCCACATCCAGGCATAAGCCGGCACGGTCACCAGGATCCGCCCGCCGCGCGCGAGCTTGGTGGCGATGCTCGCCAGCGCCTCGCGGTCCCGCTCGACATGTTCGAGCACGTCGAGCAACGCGATCAAATGGTAGGCGCCGTCGGGAATCCCGCTGAGCTCCGGCAGCGGCGCCGACGACACGGCCTGGCCGAGCCTTTGGCTGGCAAGCGCGCGCGCCTCGGCGTCGACCTCGATCGCGTCCAGCCGCCCGAACTCGCGCAGCATCTCGAAATTGTGCCCGGTCCCGCAGCCTATTTCGAGGATGCGCGGGTTCGCCGGGAGCGGGACCTCGCGGCGGATGAGGTCACGCAGGACCCGGCGGCGCGCGACATACCACCAGTGGACGGCGTCCTGCTGGGCCATGCGATCGAAGACGGCGCGCTCCACTCAGCCCTCTTCCGGTTCGGGAAGGCCGATCCTCGTCCGGACCACGTAGAGCGGACGCCGCTTCGCCTCGATCAGGATGCGCCCGACATATTCGCCGAGCACGCCCAGGGAAATGAGCTGGAGGCCGCCGAAGAAGAGGATCGCCACCATCAGCGACGGGTAACCGGCCACGTCGCTGCCGTAGAAGACCGTCTTCGCCACGACGTAGATGGCATAGAGAAGCGCGAAGAACGCGATGACCACGCCGATATAGGACCATATCCGAAGCGGCATGGTCGACGCGGAGGTGATGCCGTCGAGCGCCAGCGTCCACAGCTTCCAGTAACGGAACTTGGTCGAGCCGACGGCGCGCGGCGCGCGCTCATATTCCACCGCCGCCTGGCGGAAGCCCGACCAGGCGAACAGCCCCTTCATGAAGCGGTTGCGCTCCGGCATCGCCCGGATCACCTCGACCACCGAGCGGTCGAGCAGCCGGAAGTCGCCGGCATGCTCCGGGATCTTGTCCGACGAAAGATAATTGTGTGCCCGGTAATAGAGGTCGGCGGTCAGCCGCTTGGGCAGGCTGTCGCTCTCGCGATTGGTGCGCACGCCGTAGACGACCTCATGGCCTTCCCGCCACTTGGCGAGCATCGCCCCGATCACTTCCGGCGGGTCCTGGAGGTCGACGTCGATCGGGATGATCGCCTGGCCCGACGCATGGTCGAGCCCCGCGCTCAGCGCCGCTTCCTTGCCGAAGTTGCGCGACAGCGAGATCGCCCGTACCCGCGCCTCGCTCTGGTTGGCCTGGACGATAGCCGCGAGCGTATGGTCCTCGCTGCCGTCGTCGACGAACAGGATTTCCCACGCCGGCTCGGCGCCCGCACCCGGGAAGAGGCCATCGAGGATCGGCGCCACGCGGGCGACGAACGGCGCGATCGCCTCTTCCTCGTCCTTGACCGGGACGATCAGCGACAGGATCGGCGGGCGCGCTTCGGCCATCGCCGCCGCTGTGCCACAAAGCGGGAGCGAAGTGCGCGGCAAATCCATCAGGCGAACACCCAGCGGCGGTTCAGCATGAAGGTGAGCAGCGGCGTCACGAACAGGATCGGCAGGACCGGCCACCAGGTCGGCCCCCCGAGCTGTTTGACCAGCAGCCAGACGAAGAACTGGTTGGAGAGGAAGCCGATCGCGTTGACCGTGAAGAAGCGCACCGTCCTCGCCCCGGCCTTGTCGCGCGAGCCGTGGCCGCGGAAGCTGAAGCGGCTGTGAAGGACATAGCCGACCCCGGTGAAGACGAGGAAATTGAGCGTCAGGGACAGCATCGGCTCGACGCCGAAGCGGTCGGCCACGATCCAATAGCCGGCCGCGACCAGCACCGTCAGCAGCCCACCGGTGAGGCCGAACCTGACCAGCTGCCCGATCAGATCCTTATGTTCCCGAAGCCGCTCCATCCGCCGCCCGCAACCCCGCTTGCCCTTTGGGGGCGAGCGACTAATGCCCCCCAAGGGGCTTGAAAAGAAAAGAAACGGGCATGGATCGGGTCGGGGAGGGCGGATTGGATCGTCTGGCGCGCCACTGGCGGCCACTTCTTCTGCTCTTCTGGCTCGCGGTGGCGGCCTATATGGTGTGGCTGCGCTGGGCGCAGATCAAGGGCTTCGCGCTCGGCGATACCGACGACAATATGCGCATGATGCAGGTCCGCGCGCTGCTCAGCGGCCAGGGTTGGTACGACCTCCGGCAATATCGGATGAACCCGCCTTACGGGGCCGACATGCACTGGTCCCGCCTCGTCGACCTGCCGATCGCGGGGCTGAAGCTGTTTTTCACGCCGCTGCTGGGCGGCCGCCAGGCCGAGCTGGTCGCCGTCGCCGTGGCGCCGCTGCTGCCGATGCTCGCGGCGATGGGAAGCCTGGCGCTGATCGCCCGGCGGCTGATCGACCCCAAGGCCTTCGCGATCGCGATCGCGCTGATCGCCTGCGCCGGCTCGGCGCGCGGCATGTGGGCGCCGCTTCGGCTCGACCATCATGGCTGGCAGCTGGCGCTGCTGGCGGTGGCGGTGTCTGCGCTGACCGACCCGAAGCGCGCCCGCGGCGGCGTCGTGCTCGGCGCGACGACCGCGCTGTCGCTCGCGATCGGCATGGAGATGCTGCTCTATCTCGCGCTCGCGGGGGGCGTGACAGCGCTGCGCTGGATGCTCGATCGGGACCAGGCGCGCCGCCTGTTCGCTTACGGCGTCAGCCTCGGCGGCGGCTGCGCGTTGGCCTTCCTGGTCTTCGCCTCGGAAGCGAACCGGGCGCCGGTTTGCGACGCTTTGTCGCCGGTCTGGCTTTCGGCGATGGTCGCGGCCGGCGCCCTCGCCGTGCTGCTGGCCATGCTCAGCCCCGGCAGCCGTCTCGCCCGCTTCGCGCTGGCCACGGCGGCCGGAGCGGCGCTGGCAGGTGCCTTCGTCCTCCTCTGGCCGCACTGCCTTGGCCGGCTCGAGGGCGCGGATCCCGAGCTCGAGCGGCTGTGGCTGGACAAGGTGCGCGAGGCGCTTCCGATCTGGCGGCACGGTGCGCAGACGACCGCGATGGTGGTGTCGCTCCCGGTCGCGGGCCTGCTCGGCTATGCGCTGATGCTCTGGATCCACAGGCGGGATCCGGAGCCGCGGCTGCTGTGGCTGTCGGTCGCGCTGCCGGCGCTGCTCGCCGCCGCGCTCCTCCTCTGGCAGACCCGCGCCGGCCCGGCGGCGCAGCTCCTCTCCATCCCGGGCGCGTCGGCGCTGGCCTGGCTCGTCATCCTGTGGTTCCGGCGACAGCGGCTGATGATCGTTCGCGTGCTCGGCGTCGTGGTCGCCTTCCTAGTCGTGTCCGGCCTGGCGACCGGCTACGTCACCCAGATGTTCCCGTCCGAGGTCAGCAATTACCGGATGGCCGTCAACGTCGCCAACGGCCGATGCCCGACGCTTGGGGCGCTCCGCCCGGTCGCCCTCCAGCCGCGCGGCAACGTCCTCACCTTCGTCGATCTGGGGCCGCGGTTGATCACCGTCACCCACCACAATGCCGTTGCCGGCCCCTATCACCGCAATTCGCGCGAGATCCTCGCCGTGATGCGCGCGTGGCGCGGCGACGCCGCCAATGCGCGCGCGACCGCCGAGCGCTACCGAATCGATTATGTGCTGATCTGCCCGAACATGTCGGAATCGACCATCTACCGCTCCGAGGCGCCGCAGGGCTTCTATTCGCAACTCGCGGCCGGCAAGGTGCCCGACTGGCTGCGGCCGGTAGCGCTGCCGCAAGGCTCGCCCTATCGGATGTGGCGCGTGGTCCGGCAGGCGCCGGTCAGCTGAAGCTGCGCTCGATGCCGTCGATGACGAACTGAGCGGCCAATGCGGCGAGGATGACGCCGAGGATGCGGGTGATCATCGCCTCCATCCGGTGGCCGAGCAGCCGCATCAGCGGCGCCGCCGCGAGCAGCGCGATCAGCGTCAGGACGAGAGTAAGGAGGAGGGCGCCGAAGACCAGCAGGGTTTCCGTCAGCCCCTCGCTGCGCGCCACCAGCAGCATGATCGAGGCGATCGACCCCGGCCCCGCGATCATCGGGATCGCCATCGGGAAGACCGAGATGTCGTCATGGTCGCTGGCGCTGACTTCCTGCGCCCGGTTCTCCCGCCGCTCGGTCCGCCGCTCGAACACCATTTCCAGAGCGATAAGGAACAGCATGATACCGCCCGCGATCCGAAAGGCCGAGAGCGAGATGCCGAGCGCGCTCAGCAAATCCTCGCCGAGCAGCCCGAAGAAAAGCAGGATCCCCGACGCGATCAGCACCGATCTGATCGCCATCGCCCGCCGGTGGGCGGCGTCCGTACCCTGCGTGAGCCCGGCGAAGATCGGCGCGCAGCCGGGCGGATCGATTACGACCAGGAAGGTGACCAGCGCGGAGACGAACAGCTCGGTCACAGCCCCTCCGGCGGATCGAGGCCGGCGCGGGCATGGGCGGCGACCAGGGTGTTGCGGAGCAGCACCGCGATCGTCATCGGGCCGACGCCGCCCGGGACGGGGGTGATCGCGCCCGCCACCGCGCTCGCGCTCGCGAAATCGACGTCGCCGATCAGCTTGCCGTCGACGCGGTTGATGCCGACGTCGATCACGGTGGCGCCGGGCTTGAGCCACTCGCCCCGGATCATGGCCGGCCGGCCTACCGCCGCGACGACGATGTCGCCGCGCGATACGACTTCGGGCAGGTCGCGGGTGCGGCTGTGGGCGACGGTGACGGTGCAATTCTCGGCGAGCAGCAGCTGCGCCATCGGCTTGCCGACGATGTTGGAGCGGCCGACGACCACCGCCTCCAGCCCTGAAAGATCGCCCAGCCGGTCCTTGAGCAGCATCAGGCAGCCCAATGGCGTGCAGGCGACGAGCGCCTTCTCGCCCACCGCCAGCCGCCCGGCATTGACGACGTGGAAGCCGTCCACGTCCTTGGCGGGGTCGACAGCGTCGATGACGGCCTTGTCGTCGATCTGCGGCGCCAGCGGCAGCTGGACGAGGATACCGTCCACGCGTTCGTCGGCATTGAGCCCCTCGACAAGCGCCAATAGCTCTTCCTGGCCGGTCGCGGCGGGCAGGCGATGCTCGAAGCTCTCCATGCCGGCGGCAGTCGTCGCCTTGCCCTTCGAGCGGACATAGACCTGGCTCGCCGGATCCTCGCCGACCAGCACCACGGCCAGACCCGGCTTCCGCCCCGCTGCGGTCACGAAAGCAGGCACCGCCGCCCCGACCCGCGCGCGCAGCCCTTCCGCGAACGCCTTGCCGTCGATCAGCGCTGCCGCCATCAATAGCTCGACAGGACGTCGAGGGCGGCGCCGCGAAGCAGCTGGTCAAGGATGAGGATGATCAGCAGCACGACCAGCGGGCTGAAGTCGAGCCCGCCGAAATCGGGCAGGATCTTGCGGAACGGCCGGTAGAGCGGCTCGGTCAGTCGGTCGAGCGCGTAGAGCAGCGAGCGGACGAAGTCGTTGTGCGTGTTGATGACGTTGAACGCCACCAGCCAGCTCAGGATCGCCTGGATGATGATGATCCACCACAGCACCGTCAGCAGGATGAGCGCGACCTGGATCAAAGCGAGCAGCATGGATTCTCCGGAAAATGGCTTGGCCGTGCTCTAGACAAGCGGGCGAAGGCCGGCAATGCGCCTTCCGCCGCGCGGCGAAGGCGGATAGGTTCCGGCCATGATCGCGCTCCTCCTGGCTTTGGTCCTGCAGCCGGCGCCGCCGCGGCCGGCCGAGCTGCGCAGCTTCGGCGACTGGATCGTGGGCTGCGACAATGGCCGTGCCTGCCAAGCGGTGGGGCTCGTCACTTATGCCGACGAGACGCCGCGGGTGACGCTGACGCTTCGCCGCGGCGCGGAAGCCTCGGCCGAGCCGGTGATCCTGATCAATCACGGCGAAGCGGGCGGCGGCAGCCTCGAAGCGGACGGGCGGCGGCTGCCGGTGCGGCTGATCGCCGCCAGCGATGCCGTGATCGTCCATCCGGCCGACACCCTCGCCCTGGCCGACGCCATGCGGTCGGCGCGGCGGCTGCTTCTGCGCGACGCGAGCGGCGCGGTGCTCGGGGAGATTTCCGTCTCGGGCGCTTCGGCCTCGATGCTTTACATGGACGAGCAGCAGCGCCGCCTGGACAATGCCACGGCGCTGGTCCGCCGCGGCGCCCACCCGGCCGCGCACGTCCCGCCGCCGCCGCCGCTCCCGGAGGTCCGGCTCGCGCCGGCGCCGACGGCGGGCCCCGCCCCGGTCAGCGATGCCCAGATCGCGGCGCTGCGGCGGCAGACGGACTGCACGCTGGAGGAGGTCGGCGGGCCCGACCTCCACGAGACCGTCGCGCTCGAGCCGGGCAAGACGCTGGTGCTGCTTGCGTGCGGGTCGGGCGCCTACAACGTCACCTACCTTCCCTTCATCATGGAAGGCGAGGGCGCAGGGGCGCGGCTCCGCCAGGCCGAGTTCGACAGCCAATGGGCGATGGAGGATCTCGATCGGCCCACCCTGATCAACGCGGAATGGGATGCCGAGCGACGCCTGCTTACCGAATTCTCCCGCGGCCGCGGCCTTGGCGATTGCGGCACCAAGGCGAGCTACGGCTGGGACGGTCGCCGCTTCCGCCTCGTCGAGCAGCAGAACATGGACCAGTGCCAGGGTGCCGTCGACTTCATCACGACCTGGCGGGCGCGGGTGGTGCGCCCCTGATCAGGGGGCGAAGCGAGGCGGCTCCGCTTCGGCGAGGATGATCGAGAACCACTCCTTTTCGTCCGTCCACTCCCGAACGACCCCCCAGCCGGCGGCGCGGAGCAGCAGGCGGCTGTCGCGATAGCCATATTTGTGACTGTTCTCGGTGTGGATCGTCGAGCCGGCAGCGAAGGCGAAGCGGCGGCCGGAGACGGTGAAGGCGACGTCGCTTACCGCCTCCAGATGCATCTCGATCCGGCTCATCGCATCGTTCCAGATCGCGCGGTGGCGAAAGGAATCGACCGGAATGTCGGCCTCCAGCTCGGCATTGATGCGATGGAGCAGATTGAGGTTGAACCCCGCGGTAACGCCGCTGGCGTCGTTATAGGCGGCGAGCAGCACGTCCAGATCCTTGATGCGGTCGATTCCGATCAGGAGCTTCGAACCGTCCTCCAGCGTCTCCTTCATCGCGCGCAGCAGGTCGACCGCCGTGCGCGGCACGAGGTTGCCGATCGTTGAGCCGGGGAAGAAGCCGAGCTTCGGTGCGCTGCGGACTTCGGCCGGAAGCTCGATCCGCTTCATGAAATCGCCTTCGACCGCGTGGATCGGGACGGACGGGAATTGCCTCTGGAGAAGAGCCGCGGATTCGCGCAGGAAGTCGCCGCTTATGTCGATTGGAACATAGGCGCTCGGCTGGACGGCCCGCAGGAGGATCGGGGTCTTGGCCGAGGAGCCGGAGCCGAACTCCACGACTGCATGGCCGGGCCCGACGATGTCGGCCACTTCCGGACAGTGCCGCTCGAGCAGCGCCATGTCGAGGCGCGTGGGATAATATTCGGGAAGCCGGGTGATCGCCTCGAACAGCTCGGAGCCGCGGCGGTCGTAAAGCCAGCGCGCCGGCACGGCAGGGATCGGCGCGGCGAGGCCGGCGAGCACGTCGGCACGGAAGGCGGGGTCGACGGCGGGTCGGGAGGCGACCGCGTCCATCTACAGGTCCTTCGCGAGCCTCAGGCCGGCGAACATCCAGCGCTGGTGGGGATAGAAGAAGTTGCGGTAGCTCGCCCGCATATGGCCGCGCGGGGTGGCGCAGCTGCCGCCGCGAAGCACCATCTGCGAGCACATGAACTTGCCGTTATATTCGCCGACCGCCCCGGGCGCCGGCCGGAAGCCCGGATAGGGAAGGTAGCCGCTCATCGTCCAGGTCCAGGCGTCGCCATACCAGCCGCCGGCGCCGGTGGGCCGGACCGGGCCGGCACGGTCGAGCTGGTTTCCGGACGCCGGGTCGACCGGGGCCGCGGCCGCCTCCCATTCCCCCTCGGTCGGGAGGCGCGCGCCGGCCCAGCGGGCGAACGCGTCGGCCTCGTAATAGCTGACGTGGCAGACCGGCTCGGCGGGCGCGAGCGGCTGGAGGCCGTCGAGGCCGAATCGCTGCCAGCCACCCTCGCCGCGGTGCCAGTAGAGCGGCGCCTCCACCTTCTGCTCCTGCACCCAGGCCCAGCCGTCGGCGAGCCACAGCAGCGGTTCGGCATAGCCGCCGTCGGCGATGAACTCGAGCCATTCGGCATTGGTGACGAGCCGATCCGCGAGTGCGTGGGGCGGGAGGAAGACCTTGTGGCGCGGCCGCTCGCAATCGAAGGCAAAGCCCTCGCCCTCGGCACCGATCTCCACCACCCCTTCCGGGCCGGTCTTCCATTGGGCCGGCCCCGGCAGCGCCGCCGGAGCGGCCGGCGCGGCCGGCCACGCGGGGGGGCAAAGGGGGTTCGCGGCGAACGTGGCGAGCAGGTCCATCAGCATCAGCTCCTGATGCTGCTGCTCGTGGTTCAGCCCGAGCTCGATGAGGTCCGGGGGCAGGTCGCCGAAAGCGCCGAGCAGCGCCCGGTCGACATGGGCGCGATAGGCGCGGATCTCATCGAGCGACGGGCGGCTCAGCATGCCGCGGCGAGCCCGCGCGTGGCGTTCGCCTTCGCCTTCGTAATAAGAGTTGAACAGATAGGCCCACCCCTCGTCGAAAAGGCGATAACCGGGGACATGGTCGCGCATCAGGAAGGTTTCGAAGAACCACGTCGTGTGCGCCAGATGCCATTTGGCCGGCGAGGCGTCGGGCATTGGCTGGATGGTCGCATCGGCGTCCGAAAGCGGCGCGGCGATGTCGAGGCTAAGCCGGCGCACCGCCTGATAGCGGTCGGAAAGGCCCTTGGCCGGGCCGGACATCGCATGCGTTGCCATGGCCCGACCCTACACCAAAAAATTATGACAGGTTAGTCGCCGCGCGTCGCGCCCGGCTGCCACAGCACCTCGCCGCCCGCGTGGCCGGCGACGAAGCGCGCCATCACGAACAGATGGTCGGAGAGGCGGTTGAGATAGGTAGGCGCCAGCGGGTTGAGCGGCACCGAGCCCGCCGCGGCCAGCGCGCAACGCTCCGCGCGCCTGACGATCGCCCTTGCCAGGTGCAGTTCGGCGGCGCCCGCCTCGCCCGCGGGCAGGATGAAGCTCCTGAGCGGCACCAGCGTCTCGTTCATCGCGTCGATCTCGCGCTCCAGCCGCTCGACTTGGCTCGCCACGACCCGAAGCGTCATTTCGGAGGGCTCGAAGTCGTCGCCCGGCGTGGCGAGATCGGCGCCGAGGTCGAACAGCTCGTTCTGGATCCGGGCGAGCATCGCCGCTGCCCGCTCGTCGGTCACCTGCCTTCGCGCGATGCCGATCGCGCTGTTCGCCTCGTCGACGTCGCCGATCGCCGCGATCCTGGCGTCCGTCTTCGCGGTGCGCGAGCCGTCGGCGAGCCCGGTCTCGCCGGCATCGCCGGTGCGGGTGTAGATTTTGTTGAGCCTGACCAGGGCCGCCTCAATTGCTTGCGACGAGCAGCAGAAGCACCGCGATCAGGATCGCGATCGCCTGAAACATGACGCGCTTGCGCATCAGCTCCTGCGAGCGCTGACCGGTCAGGTCCTTCTGCTGGGCCATCCCGATCACCCCCTTGGCGAGCACGAACAGAGTCGCGCCCGCAGCGACCACGAGCAGGATGGCGAGCAGCGGCTCCATTGCGCCTATCTAGGGGCTCACGAGCGAATATCCAGCCGGCATGCGGGCCGAGCGAAGCTGCGCCGCCAGCGCCTCTGGGTCGGCGCCCGCGACGCGCAGGTCCGCAAGCGTCGGCGCGCCATGACGCTTGGCGAGGCGGCGGCCCTGCTCGTCCGCCAGCAGCGCGTGGTGATGGTAGTTCGGCACCGGCAGTTCGAGGAGCGCCTGGAGCAAGCGGTGGACATGGGTCGAGCCGTAGAGGTCGCGGCCGCGGACGATGTCGGTGATCCCTTGCGCGGCATCGTCGACCGTGACCGCGAGGTGGTAGCTCGCCGGAGCGTCCTTGCGCGCCAGAACCACGTCGCCGAACGCCTGCGGATCCGCCTTCACCTCGCCTTTGCCGTTGCGCCAGGCGAGCGGCCCGACGGCCTCGACGGCGCGCGCCATGTCGAGGCGCCAGGCATGCGGTCGATCGAGCTCCGCGCGTGACGCGCCCCGGCAGGTGCCGGGATAGATCGGCCCCTCGGGCCCGTGCGGCGCCGAGGCGCTGGCGGCGATTTCCGCAGCGATCTCCGAGCGGGTGCAGAAGCAGGGATAGACCAGGCCCGCCCGCTTCAGCCGCTCCAGCGCCGAGGCATATAGGTCGAGGCGCTCCGACTGGTAGATGATCTCGCCGTCCCACCCGACGCCGAGCCACAGCAGATCCTCGAGGATCGCGTCGACATATTCAGGGCGGCCGCGGCTGGGATCGATATCTTCGATCCGAAGCAGGAAGGTCCCGTCGCTCTCGCGGGCGAAATCATGCGCGAGCAAAGCCGAATAAGCGTGGCCGAGGTGCAACCTTCCGGTCGGGCTCGGCGCGAAGCGGGTTACCGGGTGCATCTAGCGCTTGACCGCGAATCCAGACTTTGGTGTCATTGCGCCGTCACGCGCGGCAGCGAAGCGTGGCGGGACACGGGGAAGAAGGCCGGAAGCGCCCGATTTCTCCCTCGTCCTGAGTGCGACAGGCTTCGGGGGCGGGTTTCTGGAGACATTCTCCATGAAACGGAGCGCTTTGAGCCTTGTACCACCCCGACCTCCTTCGGCATCCCGAAAGCTGCCCCGCGCTGGTGCTGAACGCCGATTATACGCCGCTCAGTTATTACCCCTTGAGCCTGTGGCCGTGGCAGACCGCCGTCAAGGCGGTCTTTTTGGAACGGGTCGACATCGTCGCCCAGTACCAGCGCAAGGTGCACAGCCCGAGCTTCGAGATGAGCCTGCCGAGCGTGATCGCGCTCCGGCAATATGTCCGCCCGTCCGAATATCCCGCCTTCACCCGGTTCAACCTGTTCCTGCGCGACCGCTTCTCCTGCCAATATTGCGGCGACGGGGCGGAGCTGACCTTCGACCATGTCATTCCGCGTGCGCATGGCGGGCGCACGACCTGGGAGAATGTCGCAACCGCCTGCGCGCCCTGCAACCTCAAGAAAGGCGGCCGAACGCCGCGCCAGGCGCATCTGCACCTTCGTCGCCACCCGTTCCGGCCGACCAGCTGGCAGCTCCAGGAGCATGGCCGGTCCTTCCCGCCCAACTACCTCCACGACAGCTGGCGCGATTATCTCTACTGGGACATCGAGCTGGAGGCCTAGCGCTGCCGCCGCGTCACAGGTCGTCATTGCGAGCGCGGCGAAGCAATCCAGCCGGTGGACATGGATTTCTTCGTCGCCGGCGCTCCTCGCAATGACGAATCGGTCAGAGGCGCCGCCGCGTCCGGACGTGGAAGTCCGGATCCTTGTCCCTTACCCACTTGATGAACTTCGCGATGTCAGGGTGGAGGCGCAGCTCCGCAGCCCCGGCATAGCCGCGCTCCAGCTCCTTGTTCGTCAGCGTCGCGTGAATGGTGCGATGGCAGATGGGGTGGATCGGCACGGTGTCGCGCCCGCCCCGGGACCGGGGGACCGGGTGGTGCCATTCGACGCGACGGCCGAGGGGCCGTCCGCACAGGAAGCACGGCGGCGCATCGCTCACCTTTTGAGCCAGTGCCTCCAGTAGAACCAGGCGAAGACGGCGATGCCGACGATGATGCAGAAGCCGACGACGCCCCAGAAGGCCGACGGCTCGCGCGCATAGGGGATGCCTTCGACATTCATGCCGAGCAGGCCGGTGATGAAGGTCAGCGGCAGGAAGATGAAGGCGACGATCGAGATGAGCAGCGAGCGCTGGTCGATCTGCTCGGAGCGGAGGTCCGTGAGTTGCTCGTGCAGCAAGGCGGCGCGCTCGCGAACGGCCTCGAGCTCCTCCGCCATCCGGGCGAAACGGTCGGCCGCCTCGTGTATGTGGAGCCGGTCCTGCTCCTCGAGCCAGTCGACATCCTCCATCCCGGCGAGGGTGACAAGCGCGTCCCGGTCCGGCGCGACGAAGCGGCGGAAGGAGATGGCGTCGGAGCGGATCTGGGCGATGGTGGTCCGCAGTCGATAGATATTGCCGGTTTCGAGCTGGCTCTCGCACTCGTCCAGCTTGTCGCCGAGCGCTGCGACCTGCGGATCGAGCTCGCGGCTGATGTTGCGGGCGAAAGCAGCAACCAGGTCGCCCGGATCGAGCACTTTCCCCGCTTCGACCAGCCGGCAGACGTCCGATGTGGCGCTGAGCGTTCGCCGGCTGAGCGAGGTGATCCGGTTGCGGCGCACCCACATGCGGATCGAGACGAGCCGGTCCGAATCCTGCGGGTCGAGGTCGCCGGGCCCGCGCAGGTTGACGATCGCCCCTTCCTCGATCCGGTCGCAGCGCGGACGCGTTTCGGTCGCGACCAGCGCGTTGGCGGCGATGTCCGGTATGTCGGGCCGGCTCTTCAGGAATGAAAGATCGTGCTCGTCGCGCCCGTGCAGGTGAAGCCACAGGAAGCCCGGCCCATCGTAAGTGGCGGCCTCTTCGAACGGGAGCCGTCGGACGGGCCCGTCGCCGACGAGGAGCCCGCCTTCCATCAGGCGTGCGCGAGGAACGCGCGGACCGCCGGCGCCAGGTCTTCGCGCTTCAGGGCAAGCGCCAGGTTGGCGATGACGAAGCCCGCCGCGCTGCCGCAATCGTGGCGCTCGCCGTCGAAGGTGTAGCCGTGGAAAGGCTGGCGCCCGATCATCTTCGCCATGGCGTCGGTGAGCTGGATCTCGCCGCCCGCGCCTTTCTCATGCGCGTCCAGCGCCCGCATCACCTCCGGTTGGAGGATGTAGCGGCCGGGGAGCATCAGGTTCGAAGGCGCGCTCCCCTGCGGCGGCTTTTCGACCAGGCCCCTGATCTCGGTCAGCGCCCCGTCCCGCCCGCCGGGATCGATGACGCCATATTTGTGCGTCTCCTCGGCCGGGACCTCGAGCGCGGCGACGACGTTGCCGCCGACCCGCTCATAGGCCGCCACCATCTGGGCGAGGCAGTTCGGCCGGCCGACCATCACCTCGTCGGGAAGGAGCACCGCGAATGGCTCGTCGCCGACGATGTCGCGCGCGCACCAGACGGCGTGGCCGAGGCCGAGCGGCTCCTGCTGGCGCACCGAGACGACACTGCCCGACGCGGTGCGGGTCGACTGGAGGATGTCGAGCGACTTGCCGCGCCCCGACATAGTCGCCTCGAGCTCGTAGGCGATGTCGAAATGGTCTTCGAGCGCCCCCTTGCCGCGTCCGGTAACGAAGATGAACTGCTCGATCCCCGCCTCGCGCGCCTCTTCGAGCGCATATTGAATCAGCGGCCGGTCGACGACCGTCAGCATCTCCTTCGGAATGGCCTTGGTGGCGGGGAGGAAGCGGGTGCCGAGCCCGGCGACGGGGAAAACGGCCTTGCGGACGGGCTTCATTCGGGTTCTTCGTTTCCGTTGGTCGGGAACTCGCCCGGCGCGACGTCGGGCGGCGGCAGCTCGAAGCGGTCGTCCTCGCGCTCCTCCGAGCGGCGCAGCAGCTCGTCGACGCGTTCGGGGCGGGCGATGGGCGGCGGCGTCAGCATCTCCTCGGTGGTCGGCGCGCGCTGCGCCATGGCCGGGGCCGGTGCGACGCTTCCCCCCGGCGGCGGCCGGAGCGGCTCGCGCAGGCCGCAGCCGGCCAGCGTCAACGTGACGATCAGCCAGGCGGCGCACTTCATGCCTTCATCCCCAGCATCTTTTTCGCCGCTTCGACTCGCTTCCTCACCTGCGCCGGCGCGGTGGCGCCGAAGCCGCTCCGGCTCTTAACCGAAGCCTCCGGCGAAAGCACAGCGAAAATCCCGGGTCCGATCCGCGCATCAAGCTCGCTCAGCGCCTCGGGCGGCAGCTCCCACAGCGGCACGCCGCGCTCCTCGGCAAGGCGGACGGCGCGTCCCGTGACCTGATGTGCCTCGCGAACCGGCAGCCCCGCCTCGCGCACCAGCCAGTCGGCAAAGTCGGTCGCGGTGGGGTGGCCGGCTTCGGCGACGGCGCCCATGCGGGCGGCGTCGAAACGGCTGCTTTCGATCATCCCGGCCATCGCGGCGAGGGTCAGGATCAGCAGATCGTGCGCCTCGAAGAGCGGCGCC